>URQQ01000003.1 GCA_900549995.1 uncultured Lachnospiraceae bacterium | reverse complement strand
CCGTGTTACCGCCGTGAAAGGGCGATGTCTTAACCGCTTGACCACGGGGCCATATTAGATTTTGTCATCTGCTGAAGCAGTGACCGTTAATAATAATATCATACGAAACTGTAAAAAGCAAGCCCTTTTTATAAAAAAATATTTTTTTTTACAACGGCATAAAATAAAGCCCGCAGTTAAATTTATCAGGTGTATGACAGGGGGCATCATGATTTTGGCAGGTAAATATGCAACTTTATAGATTATTCATTATATAGTGGTTCACGAAACGGAAATTATAATGTATAATACCAGGTATATGGTGCCGGAGTTAAACTGCTTTTGGCTCAGCATCAGGTAAATGTAATTATAATGGTCTGTGAGGCGAATATATGGAAACAGTAAAGCGTGGGTATGTCCCGAATGATAGAACTGAATTTGGCTATGGTTGGACGATCAAGATGCGTCAGGCAGGAGAAGAATTATATTATCTTTTGAACAGAGGATATGATATGAAGTCGGCGGGGACATTTATCGGCAATCACTATCAGTTGTCGGAACGTCAGCGTCAGGCACTCTCAAGGATTGTGGCACCGGAGAATAAGCTTGCGTTTCGTGAACAGAAAGAAATAAAAGCGAATGAGAAGCTTGAACAGGTATATATAGATGGATTCAATACGATTATTAATTTAGAGGTTGCATTGTCAGGTTCTCTGCTTCTGCAGGGGATGGATGGCGCCATCAGAGATCTGGCGGGGCTGCGGGGTACATATAAGATTATGGACCGGACAGCAGAGGCAATTGATCTAATGTTCCGGTGTCTGGACGAGCTGGGAGCAAGAGAGACGATTATATATCTTGACCGTCCGGTTTCGAACTCGGGCAGGCTTGGCAGTCTTCTCTATGAGGTTGCGGTTGGATATAAAAGAATATTTGCTGAAGTAAAAATTATTCAGGATGTAGACCAGGTACTTCAGAAAAAAGAACATGTGATATCATCGGATTCTGCGGTGCTTGACCATTGCGGCAGCTGGTATAATCTGAACCGCCAGATTATAATGCAGTATATGCCGAGCGCATGGTTGTATGATATCACTGACAGTATTGAAAGAATAAAAGAAATTATATAGTTTTAGAGAATGCCCCTGCTTTGACGCCAGAAAGCGGGGGCATTTTTTTCGTGGGGTATTATACAACGAAACGGGAACCAAAAAACTAAATGCAGGTTTTTTGGTTCATTTTCGTGGTGAAAGACAGGAAAAAAGTGAGTCATGGAATGATAAGATCTGATATACTGATTCTAGAGAGATACTGTTGTCGCTGTTGGAAACAGATAGGTTCTAAAGGAGATATATATGCAGAAAATATTTACAAAGTATATCAGTCTTGTGGTGGTGGCTGCGCTTCTCATGATTTTTGGGATGAACTGGGGGGTACAGGAGCATAACGCGAGAAAACAGATGGTGAAAAATTCCAGGATAAAGCTTGACCAGGTTGCACAGACACTTGAGACAAATGAAGTGGAGCTTGAGAACCTGAAAGAAAGTTTGAGTGAAGATTATCTGACACGTGCATATGCGTTTGCGTATATTATCAAGCAGAACCCGGATGTGCTGAACAGCCAGGAGGAACTTACAAGAATCGCTCAGCTTCTGAATGTGGATGAACTGCATGTGATAGATGAAAATGGAATCCTCTATGCGGGAAGTATACCGCTTTACTTCGGCATGGATTTTAACAGCACGGATCAGACCCGTGAATTTCTGGAAATTCTGGATCATCCGGATTCTTTTCTTGTGCAGGATATCCGGCCGAATGGATATGAACAGAAGGTATTTCAGTATATCGGAGTTGCCAGGCAGGATAAAAAAGGAATTGTGCAGGTCGGAATGGCTCCGACACGGATGCTTGCGGCGCAGAGCAGGAATCAGCTGGATTATATAATGAACCGTGTCCCTTTGGATAACGAGAGTACACTGTTTGCGGTGGATCAAGAGACAGGAGAAATTTTATCTCATTCAGATGAATCACTCAAAGGGAAAAATATGAAAAAACTGGGATTTACAGAGGAGAATCTGAAGGAATTTCAGGATGGAGCTTTTACAAAGGCCGGAGGGAAGAAAAGTTTCTGCGTAGCCCGGGAGTATGATGGATTGATTCTGGGTGTGAGTCAGACAACAAAAGCTCTATATAGTGAACGGAACCTTCAGATTCTGCTGACTTATATTTTTCTTCTGTTTGTATGCATGATATTAATTCTTGTGATTAACAGGCTTTTAAAAAAGCAGATTGTGGACGGAATTCATACCATCATGGGCGACCTGGCTCAGATTACAGATGGGAATCTGAATACTGTGGTGAAGGTAGACAGTAACCCGGAATTTGCCGAACTCAGCAGTGGAATTAATAAGATGGTGCAGGGAATTCTGGATGCTACTGTCAAGGTTTCGAAAGTCATTGACATTGTGGATCTACCGATTGGAGTTTTTGAGTATGGTGAAGAGAATAATCTGATTATAGCGACAGACAGACTTCGTATGGTAATGGGATGGAGTGAGGAAGAGGCTGAGAAACTCTATACGAGCAGAGAAAGGTTTACCGGTGTTATTGAGAGGTTGATGGATCACCCCGAAGAAGGAGAGACGGACATATATGAGCTTTTTTACAGTCCTGGGAAATGGGTAAAAATACAGATGAATTCTGATGGGAATAAGACATTTGGCGTTGCAACGGATGTGACGGAGGATATGCTGGAAAAAAGGAAGATACAGCGGGAACGTGATTATGACCTGCTGACGGGGCTTTGTAACATTGAAGTGTTCAAAAAAGAAGTAGAAGAGAGGTTAAGGAAGAATCATCTGGGATGTGCGGCTGTGATTATGATGGATTTGGATAATTTTAAGGGAATTAATGACAATTATGGGCATGACTGGGGAGATGAATATCTGCGCTGCTGCGGCAGACACCTGAAGAATTTTAATGGGGATCATGGGATTGCCGCCCGCAGATCGGGAGATGAATTCTGTATCTTCCTTCATCATTACTCAGAAAAGAAGGAAATTACAGGACGAATCAGAGAATTTTATGATGATATCCAGAACGATCCAATTCTATTTCCGGATGGAAGTGTACATACATTAAAAATATCTGCCGGCCTTGCCTGGTACAGTGAGAAACTGCCATCCTGCAGTACTTTGCTCAAAGCAGCAGATTATGCGCTTTATGATTCCAAAAACAGTGGGAAAGGAATGTTAAAGGAATATTCTCTTTAATATCCAAAAAGGACAGTTAAAACGATTGACAACATACATCGTGTATGTTATATTTTTCATACACAGTGTATGTATCTAAGGGGGACCGTAAAATGCCGCGTAATAAATATCCAGAAGAAACCGTACAGAAAATATTGGATGTATCTTTGAAATTATTTTTAGAAAAGGGGTATGAAGAAACAACCGTTTTAGACATTGTAAATAATTTGGGAGGGTTGACACGAGGAGCCTTTTATCACCATTTCAAGTCGAAAGAAGAGGTATTGGACGCCCTGAGCGATCAGCTGTTTTTTGAAAATAATCCATTTGATATAGTGAGGAATGACCAGAGCTTAAATGGGCTTCAAAAGTTAAAAAAGGTTTTTAAGATACAGTTTCGTGATCAGGAGCAGCAGGAATTAAACATCATGGCCGCGCCGCTGGCCAAGAATCCCAGAATATTGGCGGAATATATAGCGAATGGTCAGAACGTACTCGCTCCCTTTTTTGAAGAGCTGTTTCGGGAAGCACTCAAAGACGGCTCTATAAAAAATATGAAATATCCAAAAGCATTTTCCAGCCTGTTTACAATGATCATAGATGTCTGGTTTGTGCCTACGATATTTCCATGTTCCAAAGATGAATTAATTGAGAAACTGTATCTGATCAGGGACATGTGTGATACGCTGGGCGTGCCTGTGATAGATGACGAAATTTTGCAATTGGCAAGATATAAGATAGAGCGGGTGATGGAACTGGTGGAAAAAGAATAAAATTGCTCTGCAATTTTATTTTTTACCTAAATACATACATTCAACATGTATAATAAAGGAGGAACTGCATGGATTCTAATAATGTATCAATTAAAGTGAAAGGACTGAAAAAGAGTTACCAGGGCAATGAGGTTTTAAATAATGTTAATTTTTCCATTAAAAGGGGAACAATTTTTTCGCTTCTTGGTTCAAATGGAGCCGGAAAAACTACAGCTGTAAAAATATTGACAACACTTATTAAACCTGATGACGGAGAAGTCAATATCTGTGGGTTTGATGTCTTAAAGGAACCTCACAAAATACACGAAGTTATCAGCCTTACAGGACAATTTGCCGCGGTTGATGAGACACTTACGGGATTTGAAAATCTTGTGGTCATCGGAAAGTTAAACCATCTGCCCGACCCGGGAGAAAAAGCATCTGAGTTATTAGCTTATTTTGAACTGGCTGATTCTTCAGACCGGCTCGCAGCGACATATTCCGGCGGTATGAAACGGAAACTGGATATTGCAATGAGTCTGGTTAACAGTCCTTCGGTCCTGTTTTTAGATGAACCGACGACAGGGCTTGATCCTCAAAGCCGCCGTAATATGTGGGGGATCATCAAAGATTTGAAACGAAGGGGAACGACAGTCTTTCTTACAACACAATATCTCGAAGAAGCGGAACAGTTGGCAGATCATATCGCAATATTAGATCAGGGATCAATTCTTGTAGAAGGGACATTAGAGGAGTTGAAAAAATTATTGCCGCAGGAAATTGTTGAATTTGCATTTTCATCGGAACAGGAGTATCAAAAAGCATTGTCTTTGGTCCGTGAGTATAAAGTGATGAAAGACAGCCAAAACAACCGTTTGACAGTTTATACCTGTGAGGCAGTCAATGTGCTGACAGAATTGTTAAAATTATTTGCTTCCCATAACATCAATATAGCGGATGTTTCACGGAAATCAGCATCTTTGGAGGATGTGTTCCTTACATTAATCGGAGAAAAGGAGGAGTTGGAAAATGAATAGAACACGAAAGGTCCTGGGGGATACACTGACAATGACGGGAAGATGCATGTTAATTTCGAGACGTAATGTCGATACATTTCTGACAAGTTTTATTTTGCCGGTATTAATGATGGTTTTATTTGTGTATGTTCTTGGCGGTGCAATGAATGTAGGGGATGTGTCCTATGTAAATTATATTGTTCCCGGCATTATTCTGCAATGCGTTGGTCAATGTGCCTCCACAACCGCAATCAGTGTGAACAATGATATGAAAAGCGGAATGATTGATCGTTTTTGTACAATGCCTGTGGAGGAAAATTCTATTTTGAGCGGTCATGTGATAAGTGCCTTGCTGCGTAATTTTTTGACAGCAATAATCGTAATCGCAGTTGCCTTTGGGGTGGGGTTCCGTCCGTCTGCACGAATATCAGAGTGGCTGACTGCGATCTTAATTGTGCTGCTGTATATTACTGCGCTGTCATGGATTTCCGTCTTTCTTGGAATTAAGGCAAACAGCCCGGAGGGTGCCGGCGCATTCGCCGTCTTTGCAGTAGTTCTCCCATATCTGAGTTCAGGGTTTGTACCGGTGGAGACAATGCCCCGGTTTTTAAAATTATTTGCAGAACACCAGCCGATGACACCGGTCATTGAATCTATACGGATGTTGCTGCTGGGTGAGCCTCTGGATCGGAAGCTTCTCTATACAGCAGTCTTGTGGTGTCTGGGGCTGGGAGGTATATTTTATTATTTATCATCTGCCGCATTTAAGAAGAAAAGGACAGTTTAAATATAGTTTTCTGTGATTATAATTTAGATAAAGAAAAACCCTCAGAAATTTAAGATTTCCGGGGGTTTAAGAAGGCGCCAACCAGATTTGAACTGGTGATAGAGGTGTTGCAGACCTTTGCCTTACCACTTGGCTATGGCGCCGTAACTAATATTAATATATGCTTATTACTCTCAAATTATAACAAAACAGATCAAATTCGTCAATAGAAAGAAAAAGAATTGCGGCAAAGAGTTGCCAGTGATATACTGAAAATAACATAAACGACAGGAAGGGGTGGCAGTTATGAAGATGATTTATGCGATTGTGCATTCAGATGATGGTGACAACGTAACCGAAGTATTGAATATGGAGAAATTTATTGTTACTAAGCTGGCTACAACAGGTGGATTCTTAAGAAAAGGGAACACTACACTGCTGATCGTTACAGAAGAAGAACTGGTAGATCAGGTTATTGATATTATCAAAAGAGAATGTGGGAAACGAAAGCAGATTGTTTATACCATGCCGATTCCATATGACCCGAGAAGTTCTATGGGGCTGAACTCTGCGGTGCCGATCAATGTAGATGTGGGAGGCGCGACAATATTTGTCGTAGATGTAGAGAGGTTTGAAAAGGTATAGCGTCCAAAATAAAGGCAGCTTTTCTGATAATGTAGGATCGAATCCGGGACCTGTAATTATTACAGCACCCCGGATTCTTAAATATCGAGGTAAATAAGATGCATGAACTGACAGAATTGATAAAAAATGATATGAAACCGGCACTTGGAGTGACTGAGCCGGGAGCGATTGCCTATGCCACAGCCAGTGCAAGAGATTATACAGAAGGGACAGTCAGGAAGGTGACAGTCCGGTTGAATTCAGGAATGTATAAGAATGCATTTACCTGTGGCATTCCGAATTCGGAAGA
Organism: uncultured Lachnospiraceae bacterium; assembly: GCA_900549995.1. Taxonomy (GTDB): domain Bacteria; phylum Bacillota; class Clostridia; order Lachnospirales; family Lachnospiraceae; genus UMGS1251. The sequence continues at coordinate 118,248 of URQQ01000003.1, read as the reverse complement.
GGTTGGAAATGTATATGCGGCGGCACTTGGAGTCGCGGGAGGAGATGCCTCTTTAGGGCTTCTGGCACTTGCCAATGTGAATGAGGAGCAGAAAGAACAGGCACGCCTGCTTGTGGAGGAAGGCAGGGTTTCGGCAGTTCTGGATCACATTGGTTCAACGATCACGATTGATGCAACGGTAGAAACTGAGAAAGACAGATGTACGGTACATATCAAAGGGGGACATACGGACATCTGCAAAATCGAAAAAAACGGAGAAGTAATATACGAAGCAGATCAGAAAGCAGAGGAGACTCAGGGGCAGGAGGCAGAGGCTTTAATCCACAGGTACACACTGCACGAAATTCTGGATTTCGTAAAGACAGTGCCGGAGGAAGAGATCTGTTTTATAAAAGAAGCGTTTGAGATGAATCTGCAGCTTCTGGAGGAAGGGCTTTCCTCGGAGAAGACGGTATTTGGCCCCTGGCTTCTGGAGAAGAATCACGGGGAGAGACTTACTGAGGATGCTCTTTCCTCTGCACAGCTTCTGTGCGGCGGGGCAATTGAGGCAAGAGTGATCGGACTTTCCAGACCGGCAATGAGTATTACGGGCAGCGGTGCACATGGAATTATTGCAACGCTTCCGCTGCTGGCTTATTATCATACCGTGAAAGAGAAGCGGGGGCTTAAGCAGGATATGCTTCTTAGGGCTGCGGCATTAAGTTATCTCATTACGATGTACATTAAAGAATATTCCGGGCGGCTGTCGGCATTCTGCGGCTGCGGAATTGCTGCGGGAACCGGGATGGCATGCGGGCTGAGCCTGCTCGATGGAGGAACGGAAGAAACCATTGCAATGGTGATACGCAATATGGCATCCGGAATTACAGGAATGATCTGTGACGGCGGGAACCAGGGGTGTGTAATGAAAGGAATTGTTGCAACCGATGCTGCCTTCCGTGCGGCTGAGATGGCCGGCAGGGGGATTGCTGTTGATTCATGCCACGGGATCAATGGAGCGTCCGCAGAGGAAACGATGCGGTATATGGGAATGATTGCATCCCCGGGGATGACGGAGACGGAGAAGACGATTGTCGGGATCATGCAGGAGAAACGGTAAGGATTGGCCGGACATACTCTGAAAGAAAGGTTAGGGACTATGAGTCAGAATAACAGACGGCGCAGAAATAAGAAGGACAGGAAAAAGAGCGGGATATTCAGTACAATTCTGCTGGTGATCGCGATTGGAGTGTTTATCTTTTCTGCCTATAAACTTCTGAATATCTATCTGGAATATAAAAAGGGCAGTGATGAATATGATAAAATTCAAAAACTTGCGATTACGAAAGATAAAGATTCAGACGGTGAAGACACTGAGGGAGACGCGTTTAAAGTAGATTTCGACGCGCTGAAGAAAATCAATGAGGATACGGCGGCATGGATACGGTTTGATGAACCGTCAGAGATTAATTATCCGGTCGTGCAGGGAAGGGATAATTCTGAGTATCTGAAGAGGACATTTGAGGCGAATGACAATAAACTTGGAACATTGTTTATAGATGCAGAGAATAAAAATGATTTCTCAGACAGAAATACATTTATCTATGGACATAACATGAAAAACGGGACGATGTTTGCCCAGCTGAAAAAATATCAGGAGAAAAGCTTCTGGGAGCAATACCCTTACTTCTATATATATACGCCGGACGGAAAGGTTGGAACCTATCAGATCTTTTCGGTTGGTGTCGTAGGGGATGTCTCTGATAATTACCAGAAGGTATTTGCGTCAGATGAAGAATATCTGAACTATCTGAATCTGGCGGTTCAGTCATCGATGTATGACACAGGTGTAAAGCTGTCGGCGGAATCTAAGATCGTCAGCCTGTCAACCTGCACGAATGTAAAAGATGAGGAAAGGATCCTTGTGCAGGGCGTCAGGATCAGTGAATCAGTCCAATAGAAGGAGGAGGAGAAAAGATGGCAGACAATTACGAGGTGGGAGACCACATACGTCTGAAGAAAAAGCATCCCTGCGGAAGCTATGAATGGGAGGTTCTTCGTGTCGGAGCCGATTTCCGGCTGAAATGTGACGGATGCGGTCATCAGATCATGCTTGCAAGGAAGCTGGTTGAGAAAAATACGAAAGAAATTAAAAAGAAATCTTAAAAAGTGCTTGAAACAAACCTCCGAATATGGTAACATAAGAACTCGTGATATATTATTTAATTCCTTGTTCCCGGCGTGGATCGGGGGCCAGAGACCATAAGGAGGTGCAAAAAACATGAGCAAATATGAATTAGCTGTTGTTGTGAACGCAAAAATCGAAGATGATGCCAGAACAGAAACAATCGAGAAAGTAAAAGAATTAATTACACGTTTCGGTGGTACTGTGACAGATGTCGATGAATGGGGTAAGAAAAGATTAGCTTACGAAATTCAGAAGATGAGAGAAGGCTTTTACTACTTCATCCACTTCGAAGCTGAGACAAGTGTTCCGGAAGAAATCGAACAAAGAGTTCGTATCATGGATAACGTAATCAGATATTTATGCGTGAAACAGGAAGCATAGAGAAAAGAAAGAGGACAATCGTATGAATAAAGTAATTTTAATGGGACGTTTAACAAGAGATCCTGAAGTTCGCTATTCTCAGGGAGAGAACTCTCTGGCTATCGCCAGATACACACTGGCTGTAGACCGTAGATTTAAACGTGACGGAGAAGCAACTGCAGATTTTATCAACTGCGTTGTGTTCGGGAAGTCAGCAGAATTCTCAGAGAGATATTTCCGCCAGGGACTGCGTGTTGTCGTATCCGGTAGAATCCAGACAGGAAGCTATACGAATAAAGACGGCGTGAAAGTCTACACAACAGAAGTTGTTGTAGAGGATCAGGAATTTGCAGAGAGCAAAGCAGCAAGCGACAGCTATCAGAGCAATAACAGTTATCAGAATAATAACAGTTATCAGGCGAGCCCAGCTCCGGCACCAAGCGCAGACGCAGGTGACGGTTTCATGAATATTCCGGACGGAATTGATGAGGAATTACCATTTAGCTAAAATACGATTGATTGTATAAGGTAGAGAAACAAGAGTATGTTTCGGGATTTTAGTAAAACAGGAGGTAATATCAATGGCTTACGATAAAGGTAGCAGACCAGAAGGCGGCTTCAAGAGAAGAGGCGGCGGTCGCAGAAGAAAAAAAGTTTGCGTATTCTGTGGTAAAGAGAATAACGAGATCGATTACAAAGATGTAGCAAAATTAAGAAAATATGTTTCTGAAAGAGGAAAAATTCTTCCTAGAAGAATCACAGGAAACTGTGCAAAACATCAGAGAGCTCTTACAGTTGCAATTAAGAGAGCAAGACATATTGCATTAATGCCATACGTTGAAGATTAATTAGAATAAAGGCTGAATTCACGGGGATTTCCTATGAATTCAGCCTTTTTTTATTATACAGGAAAATTATTTGAAACATAATTTTATTATATACTGAAAATATATCTGGAACAACATGCCAATATTGCGAAAAAAGACATCATTGTTGAAAAACAGAAATGATGTCTTTTTGGTATTGTATGAGAAAGATTGGAGAACCTAAAGAGAAAAATGAAGTTTTGGCATATGCCGGGACGGACGTGATATCAGGAGGAATCAGTATGAAATTCAATAAGTTCATAACATTGGCGGCTTCGGCAGCTCTTATATTATCGATGACAGGCTGCGGGGGATCAAAGGAGAAAAGTACAGAAAAAAAGGTGTTTACGGCAGCGATGATTACGGATACAGGAGGCATTAATGACCAGTCCTTTAACCAGTCGGCCTGGGAAGGATTGACGGAACTGAAGGAGGAGTCAGGTGCTTCCGTAAGCTATATAGAATCTAAGCAGGCATCTGATTTTGTTACGAATCTGGAGAGGCTTGGGGACAACGGGGCTGATCTTCTGTGGGGGATTGGGTATGCCTGTGCAGATGCAATTCTGGAAGCAGCGGAGAGCAATCCGGATATCAAGTATGCAATTGTAGATAATTCATACGAAAATACACCAGACAATGTGACTGCTGTTGTATTCCGTGCGCAGGAGTCGTCGTTTCTGGCAGGCTATGTGGCGGGAAGAACGACACAGACTGGAAAAGTCGGATTTGTGGGTGGGATTCATAATGGGGTGATCGATCAGTTCCGGTACGGATATCAGGCCGGTGTGCTCTATGCGGCAAGGGAACTGGGGAAGGATATTGAAGTATCTACACAGTATGCCGAAAGCTTCACAGATTCGGCAAAAGGAAAGGCAATTGCCAACAAGATGTATTCTGATGGATGTGATGTCATCTATCATGCTGCAGGAGGCAGCGGAACGGGTGTCATTGAGGCGGCAAAGGAGGCTTCGAAATGGGTGATCGGAGTTGACCGGGATCAGGCCTATCTAGCGCCGGATCACGTGCTGACATCTGCGATTAAAATGGTTGGAAAAGCGGTAAAGGAAGTTTCCGAAGAGACGATGGAAGGAGAAGAACTCGGGGGACAGGTCCTTTCCTTTGGCCTGGAAGAGGAGAGCGTAGGACTCTCAGAGAACCACAAAAACATGCCGGAGGGTGTGTATGAAGATGCAATGGAGCTTCAGGAAAAGGTGAAGGATGGTGAGATTACGCCTCCTGCCACAATGGCAGAGTTTGAGCTGTTTGCTGTACAGTAACCAGTACTGTAACAAGAGGGAGGTAAAGATATGGCCAAAGTGAGCAGTGAGTATGCGGTACAGATGCATGGAATCACAAAAAAATTTGGCTCATTTTATGCCCTGGAGGAGATGCATCTGGACGTAAAAAGAGGAAGTATCCATTCGCTGTCAGGGGAAAATGGTGCCGGTAAGAGCACGATGATGAATATTCTGTATGGGTTATATAAGGCAGATGCAGGGGAGATTTATATTCACGGGAAAAAAGCAGAGATAAAAAATCCGAATATGGCAATTGAACTGGGGATTGGCATGGTTCATCAGCATTTTATGCTTGTAGATGATTTTACGGTAACACAGAATATTATGCTTGGAAATGAGATGACGGCGGGGTTTGGGATTGTCGATACGAAAAGGGGCAGGGAAAAAATACTTGAGATCGCAGAACAGTATGGACTTTATGTAGATCCGGATGCCAGGATTTGTGACACTTCCGTCGGAATGCAGCAGAGGGTTGAGATCATCAAGGCACTTTACCGGGGGGCGGAGATTTTGATTCTGGATGAGCCTACCGCAGTCCTGACGCCGCAGGAGACGGAGGAACTTCTTTCGATTCTTAAAAACCTGGCCAATGATGGGAAATCCATGATCATCATTACGCATAAGCTGAAAGAAATCAAAGCTTCTTCTGATCTTTGTACGGTGATCAGAAGAGGCAGATATGTAGACACTGTCCCGGTGGAGAAAGTGACAGAACAGGAAATTGCGGCGTTGATGGTGGGCCGTGATGTAAAGCTTTCTGTGGATAAGGCACCGGCAGATCCGGGGGATGCTGTGCTGGAGATTCAGAGCCTTGTTGTGAAGAATGAGCGGAAGATTCCGGCATTGAAGGGATTGAATCTGCAGGTGAGAAAAGGTGAGATTGTCGGAATTGCGGGGATTGACGGCAATGGGCAGAAAGAGCTGGTTTTCGCCATGAATGGTATGCTCCGGGCAGAAGCAGGGAGTATCCGGGTCAAAGGGAAAGAGCTGGTCAATACCAATGTGCGCACGGCCATTTTAAGCGGCGTCAGCATGATTCCCGAGGACCGGCAGAAATATGGAATGGTGATGGAATTTACCGTGAGGGAGAATGCAGTGCTGAAGCAGTACCGGATGGAGCCGTTTTCAAAAAAGGGTATTTTAAACAACCGTAAAATTGATGAGTTTACAGAGGAATTGATCCGCAGATACGATGTGCGCCCGGAGGATTGCAAGGATCAGCGGGCGGGAGGACTTTCAGGAGGCAACCAGCAGAAAGTGATTATCGGGCGGGAGATTGCCATGGATCCGGAGCTTTTGATTGCGGTGCAGCCGACCAGAGGGCTGGATGTCGGTGCCATTGAGATGGTGCATAGAACGCTGATTGGGGAGAGGGACAGAGGGAAAGCAGTACTTCTGATTTCCTATGAACTGGATGAGATTATGAGTCTGTCGGACACAATTGCCGTGCTGTATGACGGACAGATTCGGGGAACATTTCCACAGGGAACCGTGGACGAACAGAGAATCGGGCTTCTGATGGCAGGAGGAAAAGTGCATGGATAGAATAGCAAGAGTACTGAAACAGCCTTTAACAGCAATGCTTGCTGCTGTTTTTCTTGGATTTGTCACGGCGGGAATCATCCTTTTGGCGGCAGGATATCCTCCGGTACATTCTTTTGGAGTTTTGATACACAGTGTGTTTTCCAGTTCCAAGCATGTTTCTAATGTAATTATAAAAAGCACACCGCTGATAATCACTGCGCTTGGGATTGCGTTCGCGTTTCGGACGGGTCTGTTTAACATTGGCGCAGAAGGTCAGTTTATTGTCGGATGTACAGCTTCCACCGTCGTTGGAATTGTCTGTAACTTTCATCCCGCAGTTCAGATCCCACTTGTCATAGGCGCCGGAATTCTGGCCGGCGGGCTGTATGGAGGGATTCTGGGAATTTTGAAGGCCAGATTTGGAATTCATGAAGTTCTGACCAGTATCATGTTCAACTGGATTGCGCTGTATTTCTCCAATTATATCTGCAATCTGGAGCCGTTTCACAAGCCGGATACGATGGGGACGTATGCGATCCATAAGTCGGGATATACGATGATTCTCGGGAGTTTTAAATCGACCAGAGCGGGAAAACAGATGTTGATGGAGAACGAATTTTTAAAAAATACAGTTCTGAAGACGGATGTGAATATCGGGATCATTGCTGCAGTGATACTGGCAGTTCTGATGTCTTATTTTCTCAGGAGGACCACCAAAGGGTTTGAACTGAGGGCTGCGGGAGCCAACAGGTTTGCGGCAGAGTCTGCAGGCATTTATGTGAATAGAAATATCATCTATTCTATGGTGATTTCCGGGGCTGTGTGCGGGCTTTCCGGGGCACTTTATATCACGGGGAATTCGCCGCATGGGATTGCCACACTGGCGGCATTTGAAAATACAGGGTTTCATGGGCTTTCTGTCTGTCTGATTGCGGCAAGCTCGCCGGTCGGATGTATTTTCGCCGGTCTGTTATTCGGCGGGCTTCTCTATGGAGGGCAGGCACTGCAGTATGAGGTGGGTGCGCCGTCGGAGATTATCAACATTGTGATCGGGATTATTGTATTTTTTGTTGCGCTGGCACGTGTGATTCCTCCGCTGTTCGAACGGTATTTCAAAGGGGGAAGAGAACATGGTTAACAATATCACATTATTTATCGGAATTACATTCATGTATTCGACACCGCTTATTTTTGCAGCTCTTGGGGGAGTCATCTCGGAACGCTCGGGTGTGACGAACCTTGGAATTGAAGGGATGATGACCATTGGGGCGTTCACCGGGGCGACGGTGGGATATTTTACCGGAAATGCATGGGCTGGTTTTCTGGCAGCCGGGGCAGCAGGCATGGTTCCGGCGCTGCTTCACGCGTTTGCATCGATTACTTGTAAGGCGGATCAGATCATCTCGGGAATTGCATTGAATCTGATCGGGCCCGGTACGGCACTTTTCCTTTGCAGGCTTTTATTTGACGGGGCGACGACATCTGTCCCTGTAACAAGGAAGATTCCCAAGATTTTTGGGAATCTGGGGACTTCCGGAGTGCTTAAGAATCTGAATGTCGATGCGACGGCAGTCATTGCATTTTTCATCATGATATTGCTGTGGATATTTCTTTACAGGACGAAGTGGGGACTTCATGTCCGTGCGGTAGGGGAACACCCGAGAGCAGCAGATACGATGGGGATCAATGTATATAAAATCCGTTATCTCTGTGTGCTTGTATCCGGAATGCTTGCCGGATTCGGAGGAGCGTCAGTGACGCTTGCCATTATTCCGCAGTTTACACCGACAGCAGTCAGCGGGCAGGGGTTCATTGCGCTTGCGGCAGTGATCTTTGGGAAATGGCTGCCTCAGGGGGCATATGGGGCATGTCTCTTATTCGGGGCAGCGCAGGCGATGACGGTAATGTTAGGAGGCGGTGTATTTCATTTTCCATCGGAAATACTGGCGATGCTCCCTTACGTCATCACGGTTTTTGTCCTTATTTTCTTCTCTAAACATCAGTCTGCACCAAAAGCCAGTGGACAACCGTACGAAAAAGGTGCAAGATAGTAGTAGGAAAAAAGTGCAGGAGGAGACGATATGGTGAATTATTCGGAAAATGAAGGAAAACAATATCACATTCAAGTCGGCAAAGGGGATGTGGGCAGATATGTGATTCTGCCGGGAGACCCGAAACGCTGTGAAAAGATTGCAAAGTATCTGGAGCATCCGGTACTGATCGCGGACAACCGGGAGTATATTACTTATACCGGAACACTGGACGGTGTCCCGGTCAGTGTGACATCAACCGGAATCGGCGGACCGTCAGCCGCGATTGCGATGGAAGAACTGGTGATGTCCGGGGCAGATACCTTCATAAGGATCGGTACGTGCGGCGGAATGGATCTGGAAGTGAAAAGCGGAGATCTGGTCATTGCAAACGGTGCTGTCCGCATGGAAGGTACGAGCAGGGAGTATGCTCCCGTCGAGTACCCGGCAGTGCCGGATTTTGGGGTTACAAATGCGCTTGTCAAAGCAGCAGGGAAACTTTCGAAGAAATATCATGTGGGTGTAGTCCAGTGTAAGGATTCGTTCTATGGACAGCATTCCCCGGAGACAAAACCGGTAGGTTATGAGCTGATCGATAAATGGAATGCCTGGGTAAGGCTGGGGTGTAAGGCTTCGGAAATGGAGTCAGCTGCACTCTTTATTGTAGCAAGTTATCTGCACGTCCGCGCGGGTTCTGTATTCCTTGTGATGGCAAACCAGGAGCGGGCAAAAAAAGGCCTTGAGAACCCGGTAGTACATGATACGGATGCCGCGGTGCAGACGGCTGTAGAAGCGGTCAGAGAGTTGATCAGTGAAGATGGGGAGGTAAAATAATATGTCAGTGACACCAACAGCGCATAATGCAGCAAATACGGGGGACATTGCCGGGACAGTACTGATGCCGGGAGATCCATTAAGGGCAAAATATATTGCCGATACGTACCTTGAGGATGCCGTATGCTTTAATACTGTCCGCAATATGTTCGGATATACAGGCACTTATAAAGGGAAAAAAATCTCAGTGATGGGCGGCGGAATGGGGATGCCGTCGATTGGAATTTACTCCTATGAATTATATCATTTCTATGGTGTTGAGCAGATCATCAGAATCGGGTCGGCGGGAGCACTGAAAGAAGGGGTAGAGCTGATGGATGTGGTCATCGGCATGGGTGCATGCACAGATTCGAATTATGCGTACCAGTTTAAGCTTCCGGGGACATTTGCCCCGATTGCGGATTACGGACTGCTGAGCAGAGCGGTGGAGATGGCGGGAGAACAGGGGACGAAGGTGGTAGTCGGGAATATTCTTTCTTCCGATGTCTTTTATAATGCAGACCAAACAGTGAATGAGAAGTGGAGCAGCATGGGGGTGCTGGCAGTAGAGATGGAGGCGGCTGCGCTGTATATGAACGCTGCGGCTGCGGGGAAGAAAGCGCTTTGTATGCTGACCATTTCGGATCTGCTTTATAAAGAAGGGAAACTTACAGCAGAAGAAAGACAGCTGGGATTTGGAAAAATGATGGAGATTGCGTTGGAATTGTAGGAGGTTTGTGATGGATTACAGAGAAATTATGAAGCATGTGGATCATACGTTATTAAGTCAGACGGCAACATGGGATGAGATTGCCGTCATCTGCGATGAGGCGATGGAATATGGGACGGCGTCAGTCTGCATTCCGCCGGCTTACGTAAGGCAGGCGAAGGATTACGTCAGGGATGCGGTGGACGTGTGCACGGTCATTGGGTTTCCCAATGGTTACCAGACAACAGTGGTAAAAGCATATGAGACTCAGGATGCGCTTGACAACGGAGCAGATGAGATTGACATGGTGATTAATATTGGCTGGGTCAAGAGTCGGAAGTACGATCTGGTGGAAGAGGAGATTCGGGAACTGAAGGAGATCTGCAAAGATAAAATCCTGAAGGTGATCATTGAGACGTGTCTTCTGACAGAAGAGGAAAAGATCAAAATGTGTAAGGTTGTGACAGATGCAGGTGCAGATTTTATCAAAACATCGACTGGATTTTCAAAAGCCGGAGCCACTTTCGAGGATGTTTCCCTGTTCCGCGAACATGTGGGTAAAGATGTGAGGATCAAAGCCGCCGGAGGCATCAGTACATTGGATGACGCAAGAGTATTTCTGGAGATCGGAGCGGACCGGCTTGGGACGAGCAGAATGATCCGGCTGATTCAGGAAGAACAGGCAGGAAAGTAAGGAGGGAGTCTTATGCTTCCGGTAAAGGAACTGATCAGACAGGCTATTGGGGCGATGGAGCATGCCTACACACCCTATTCCAATTTCCGGGTAGGCGCTGCGCTTCTGGGGAGCAATGGGAAGATTTATCAGGGCTGTAATATTGAAAATGCGGCATACACTCCCTGTAACTGTGCGGAGCGGACTGCATTTTTCAAAGCGGTAAGTGAGGGAACGAAGGAATTTGAGGCGATCTGCATCGTCGGGGGAAAGGACGGGATTCTGACCGAATTCACAGCGCCGTGCGGCGTATGCCGGCAGGTGATGATGGAATTTTGTGATCCCTGTAAGTTTCAGATTATTCTGGCTATGGATGAGGAGCATTATCAGATATTTACATTAAAAGAAATGCTGCCGATGGGATTCGGCCCCGGGAATCTGGCATAAAATAGGATCAAGGATGAAAATGAAAGACAAAAAAAGGGGTTAGCTATGAAGAGATATCAGCGTGTGTTTGTAATTGTGATCGATTCCATGGGGATCGGAAATGCGGAAGATGCAAAGGAATACGGAGACGAGGGAGCGGATACACTGGGACATATTTCTGATTCGGTAGAGCGGTTTGAGATTCCGAATCTTAAGAAACTGGGGATTGCGAATCTGCATCCGCTCCGCCAGGTGGAGGCTGAAGAACATCCGCTTGCCTGTTACGGGAGCATGAAAGAACTGAGCAAAGGGAAGGATACCATGACAGGACATTGGGAGATGATGGGACTTCGGACAACGAAACCATTTATTACCTTTACCGAGCATGGCTTTCCGGATGAACTGATCAGGGAACTTGAGAAGCGTACCGGGCATGAAATCATCGGCAATAAAAGTGCAAGCGGGACGGAAATTCTGGACGAACTTGGGGAAGAGGAGATCAGAACCGGGAAAATGATCGTGTATACATCGGCCGATTCCGTGCTTCAGATCTGCGGCAATGAGGAGACGTTCGGGCTGTCGGAATTATACCGCTGCTGTGAAATTGCCAGGGAACTGACGATGAAGGATGAATGGAAGGTTGGACGTGTCATCGCAAGGCCGTATGTCGGACGAAAAAAAGGTGAGTTTCAGCGCACGAGCAACCGGCATGACTATGCAGTTAAGCCTTTTGGGGCGACTGTATTGAATGCATTAAAGGATAATGGGCTCGATGTGGCTTCCATCGGAAAAATCAGTGATATTTTTGCGGGGGAAGGAATTACGAAGGCACTCAAATCAAAAAGTTCTGTACATGGAATGGAGCAGACAATTGAAGAAGCAGTTTCGAGTGATTTCCACGGGCTTTGTTTTGTCAATCTGGTGGATTTTGATGCCCTTTGGGGACACCGCAGAGACCCTGAAGGATATGCAGGGGAGATAGAACGCTTTGATGAAAAGCTTGGAATTCTGCTTGAGAAACTGCGGGAAGATGATCTTTTGATTATCACGGCAGATCATGGGAATGATCCCACATATACAGGAACGGACCATACAAGGGAAAACGTACCGTTTCTTGCATATTCAAAATCCATGGAAGGCGGCAGAGAACTGCCCCCGGCGGATACCTTTGCCGTGATTGGGGCAACCATTGCAGAGAATTTCCAGGTAAAGATGCCGGAAGGCACGGTTGGGACTTCCATACTTTCGGAACTTGTTTAGTATATAATTATGTTCCATGGAGGTGAGAGAATGGATCAGATTGAAAAATTAAAAAAATATGACCTGCACTGCCATCTGGATGGATCTCTTACGGAGACAGTGATTCAGAGGCTTGCCGGGGAGGCCCAAATTTTGGTTCCTGAAGCTTTGAAGCTTAAGGAGAGCCTTCAGGTGCAGCCGGACTGCCAGAGTCTGAAGGAATATCTGATGAAATTCGATCTGCCTCTTTCCTGTCTTGTGACAGAGGAGAGCTTTCAGACGGCAGTGATACAGGTGATGGAAGAGGCAGCGAAAGAGAATGTCGTATATATGGAGATCCGGTTTGCGCCGCTTCTTTCTGTCCGTGAAAATCTTACGGTAGATCAGATCATCAGGAGTGCCGCGGAAGGGATTGCAGAGGGAAGACGCCTGACGGGAGTGAAGGGAAACCTGATTATCTGTGGGATGCGCCATATGTGTCCGGAAGATAATGTAAAGCTCGTGAAGACGGCAAGGGAATTCTTAGGCGCAGGTGTCTGTGCCGTCGATCTGGCCGGAGATGAAGCTGCATTTCCGGTGAAAGGTCAAAGGGAAATGTTTCAGACGGCGAAAAAGCTTGGGATGCCTTTTACGATACATGCAGGAGAGTGCGGCAGCGCGCAGAGCGTGTGGGACGCCATAGAACTTGGAGCATCCAGAATCGGGCACGGGATTGCCGCTGTAAAAGACAGGGAGCTTATGAAAGTTCTGGCTTTTCGCAGAATTCCGTTGGAGATGTGTCCTACCAGCAACCTCCAGACAAAGGCAGTGAAATCAATGGAGGAGTATCCCTTTATGGAATTTTTAAATGAGGGGATTGCCGTGACGGTAAATACGGATAACCGAATGGTCAGCAACACGACGGTCACGAAAGAGTTAGAACTGCTTAAAGATTACTACCACCTGAGCATGGGGGATCTGGAATTACTGATGGAGAATGCAAAAGAAGCTGCGTTTGCAGACGCAGCGGGGATATAGAAAATGTGCTGTCGTATGGCAGCACATTTTCTATATGTTACAGGTTAATCCTTTGCATACATTTTCATATCCAGTACGACATCAGATGCTTACAGCAATCCGTTAAATGTAAGAAATAACGGTGCGAAAACAAGAGATACGATAGTCATCAGTTTGATCAGGATATTGATGGAAGGACCGGAGGTATCTTTGAACGGATCGCCAACAGTGTCGCCCACAACTGCGGCTTTGTGCGCTTCGCTTCCTTTGCCGCCGTGATGACCGTCCTCAATATATTTTTTTGCGTTGTCCCAGGCACCGCCGGCGTTGGACATAAAGATTGCCATCAAAACACCTGTGACCAATGAGCCGGCAAGAAGCCCGCCAAGAGCTGCCGGACCAAGTACGATCCCGACGACGAGAGGAGAAGCTACTGCCATGATTCCGGGAATCAGCATTTCTTTTAAGGCGGCGGTTGTCGAGATGGCAACACAGGATTTATAATCTGGTTTTACGGTGCCTTCCATAATTCCAGGCATGGATTTGAACTGACGTCTGACTTCCTCGATCATCTGATAGGCAGCTTTCGATACAGACTGCATCGTCATGGAGGAGAATAAAAACGGAAGCATACCGCCGATAAATAATCCGATGATGACACGGCTGTTCAGAATATCGATGGTTTTTAAATTGACAGCTTCCGCATAGGAGACAAATAATGCAAGTGCTGTCAGGGCAGCGGAACCAATGGCGAAGCCTTTTCCAATCGCTGCGGTTGTATTGCCTACAGCATCCAGTTTGTCTGTGATTTTTCGGACTTCTTTCGGAAGACCTGACATTTCAGCGATTCCTCCCGCGTTATCAGCGATTGGGCCGTAAGCATCGACAGCAACCGTAATCGCTGTTGTGGAAAGCATTCCGACTGCCGCCAGCGCAATTCCATAGAGACCGGAGAACTGATAGGCAGTAAAAATGCCGATGCAGATCAGAAGAATCGGTGCGGCTGTGGACTTCATACCGACGGCAAGCCCGCTGATAATGGTTGTTGCCGCTCCGGTTTCCGACTGTTCGCTGATTTCTTTTACAGATTTGTAATCGCCGGAAGTATAAATTTCGGTAATCACACCGATCAGCAGCCCTACAACTAATCCTGATACGATGGCGACCGCGGCATTGAAGCTGTCAAAGAAATATTTGCTGAATACAAACGCGATAATCACTACGATAATACTGGAGGCGTAAGTTCCCATTTTTAATGCTTTGTGAGGATTTGAGTTTTCGTCTCCTTTGACAAAGAACGTTCCAAGGATCGATGCCAGCAGACCGAAACCAGCGATGACCAGTGGAAAGACTGCTCCGGCTGCTTTGAAATAAACAATGCCCAGTGTCAAAGCCGAGATCAGAGCGCCTACATATGATTCAAATAAATCTGCCCCCATTCCGGCGACGTCACCGACATTGTCCCCTACATTGTCTGCGATCACGGCTGGATTACGAGGGTCATCTTCCGGGATTCCGGCTTCCACTTTTCCGACAAGGTCTGCACCGACGTCCGCGGCCTTCGTATAGATCCCGCCGCCCACCCGGGCGAACAGCGCGATGGAAGAAGCCCCAAGGCTGAATCCAGATAATACTTCAACGCTTCCTGTGATCAGGTAGATCATGCTGACACCAAGGACACCGAGTCCGGCAACACACATCCCCATGACAGCGCCGCCTGAAAATGCGATAGAGAGAGCTTTGTTCATTCCGCTCACCCGGGCAGCGTTGGCAGTCCGGACATTTGCCTTTGTCGCCACCTGCATCCCACAGTAACCTGCCAGTGTTGAGAATAAGGCACCGGCGATGAAGCATGCCGCTGTGATCCAGTTTCCAATTCCAAAGCCAATCAGGACGAAGAGTATCAGTACAAAAAATACGAGAATCTTATACTCTGCTGTCAGGAATGCTTTGGCTCCGTCACTGATTGCTTCTGCAATCTCTTTCATTTTGTCCGTTCCTTCTTCCTGGCGGATTACTTTCGATGTCAGATAGACAGCGAAAAGTAATGCGAGGACTCCGAAGACGGGAACCACTTTCTGTAACATTTTCGATCACCTTCCTTAATTTATATCGTTATACCATTCTATCAAAAATACGGAGAATTTACTAGATGATTCGGGTGAAATACATAAATTAAAAGAATATTTAAATGAAAAATGAAAAAATACAAAAATTAATAGAGATCAGCGTACTGTTTTTGCGTATACGAAATAAACTCTCTTACAGCAATTGAAGTACGTTTTCTATCCTTTACAGCGATTCCCAGCGTACGGTAGTAGGGATGAGCGGTCCTTTTGGGAATTACCCGGAAACAGGTCCTGGACACCACTAATTCCGGAAGGATTGCAATACCCAGACCATTCTCAACCATAGAAAGGACTGTATTATCTTCTTTCGAAGAATATTTGATATTTGGTGATATATGGTTTGCTTTGAAAATGATCTGGCTGTCATTATCATTGCCTTCATCCAGATAAATAAAAGGTTCGGTTTTCAGGGATTCTATCGGGAAAAACGGCTCATCAGCCAAAGGATGATCCTCTGGAAGAAGGACAAATAACTCGTCTTTCTTTAAAGTGATAGTCTCAAAATTGGTAATATTTTGAATTGCAAAAAGACCGATATCAAATTGTCCTGCAGAAAGACCTTGTTCTACTTCGGTAAAATCTCCTTCTGAAATCTCAAAAGTGATATTTGGATATAATTCCTGGAATCCTTTTATCAGAGGAGGAAGAATATAGCATCCAATAGAATGAAATGATCCAATACGTATCGTGCCCTGAACAAGACCGTGTAACTGGTTGATTTGTTCAGCAAGTGCGTGATGGTCGTTGATTATATTCTGAATATAGGGAAGCAGAATTTCACCCTCAGTTGTAAGAGAAATCCCGGAACGGCTGCGCAGTAATAAAACGGTTCCCAGTTCATTTTCCAGAGAATGTATTACCTGGCTGACGGCAGACTGTGTATATCCAAGGTGATCTGCTACTTTGGTGAAACTGCCAAGTTCAATTGCTTTTAGCAGTATATCGTATTTGGAAAGATTCATAATAAATCCTTTCTGAATAACATAAATACAGGTTACAAATTATTATAACACTGCACAAAAAATATGCAATATTCGAATCGGGGACGAATATTGCATAGGGGAAAATTTTATTATTTTAGACGAGGGACTGGCCTAATATCTTCGCAGCTTTGGGATAATCACTGTTTTCGATATCTTCCCTGGTGTACATACCTATTGCCTGGATAGATCCAAGATCTTCCCAGTGAAGGTACTGGCAGATATTTAGGTAGTGTTGGTAAAGTGCATCTAAGGTCCAGCTGTCAGTATCTCCGCACGCAGCTAAAAGAACCGCTTTTTTTTTCAGGCTGCGAAGGGCTGTGTTATTGGCATAGAACCGGTCAATGACCATTTTCATCTGGGAACTCATTCCAAAATAGTATAGGGGAGTCACGAACACGACACAATCGGCATTTTTCAGGAGTGGGTTTAGCGTTTCCATTCCATCTTTATAAATGCATCCATTTTCTGTAGTACGGCAATGATCACAGCCGGTACAAGGATGAAGCTCTTCTTTACAGACGTGGAAAGTGGTAACGCTATGACCGGCAGAAGCAGCACCTTCTGTAAATTTGTCGCGCAGCAATGCAGTTGTTCCCCTGGTATGTGGACTTCCGTTGATTACTAGAATATTCATGATTAAGACCTCCTTTTAAAATTATCATAACGGTAAATAGTCAAAAAGTAAAATTAGAAAATGACATACATTATATAAGAAAATCTAATGTAAATATTATTGACATAAGAAAATATTAATGATAAAGTGAGAAAAAATTAGATGGTAAAATTTGAAAGGAGCAGAAAAAATGAAATTAGGAACAATTGGATGCGGAAACATGGCAAAGGCTATTCTGGGAGGGATTATTGGTAAAGGGCTGATTTGTCCGGAAGATATTATTGCAGCTGATATGTACGTACCGGGGCTTGAGGCAGCAAGAAAAAGCCTTGGAATTCATGTGACTACGGATAATAAAGAGGCAGCAAAAGCGGACGTAGTAGTGATCGCCATAAAGCCGGAATATTATAAGAGCGTAATTGAAGAAATTAAGGATGTTGTAAGTGAGGATACTATATTTTGGACAATTGCACCCGGAATTACACTTGCGGACATGGAGAATTTCTTCGGAAGAAAAATAAAGGCAGTGCGTACGATGCCAAATACTCCGGCAATGGTGGGAGCAGGAGTTACTGCAGTTACACCAAATGAGCAGGTCACGGAGGAAGAAGCAAAGTACATATGTGAATTGATCGGAGGTTTTGGGACTGCTGAGAAAATTTCCGAATGTTTAATGGATGCCACAATTCCTGTATCGGGAAGTTCACCGGCAATGGTATTTATGTTTATCGAGGCAATGGCAGATGGTGCAGTCAGAGAAGGATTTTCCAGAGAACAGGCATACAGATTGTGTGCGCAGACTGTACTGGGAAGTGCCCGGATGGTACTTGAAACAGGAAAACATCCAGGTGAATTGAAAGATATGGTATGTACACCTGGGGGAATAACAATTGAACTGGTGAAAAAATTGGAACAGTTCGGATTTAGGAATGCTGTAATGGAAGGAATGGAAGTCTGTACAAAGTGCATCTGACAGCAGGGAGATGGAGGGGAAGAATAGGAAAAGCAGGCAAGGAGGGTGTGGTATGCCATTTAAATTAACAGAAAGAATTGAGAAACTAAGAGTATTGAGCCGGGATTCTAAAGTATGGATAGATCCGGAACGTGCACAGATTTATACAAAATATTATAGGATGAATGTAAATAAGTGCAGTATTCCAATTGAGCGTGCAGAAGCATTCTATGAGTATATGACTCATAAAGAGCTATACTTAGGGGAAGGGGAGCTGATTGTAGGGGAACGTGGACGGAAACCGAAACTGATTCCCACTTATCCGGAGATCGCATGTCATTCGGTGGAAGATTTAGACGAATTAAATTCTAACACAAGTCTCCCATATCACGTGTCTGCTGAGTGCTGTAAAATATATCGTGAGGAGATTATTCCTTTCTGGAGAGGACGTGCTATCCGTGATAAAGTTTTCAGCCAAATGAGCGCAGACTGGATGAATATCTATGAGGCGGGACTGATTACGGAGACCTTGGAACAGCGTGTACCTGGTTCTATGGGGCTGGATGACAGAATGTTCAAGATCGGTTTGAAGAATGCAAAGAAAGAAATCGAAGAAACAATAGCCAATCTTGATTTTATGAATGATTTTGATGCAATGGATAAACGGGATGAATTGAGGGCGATGGCTGTCACATGTGACGCAATGATCGCATATGCGAACAGATATGCGGCGCTTTTAGAGGAAAAGGCAGAGGAAGAGACAGATGAAAAGAGAAGGGCAGAGCTTAAAAAAATGGCATCTGTCTGCCGCAACGTACCTGAAAATCCACCGCAGGATTTGTGGGAAGTGGTCCAAATGAGCTGGTTTATGCATATCGGAGTAATCTGTGAAGGAAATGGCTGGGATGCCTGCAATGCGGGACACATAGACAGAAATTTTTATCCATATTATAAGAAAACATTGGAAGATGGTCTGATGACGAAAGAGGAGGCTGTCGAATTACTATGTGCGTGGTGGATAAAATATAATAACCATCCGGCACCGGCTAAATATGGGAAGACAGCAAAAGAAAGTGGAACTTATAATGACTTTGTAAATATCAGTTTGGGAGGCATGACTGAGGATGGAAAGGATGCAGTAAACGAATTGACATATTTGTTTCTCGATATAGCGGATACAATCTCTTTCATTCAACCTCAGGTACATGTCCTGGTGAGCCGCGTGAACACAGAAGCTTACTTAAAAGCTGCGGCTAAAGTCATTCGTGTAGGGAGAGGATTTCCGGCAGTGTTCAATGCGGATGCAATCATTGAGGAAGAATTGCGCTGCGGAAAGAATCTGAGAGATGCAAGAAATTCTGGAATTTGCGGCTGTGTTGAGTCAACCTGTTATGGAAAAGAAGCGGCACCGTTAATCGGATATGTGAATTTTCCTAAAATTCTGGAACTTGCCTTAAATGACGGATTCGACAGCAGAACCCAAAAACAGATAGGGCCGCATACCGGAAAAGCAGAAGAATTCCAGACATTTGAAGAAGTAATGGAGGCTTATAAGAAACAGGCTGCTTTTGTGTTTGATACAAAAATAAATGGGACACAGTATCTTAAAAAGATGTTTGCAAGGTATGCACCGCAGCCATTCTTATCGACACTTATTGATGGCTGTGTGAAAAGCGGGAAGGACTACAATGATGGAGGCCCACAGTATAATGTATCTTTGTTCCCGGGAGTTGGCATTGGCACAATTACCGACAGCCTGGCGGCTTTGAAAAAGCATGTGTTTGAAAATCATAAGTATGAAATGTCCGACGTACTTGAGGCATTAGCCAAGAACTTTGATGGATATGAGAAGATGCGTGAGACCTTTGTAAATGAGACGCCGCATTATGGGAATAACGAGGATTATGCAGATGATCTTATGCAGGAAGTGACAAATTACTTTATTGATTATATTGATGGCAAACCGGATAGTACAGGTGGTACCTATCGTGCCAATATGCTTCCGACGACATGTCATGTTTATTTTGGTCAGGTGACGGGGGCGACACCTGACGGCAGATACGCATGGACACCTCAGTCGGAAGGTATCTCGCCGGTACAGGGAGCAGATGTGAAAGGACCGACAGCAGTCTTAAATTCGGCTGCGAAGATGGATCAGACAAGAACCTGCGGAACCCTTTTGAATATGAAATTTCTGCCGGATGTTTTGAAGGGAGATACCGGACTTACAAAACTCTCAGGGATCATCAGGACATATTTTCGCATGGGCGGCCATCATGTCCAGTTCAATGTATGTGATGCGGCTACATTGAAAAAAGCTCAGAAGAATCCAGAACAGTATCGGGATCTGATTGTGCGGGTGGCAGGGTATAGTGACTATTTCAATGCGTGCAGTAAAGAGTTACAAGATGAAATTATTGCCAGACACGCACACGAAGAGGCTTGATTACTTATATATTCAGCAAATAATGGCGGGAGGACAGGATGGAAGGGACAATATTTAATATTGAACATTTTGCAATACATGATGGCCCGGGGATCCGTACGACTGTATTCTTGAAAGGATGCCCCCTGTGCTGCATCTGGTGCCACAATCCTGAAGGGTTGTCGTCAAAAGTACAGAGAATCACGCTGCAGGATCAGACGGAAGAAATTATTGGGAAAAAAATGACTTCTCTGGATGTGATTGATGAGGTGATGCAAGATAATCTGTTCTATGATGAGTCTGGGGGCGGGGTCACGTTTTCCGGGGGAGAACCCCTCATGCAGCCAGAGTTTTTGGAGGAATGTCTTAAACTGGCAAAAGAACGGTATTTGCACACAGCAATAGAAACAACAGGATATGCAAGAAGAGAGGTGTTCGAAAAAATAATCCCATATACAGATTTGTTTTTGTATGATATGAAACCAATTGATTCTGTTCTTCATAAGAAATATACAGGTGTAGATAATAAGATTATGAAAGAAAATATTACATATCTCTCCGAGATGGGAAAGCGGATTATTCTGCGTATGGTTGCAATACCTCAGGTGAATGATTCGCACGAAATTATCAATGCATTTGCAGATTTTCTTTCACCACTTCAGATTGAATGTATTCATCTTCTGCCGTTACATAAGACTGCGACGGAAAAATATAAAAAACTGCAAAGGGAATTTTTGATTGAAGAATATGAGATTCCGAATGAAGAAAAAATGCAGTGGTGGAAAGAGGAATATGAAAAACATGGATTTCAGGTAGAAATAGGAGGGTGACACAGGTAGTAAAGCAGCCACACTGACAGGTTAACTGTCAGTGTGGCTGCTTGGTTTATGAACGAATATCATGCTTTTCCCGATATGACCTGGGAGTCAGTCCGGTGTACTTTTTAAACGACTGTGAGAAATAGTTAGAAGAGGAAAAGCCGCTCAGCTGGGCAATCTGTGTGATCGTAAAATCAGAGTTTTTCAGAAGGTCTTTGCTGTGGAGAATCCGCCGTTCCAGCAGATAATTGATCGGAGAGATGCCAAAAGCATCTGAAAATATATGGGAAAGATAATATTTATTTAAATGTGATACTTCTGCAAGGAGATCGAGTGTGATTCCTTCTTTATAGTGAGAATCCATATACTGTTTTATGACAGCGCATTCAGGTGGAACTGCGGAAGGGGCCGCAATCGAGCAGGATTCCCCGGTAATCCTGAGAATACGGAGCATCAGGATGGAAAAATAATTCTGGCAGATTTCTTCATGCCCATTTTTCTTTTCTATGATCTCAGCCAGCATTTCCTTCATCAGGGGAAGAATATGGTGCTGGTGGTTGTGGAAGTCATAAATGTGATAGGGAGTATTTAGTTTTTTTCCATCCTCGGTAAATTCAAACTGCGTATTATCAATGCCAAGCGCAATATACGTCAGCCTTTTAGAGGAAGAAGATTTCTCAGTGTGGCGGGTATTTGGATTGATGATAATGAGGGAATCTTTGTGAATCGGCGTGTCGCCGTCCTCAGAACTGAAGTATCCGTCTCCGTTTACAACGTAGAAAAGTTCGGTAAAACTATGTGCATGCAGCATGCTGAGCCAGTCTTTGCCATAAGACGCGGATGAGATGTATAGAAGCTTTCCAGGCGGCTGCTCCGGGCCGGGAGTATGAAAAGTATATTGAGTATGTGCCATGTTGTGATCCTCCTGTGTCTTTGTATGTGTTCATTGGCTGGAAGCTTCAGAACGCCATTATTGATAGTAAAATACGCATACATGATATCATTTTAAGATGAAAAAAACAACATATATAACGTTTTGCGCAATAATGGGATTGCAACATGTCCGGTTGTTTTTTATACTGAGTTTAAGATAGAAAGAGTACAGGAATATCATTGGCTAGAGGAAGGAAAGGAGAGGAAAGTATATGGAAAATGTGAAAGCAAAAGGACGGGTGACGATCCCGACGGATCTGGATGTTGTGGCAGAGACAAAAGAACTTTTAGAATGTTGGGGGGCGGATGCAATCCGTGACTGTGACGGGACCGATTATCCGGAAGAACTGAAAAAAGTTGATGCAAAAGTATATTCTACTTATTATACAACGAGAAAAGATAATGAGTGGGCAAAAGCGAATCCTGATGAAATTCAGCAGATGTACATTATGACAGATTTTTATAATGCTTCTTCGGAAGAACTGAGGATTCATCTGATGGATCATCTGTATCCGGATATGCTGAAGGTAAATTCAAGAGATGATATCAGAAGATGGTGGGAAGTCATCGACAGGACAACCGGGGAAATTGTACCTGTATCAGACTGGGAATATAACGAAGAAGATGGAGATGTAGTGATCCGTCCGGCAGTATTGTTCCATGATTATACAGTAAGCTTTCTTGCGTATATTATGTGGGATCCGGTGCATATGTATAATGCAGTGACCAATGGGTGGAAGGATGTGGAACATCAGATTACATTCGATGTGAGGCAGCCGAAGACACATGAATTCTCTATGAAGAGGCTGAGAAAATTCCTCATGGACAACCCACATATTGATGTGGTGCGTTTTACAACCTTTTTCCATCAGTTTACATTGATTTTCGATGAGCTGGCGAGAGAGAAGTATGTAGACTGGTACGGGTATTCCGCGTCAGTCAGCCCCTATATTTTGGAACAGTTTGAAAAAGAAGTAGGTTATCAGTTCCGTCCGGAGTTTATCATTGATCAGGGATATATGAACAATACATACCGTATTCCGTCGAAGGAATTTCAGGATTTCCAGGCATTCCAGAGAAGAGAAGTGGCGAAACTGGCAAAAGAAATGGTGGATATTACACATGAATGCGGCAGAGAGGCGATGATGTTCCTCGGGGATCACTGGATCGGCATGGAGCCGTTTATGGAGGAATTCAAAGGAATCGGCCTGGATGCCGTGGTCGGCAGTGTCGGAAATGGTTCAACACTGCGTCTGATCAGCGATATTCCGGGGGTTAAATATACGGAAGGAAGATTTCTGCCATATTTCTTCCCGGATGTGTTCCATGAAGGCGGAGATCCGGTGAAGGAAGCGAAATACAACTGGGTGACTGCAAGACGTGCCATTTTAAGAAAGCCGATCGACAGAATCGGATACGGCGGATATCTGAAACTTGCCCTGCAGTTCCCGGACTTTGTAGAGTACGTAAAGAGTGTCTGCGATGAGTTCCGTGAATTGTATGAGAATATCAAAGGGACAACGCCTTATTGTGTGAAAAAAGTGGCGGTTCTCAACAGCTGGGGTAAAATGAGGGCATGGGGAAATCATATGGTACATCATGCACTGTACTATAAACAGAATTACTCTTATGCCGGAATCATTGAGGCATTGAGCGGTGCACCGTTTGATGTACAGTTTATCAGTTTCGATGACATCCGAGAGAATCCGGAGATGCTCAATGATATCGATATCGTGCTGAATGTCGGTGATGCAGGTACGGCATACAGCGGCGGTGACAACTGGGCGGATGAAAAAATCGTGACAGCCGTCAAAAAATTCGTATATAACGGCGGAGGATTTATCGGCGTAGGTGAACCGGCGGCATATCAGAGAGAGGGGCGGTTCTTCCAGCTTTCAGGGGTGCTTGGAGTCGAGGAAGAGAATGGATTTAATCTGAATAAAGATAAATATAATTGGGATGAAAATGAACATTTTATTACTGCAGACTGCAAAGGTGAGATTGACTTTGGAGAAGGAAAGAAGAATATCTATGCACTGGAAGGGACAACTGTACTTAGACAGGTAGATAAGGGAGTACAGCTTGCGGTACGTGAGTTTGGGAAAGGCCGGGGCGTGTATATCAGCGGACTTCCATACAGTTTTGAGAACAGCAGGCTTTTGTACCGCTCTGTCATCTGGGCTTCCGGAGATGAAGAGAATCTCTGCCGGTGGTTCAGCACCAATTATAATGTAGAAGTACATGCGTATGTGAAAAACGGTAAATACTGTGTTGTGAATAATACTTATGAGCCGCAGAAGACTTGTGTATACCGTGGGGATGGAAGCAGCTTTGAAGTTGAAATGGAAGCAAACGAAATCAAATGGTATGAGATATAGAGAATCTGGATGGAGATAAAATTCCGGCCGGCAGAGGAGAATCCGTCTGCCGGCCAGATCTCTTTTTATTCGAAGGAACCTTCGGCCATTGCCTTTACTGAGGAGGCGTATTCAGAAGGAGTCATATTCGTCAGTTTTTTAAACTGACGGGAAAAATAGTGGATAGAAGTGTAACCGAGGCGTTCGGATATCTGGGTGAAATTCATCCGGTTTGTCCGGATCATCTGTTTGGCAGCGGTAATTTTCATCTGGGAGAAATATTCAATGATCCCAAGCCCGCTACGGTCGCGGAAGATCTTCTGAAGCTGGGAGCGTCCCACGAGATTATGCCGGCAGATCTGATCAATCGTTACTTTGGTATTCAGATGATCTTCGAGGTAGGTGACTACCCGGTTGAAAATCTCTTCATCACTCTTTAACTTTGTTGTCTTTGAGATACGTGTGGTAACCTGGTGCCTCGAAATAAATTGATTCGAGTAGCGGCGGATCAGGTGGATGATCAGATGTTCCAGATAAAGTTTGATCAGCTGCCCGGAGGCGAAAGAATCTTCTGGTTCTTTTTCAATCAGTTTTGTAAGATAGGGATCATCAAGTCTTCCCTGGTACCGGTGCCTTGCCTCAATGATCAGATCTGCAAGCAGATTGCGCTCGATTTCATCAACACGAAGAATTTTATTTTTGAAAAATTCCATGTAGCGGCTGTCACATTTAAACGATATAACGATGAGATTCGGTGCAATTTCTCCATTTGCCTTGACATTGTGAAATTCATTGGGCTGGTGGAAGGCAATGTCCCCTCTTTTAAGCACTGTGGTAGTAGTTCCGGAAGTAATGCCTACTTCCCCTTTGTCGACAAAGCAGAACTCCCAGAAATTATGTGATTCTCCGATAAAAGAAAAATCATTCATATATTCAAAGTAATGAATAGAGTAAATCTCGTCAATTTTGATTAATTCTTCCAGCCGTACGCTTTCGTATCCCATAATGTTCTCCTTGATTGGTAAAATTGTTAAAAGTCACTAATATAATAACCTGATAAAACAAAAAAATCAATGGATAAAAAGCAGATAGTGCAAAAAAGCGGATTGATTAGATAAAGAAATTTGTGCAGTTTTGTAATAAAATGAATATTAACAACAAAGAAAAACTCAAATAGGAGGAGAGGCTTATGAAGAAAAAAGTTTTAAGTGTGTTACTGTGTGTTGGAATGATTGCGTCACTGGCAGCCGGATGTGGTGGGAAGAAGGCTGACGACGGTGGTTCAGGAAGTGACAGCAAAGATTCCGGGAAAAAACTGGTGTATTGGTCGATGTGGGAGTCTTCCGAACCTCAGGGGATGGTAATTCAGGAAGCAATCAAACGCTACGAAAAAGAGACCGGAGTAAAGGTTGATGTTCAGTTCAAGGGACGTACAGGACAGCGTGAAGGACTGGAGCCTGCTTTGAACGGCGGACAGACAATTGACGTATTTGATGAAGATGTAAACCGTGTAAATGGAACTTGGGGAAGTTACATTATGGATCTTGAAGATCTCGCAAAGGATTACGAGGAAAAATATGGCAATGAAACATTATTCCAGATTGCACGTAATGCAGGCGGCGGTACATTAAAATCAATTCCTTATCAGCCGTCAATCTTTGGATTTATGTATAACAAAGCTTTATTTGATAAAGCCGGAGTTACAGAAGCACCTAAGACATGGGCAGAATTCGACGCAGTATGCCAGAAGCTGAAAGATGCAGGTATAACACCAATCACAGCGGATGATGCATATATGACATGCTTCTCAGGATATCATCTTGCAAGATATGTCGGACAGGACAGAGTAAAAGAGATCGTAAAGAACGGTGAATGGGATGACCCGGCAGTTCTTAAAATGGCTCAGGATTTAGAAGGATTTGCGAAAAAAGGATATTTTACAGAGAATATCGCTTCTAACGTATTCCCGGCTGGACAGAATACAGAATTTGCAGTAGGCGAAGCAGCAATCGTTATCGACGGAACTTGGCTTCCAAACGAAATCAAAGATACAGCAGCAGAAGATTTTGAGTATGGATATTTTAACTATCCAACAATAGACGGCGGAAAAGATGATAACACAGCAAATAATATTGCGAATCAGGTATTGGCAATCAACAAAGATTCCAAGATGAGCGAAGAAGCTATGGAATTCATTACATATCTGACAACAGGCGAATCAGATATTGCATTTACAGAAGATGCACTCTGTATCCCGGCAGATAAAAACAATGCAGATAAATGGCCGAAACAGCTTGAACTGGCAAAAGAAGGTTTTGATGCAACAACATCCTTCTATGACTGGGCATGCGGAATTGAAGAAAATGCAAATGTTACACCAGCAATCAAAGAAGGAACACAGAAATTACTTGGCGGAACAATTGACGCACAGGGATTTGTAGATGAGATGAAAGCAGCTGGTAAATAGTAAAAACCCATATATGAGTTTATGAGGTGGCATCGTTAACACGCTGCCGCCTCATTTTAAATTACAGTAAATGTCTCTGAAATTCGAAAATATTTTTGATGACGATGATGAAAACTCTGGTCACCGGCCTGGATGGTGATTATGAAATAGAAAAGGGGGTTATTCGATGAAAAAAAATAGAGGAATGATTGTTGGTTTTTTAGCACCGGCAGTGATCATGTTTCTGATCGTGTTCTTGTACCCGATCATCCGGACAGTTTTAATGACATTTTTTAAAATTGATAATGTCACTGCTCCGATGAGTGCATGGGAGTTTTCCGGAATCGAGAACTATAAGACACTTGCTACAACTGCAATTTTCCGGACATCTATGTGGAACCTTTTTAAAATATGGCTGATAGGCGGACTGATTGTAATGTCATTTTCATTGCTTCTTGCAGTCATTATTACAAGTGGTATCCGTTTTAAGAAATTCTTCCGTGCGATGATATATCTGCCGAATATAGTAAGTGCGGTAGCACTTGCAACAATGTGGCTGCAGTATGTATACAGCCCGAAGTTTGGACTTTTGAAAACATTTTTTACCAAAATTGGAGCAAAGGGTCTGGCGGAAGTGCAGTGGCTCGACAGCGGGCACAAGTTTATGGCGCTTCTTTTGGCATATTGTTTTGGTATGGTTGGATATCATATGTTGATCTGGACCAGCGGAATTGAGAGAATCAGCCCTGAACTTTATGAGGCGGCAACGATTGACGGTACGAACAAGGTGAGCGGATTCCGTTACATCACACTTCCCCTTTTAAAAGGCGTGTTTAAAACAAATATTACAATGTGGTCTGTAAGTTCCGTGGCGTTCTTTGTATGGTCACAGCTGTTCTCAACTGTTACGGCAGATAAGCAGACAATTGTACCAATGGTTTATATGTACCTTCAGACATTTGGAGCAGGAAATGTAGTTACTGAGAGGAACGCGGGAATCGGTGCGACGGTCGGTGTAATTCTCTGTGTCTGCGTTGTACTTGTATTTACAGTTGCGAACAAAGTTCTGAAAGATGATGATCTGGAATTCTAGGAGGGGAGTGGAATTATGGCAAAGGAAAAGAAAGAAATCAAAAAATTCAATGCAAAAAAAGAATTAAAGCTTGCCCCTGGATATCTGATCCTGATTTTGTGGGTAGGATTTACGGTGGTCCTGCTTGGCTGGGTTTTCTGTGCCAGTCTTTCTACAACAAGGGATATTTTTGCGAACAAGACAATGAGCTTCCCTACAGGACTTCATTTTGAAAACTATTCGAAAGCTTGGAGTTCATCGAATGTATCTACATTCTTCACCAATTCACTCGTATACTCGATCATTTCCTGTGTGGCGCTGATTGTGATTTGTGCGCCGGCAGCCTATGTGCTTTCGAGGTTTAAATTTATTGCAAATAAGATCATTCAGACAGGGCTTGTCTCTGCAATGGGTGTTCCTGTAATCATGGTCATTCTGCCGCTGTTCAGTATCGTGGCAGGGCTTGGGGTTATGAACCATCCGATGATAAACAGGGTAGTGCTTGTACTGCTCTACATAGGAATTAACGTACCATATACCACGATTTTCCTGCTGACGTTCTTCAGTAACCTGTCAAGAACGTATGAGGAGGCTGCGGCGATTGATGGATGTTCGCCTACAAAGACATTTTGGCAGATTATGTTCCCGATGGCACAGTCAGGACTTGTGACAGTTACAATCTTCAACTTTATCAATATATGGAATGAGTACTTCCTGTCATTGATTTTTGCCAACTCGGATGAGTTAAGGCCGGTAGCGGTAGGATTGTATGGAATGATTAACTCCATGAAGTATACCGGAGACTGGGCAGGAATGTTTGCTGCTGTAGTTATTGTATTCCTTCCGACATTTATTCTCTATATTTTCTTATCTGAAAAGATTATCGGAGGTGTTACCGGAGGAATCAAAGGTTAGTATTAACGAAAGAAAACGAATAAAAAGGTCTGTGAGAAATGTCTTCTTGCAGACTTTTTTGTAGTATCGGATGACAAAACAGGACAATAGTGCAAAACAGAAGAAGAATTAGATAAAGCTTTTTTCAACCATTTATACTATAATGAGTACAGTTGAAAAAGAGAAGATCATTACTGTGAAATTCGAAGGAGGACATAAGAATGAAAAAACCAGTATTAGTCATTATGGCAGCAGGTATGGGAAGCCGTTACGGTGGATTAAAACAGATTGACCCGGTGGATGACCAGGGACATATCATCATGGACTTTTCGATTTATGATGCAAAAAGAGCCGGGTTTGAGAAAGTTATATTTATTATCAAAAAAGAAAATGAGGAAGATTTCAAAGAGGCAGTTGGACGCCGCATGGAAGAGATCATGGAAGTGGAGTATGTATACCAGGATCTCAATAATCTTCCGGAGGGATATAAGCTGCCTGAAGGTCGTGTAAAACCATGGGGAACAGCGCATGCTGTATTGAGCTGTATTGATGTGGTAGACGGACCTTTCGCAGTCATAAACGCAGATGATTATTACGGAAGCCATGCGTTCCAGGTGATTTTTGATTACCTTTCCACACATGAGGATGATGAGAAATACCGTTATACGATGGTTGGGTATCTGTTAAAGAATACATTGACAGACAACGGCCATGTTGCCCGCGGAGTCTGTGATATGAATGAAGATGGAGAACTGATCGGAATTCATGAGAGAACAAGGATTGAAAAAAGGGACGGCGGAGCTGCCTACACTGAGGATGACGGACAGACATGGGTTCCGCTTCCGGTTGACAGCATTGTATCTATGAATATGTGGGGATTTACAGCCAGCATATTGAAAGAAATCAGAGACGGATTCCCGGCATTCCTTGAGGAAGGGTTAAAGAGCAATCCGATGAAATGTGAGTATTTTCTGCCGACAGTTGTCAGTGATCTGCTGAAAGCGGATAAGGCGACGGTAGCTGTACTGAAATCTACGGATAAATGGTATGGGGTCACTTATAAAGAGGATAAGCCGGTTGTTGTTGAGGCAATCAGAAAATTGAAGGAAAGCGGCCTTTATCCTGAAAAACTTTGGGAGGATAAATAATCATGGAGTTAGTTGAAAGAAGCCAGATTGACGAGGCGATCGGAAATTTCAGATTTGAGGGGATGCTTGTAGAGGAGCATCCATACGGAAGCGGACATATCAATGATACATTTCTGCTCAGATTTCAGATTGCAGATATGGGAAGTATCCGTGTGATTCTTCAGAGAATGAACAGTGAGATTTTTCAGAATCCGGAACAACTGATGGAGAATATTCTGGGAGTTACTTCTTATCTCAGGGAAAGAATTATCGAGAACGGCGGAGATCCTGACCGTGAGACATTAAACGTTATCAAGGCAGTGGATGGAAAGCCATTCTACATAGATTCCAAAGGAAATTACTGGAGAGCATACAAATTTATCGAAGGTGCTACGTCTTATGATAAGGTGGAAAAACCGGAAGATTTTTATGAGAGTGCTGTTTCGTTCGGTAATTTTCAGAGGCTGCTGGCCGATTATCCGGCGGAGACACTGCACGAGACAATCAAAGGATTCCATGATACAAAGGCAAGATTCCAGGTATTTAAAGAAACTGTGAAAAGAGATGTCATGGGAAGAGCAGAAGGGGTAAAGAAAGAAATCCAGTTCGTATTAGACCATGAAGATCTGGCAGATATTTTCAGTGATATGCAGGCGAAGGGGGAGATTCCGCTTCGTGTTACACATAACGATACAAAACTGAATAATATCATGATCGATGATAAGACACGCCGGGGGATCTGCGTGATCGACCTTGACACTGTAATGCCGGGACTTGCGATGAATGATTTTGGCGATTCTATCCGTTTCGGGGCAAGCACAGCGGCGGAAGACGAAACAGATCTTGACAAAGTATCCTGTGATATGGGATTATTTGAACTGTACACAAAGGGATTTGTGGAAGGATGCGGCGGCAAACTTACGAAAAGGGAGATTGAGCTTATGCCGGTCGGAGCGAAAGTCATGACGTTTGAATGCGGAATGCGTTTCCTGACGGATTATCTCGATGGAGATAATTATTTCAAGATCCACCGGGAAGGCCACAACCTGGACAGATGCCGTACCCAGTTTAAACTGGTGCAGGATATGGAAGAAAAATGGGAAACAATGCAGAATATTACCGCAAAATATAATCAGTAGTCCTAATAAAGGAGGAAGAAAAATGGCAATTTTAGTAACAGGCGGAGCAGGATATATTGGCAGCCACACATGTGTGGAATTGTTAAATGAAGGATATGAAGTTGTAGTGGTTGACAATCTGTGCAACTCATGCAAGGAATCTCTGAGACGTGTAGAGGAAATCACAGGAAAGACAGTAAAGTTTTATGAGGCAGACCTTCTGGATGCAGAGGCTTTAAAGAACATCTTTGCTCAGGAAGAGATTGATTCGGTCATTCATTTTGCAGGGCTTAAGGCTGTCGGAGAGTCTGTTTCCAAGCCGCTGGAATATTATCATAACAATATTACAGGTACACTTGTGCTCTGTGATGCGATGAGAAATGCGGGAGTGAAGAATATTGTCTTCAGTTCTTCTGCGACTGTGTACGGAGACCCTGCTTTTGTGCCGATTACAGAGGAATGCCCGAAGGGAGAAGTTACGAATCCGTATGGCTGGACCAAGTCCATGCTGGAGCAGATTCTGACAGACCTTCATACGGCAGACCCGGAATGGAATGTTGTGCTTCTTCGTTACTTTAACCCAATCGGGGCACATAAGAGCGGAAGAATCGGTGAGAATCCAAAGGGTATCCCGAACAATCTGATCCCTTACATTACGCAGGTTGCAGTCGGCAAATTGAAATGCCTTGGTGTATTTGGCAATGACTATGATACTCCGGACGGAACTGGAGTCAGAGACTATATTCATGTAGTGGATCTGGCGCTTGGTCATGTGAAAGCCATTGAGAAGCTTCAGAAAAAAGATGGTGTTTCCATCTATAACCTTGGGACAGGAAAAGGATACTCCGTACTTGATATTGTGAAAGCATTTGAAAAAGCATGCGGGAAAAAGATCCCATACGAAATCAAAGACAGACGTCCGGGTGATATTGCGACCTGTTATGCCGACCCTGCAAAAGCAAAGAACGAGCTTGGATGGGAAGCAGTCAGAGGTCTGGATGAGATGTGTGAAGATTCATGGAGATGGCAGTCAGGCAATCCGGATGGATATGTAGAATAGAGAGAAAACCGCCGAAGACGGCTCCTTTAGAAGGGGCCGCCTTTTTTTCTTTTAAAATGCGCAGAATAGTGCTATAATAGAATATGTGTAGCTTTGTATGTGGCAGGCGGCCAGGAGGATACAACAAATTTCTGGCGTTAAGTTCAGTAAGAAACACATTGTGGGCAGGATAGCCTATTGTGTGAGATTGAGGAAGAAACATGAAGAAAAAAAATAATGTGCAGTTAAAGGGACAATTAAGACTTTATATGCAGTGGCCTGCAATCATGACACTTCTTTTGATTGCCATGAATCTGTGGATTTTTATGATTGACAGAAGAGCCGGGTTGTTAATGTCTGCCTTTGTTGCCATATATGCAGTGATCGTCGGAGTATTATATTTTTATAATAAATCCCTGATTCTTGCAGATCTGGTGGAATTTGCTGCCCAGTATGGAGTGGTTCAGAATACATTGCTGAAAGAACTTGCCGTACCTTATGCTATACTGTTGGATGACGGTAAAATCGTCTGGATGAATGACCAGTTCAGAAGCACGATTGTCGGAAAGCAGAAGACGGAAGCATATCTGAGCAAGTATATTCCAGAACTGAACAGAGGAGTATTTCCAAAAGAAGAAAATGAAAAAATACAGATAGAAGTCAGGTTCCATGAGAGGGACTATGAGGCGGAATTATGCAAGGTTTCTGTGGAAGGTTTCAGTGAGACGGAACAGCTTTTGCAGCTCCCGGAAGAAAAAGAATATTTTATAGCAGTTCATTTAAAGGATGTCACAGAGCTGAATGCCTATGTGAAAGCGAATGAGCAGCAGCGCCTTGTGTCGGGGCTTATCTACATTGACAATTATGATGAAGTGATGGAAAGTGTTGAGGAAGTCCGCCAGTCGCTTCTTGTTGCGCTGATTGACCGTAAGATTAACCAGTACATCGGCAAAGTTGACGGTATTGTCAAGAAGCTTGAGAAAGACAAATACTTTGTCGCAATCAAGAAGGTGTCATTTAAGAAAATCGAGGAGGACCGTTTTTCACTCCTTGAAGATGTCAAAAGCATTAACATCGGGAACAATACTCCGGCGACACTCAGCATTGGACTTGGGATCAGTGCGGAGACGTATGCTCAGAGCTATAACTATACAAGGGTGGCGATCGATCTTGCACTTGCAAGGGGCGGTGATCAGGCTGTTGTTAAGGACTGCCATGGTATCATGTACTACGGCGGAAAGAGAGAGCAGACATCCAAGAATACCAGAGTGAAGGCGCGTGTCAAAGCGGAAGCGCTCAGAGAGTTTATTATTGCCAAGGATCAGGTGATTGTCATGGGACATAAGATCGGCGATGTGGATTCTTTTGGAGCAGCGGTCGGAATATACCGGGCGGCGACGGCACTTGAAAAACCGGCACACATTGTGCTCAACGACATTACCTCTTCGGTGCGTCCGTTGTATGAGTCATTCCAGAATAATCCGGAATATCCGGATGATCTGTTTATCAATTCAGATCGTGTAGAGCACGTTGTGACAGATAATACGATGGTGATTGTGGTAGATACGAATAAACCGCAGATGACAGAATGTGAGAAGCTTCTTGAAATGGGAACAACTGTGGCGGTACTGGATCATCACCGTCAGAGCAGTACTGTGATTGAGAATGCGGTTCTTTCGTACATTGAACCATATGCGTCCTCCTCCTGTGAGATGGTCGCAGAAGTGCTTCAGTATATTGTGGATGATGTGAAAATCAATAACATCGAGGCAAACAGTATGTACGCCGGAATCATGATTGATACGAATAATTTTATGAACAGGACTGGTGTGCGTACATTTGAAGCGGCAGCATTTTTGAGAAGATGCGGAGCTGATATTACGTATATCCGTAAAATGTTCCGGGATGATATTGATTCCTACCGTGCGAAGGCAGAGATCATCACGGGTGCGGAAGTTTTTCTTGGTGAGTATGCGATCTCAACGTGCCAGGATAAGAAGATTGACAGCCCTACGATTATCGGGGCACAGGCTGCGAATGAACTTCTGAATATCGAAGGGATTAAAGCGTCCTTTGTACTTACAAAATATGGGAATAAAATATATGTCAGCGCACGTTCCATCGATGAAGTGAATGTCCAGATTATTATGGAGAGAATCGGCGGAGGCGGTCATCTGAATACCGCCGGAGCGCAGTTTTCACATACCGATATGGAGGAAGCTGTATCTACGCTGAAAGATACAATCAAAGATATGATAGAAAAAGGAGATATATAGATATGAAAGTAATTTTATTAGAAGATGTGAAATCTCTTGGGAAAAAGGGAGAAATCGTCAATGTAAATGACGGGTATGCAAGAAACTTTATCTTTAAAAAGAATCTTGGAATAGAGGCAACAGGAAAGAATTTAAATGATCTGAAGCTTAAGAAGGCGAATGAGGAAAAGTTAGCCCAGCAGCAGTATGAGGAAGCCCAGGAGCTTGCAAAAAAACTGGAGGCCGGAAAAGTAGAACTTCCAATGAAGATGGGCGAAGGCGGCAGGACATTTGGTTCTGTCTCTTCCAAAGAAATTGCGCAGGCAATTCAGGATCAGATGGGATATGAGGTAGATAAGAAAAAAATTCAGATGAAAGAGCCGATCAAGAGCATCGGGACACACATTGTTCCGGTAAAAGTGCATACAAAAGTGACGGCTGATGTGAAAGTTGTAGTTGTAGAAGCATAGGAGGAGACAGGTATGGATGAAGCACTCATTAAAAGGGTGCTGCCGCACAGTACCGAAGCAGAGCAGTCTGTGATCGGTTCTATGCTGATGGATAAAGACGCCATTACCGTTGCGATGGAAATTCTGTCAGGTGAGGATTTCTATCAGACGGCATATGGCGTCGTCTTTGATTCTATCGTAGAATTGTACAATGAGAGCAAGCCGGTAGATCTTGTGACCCTGCAGGAGCGTCTGAAAGAGAAAGATGTTCCTCCGGAAATCAGCAGTATGGAGTTCGCCCGTGACCTTCTGACGGCAGTACCGACGTCTGCGAATGTGAAATATTATGCAGATATTGTGGCGGAAAAAGCAGTACTAAGAAAACTCATCCGTGTGACGGATGAGATACAGGATACATGTTATCTTGGCAAAGAACCGTTGGAAGCGGTTCTTGACACAACAGAAAAAAGTATATTTGAAGTCGTGCAGAAGCGGAATACCGGTGATTACGTCCCGATCAGGCAGGTTGTTTTAAATGCGCTTGATAAGATTGAAAAATCATCCAAGAGTAAGGGGACAGTAACCGGAATACCGACTGGATTTATCGATCTGGACTATAAGATGTCAGGGCTTCAGCCTTCCGACTTGATTCTGGTGGCAGCAAGACCTTCGATGGGAAAGACGGCATTTGTCCTTAATATCGCCCAGCATGTGGCGTTTAAGGAGGATGCGGCCACCGCGATATTCAGTCTTGAGATGTCCAAGGAACAGCTTGTGAACCGTCTGTTCTCCCTGGAATCGCAGGTGGATTCCCAGGCGCTTCGAACGGGAAACCTGAAGGATGAAGAGTGGGAAAAACTGATTGAGGGTGCCGGAATTATCGGCAAATCCCATCTGATTATCGATGACACACCTGGTATCTCGATCTCGGAACTGAGATCAAAATGCAGGAAATTTAAGCTGGAGCATGACTTAAAGCTTGTCATTATCGACTATCTTCAGCTGATGAGCGGACGCGCCGGAGGGCGGAGTGAATCAAGACAGCAGGAGATTTCGGAGATTTCCAGGTCTTTAAAAGGGCTCGCCAGGGAGATCAGTGTCCCTGTGATTGCGCTGTCACAGCTGAGCCGTGCGGTGGAACAGCGTCCGGATCACCGCCCGATGCTCTCAGATCTTCGTGAATCCGGGGCAATTGAGCAGGATGCCGACGTTGTAATGTTTATCTACAGAGATGACTATTATAATAAGGATACAGAACATCCGAATATGGCGGAGATTATCATTGCAAAGCAGAGGAACGGCCCGATTGGAACGGTGAACCTGACATGGCTTCCGAATTACACGAAATTTGCCAATTATATACATCAGGATTAGAACCTGCAGGATGTAAGAAAATATTTTTAAACATACTTTAAAGGAACCATATCCGCCTGGATGCATATGATGAAGTAGATGATATGCATAAAAGGATGGATGTGTAACCATGGATGACAGACTGCCTTATTACATGGCCTACCCGATGCCGCTGGCATTTGATGATGAGCGGACGGAGAGGCGTGACCTGGAATATATGAAGAGTTTATACCCGGATGTAGCGAAACGCCTGCTTCCGTATGTGGAAGAAGAATGCGACCGGATGGAATATGAAGGAAGCATGATGTACGATGAGTATCCCGACAAACTGCAGCTTCGTCTTTTGTGCAGCCGCATATACGACAAGGCGAAAAAAGACGGTGTATCCGGGGGATATTCCGCATACGAACCGGAGGATGGCGTGGAAGCGCAGGCAGGAATGCGCCGGCCGCCTAAGAATGACTGGCTTCGGGAACTGATCGAAGTGATGGTTTTTCAGGAATTATACAAGAGAAGATGTGACCATAGAAGGTGCAGGCGCAGATATTACTAGAACAGCGCAAATTCACTGAATGAACGCTGTACGAAAGAAACCGTATGAATTTACAGGAGAATGCTATATGACAAAACATAAGAATATTATACTGATTGGGATGCCGGCATCCGGCAAAAGTACGATTGGGGTTGTTGCGGCAAAACGGCTTGGTTATGAATTTATTGACACGGATCTTTTAATCCAGAAACAGGAAGACCGGCTTTTATGTGAAATTATAGAAGAAAAGGGAATTGATGGGTTTTTGGAAATCGAAAATCAAGTGAACCGGGATGTAGATGTGACACATGCCGTCATTGCACCGGGCGGCAGTGTTGTCTATTGTAAAGATGCGATGGAACACTATAAAAAAACAGGTACCGTTGTATATTTGCAGGTCTCATTTGAGACAATAGATAAGAGGCTGAAAAACGCGAAAAACCGCGGAGTTGTGCTGAAAGAGGGCCAGACATTGAAGGATCTGTATGAGGAAAGATGCGTATTATTTGAACAGTATGCAGATATCACTGTTTCAGAAGAGGGGCTGAAACTGGATGAAACAATTGAAAAAGTTCTGGATATACTGGAGTGTGTCTGAAAATTCATTCCCGCAGCCTGAATTTTCAAATACGCTCCGGCGCGTTAGAAGGCTTTTGAGAGGCTTTCGGTAAAAACAATTTTACAAATTTATATTTTGTGGTATAATATCCAAAGACTGAACAAAAAATTCACAATGATACAAATGAAGTTTATGTAAAAAAGATGAAAATCGAGTAATCGAGGTGCAAAATGGAGCAATATATAATTAAGGGTGGAAATCCGCTTGTAGGGGAAGTTGAAATTGGCGGAGCTAAAAATGCAGCATTGGCAATTCTGGCAGCAGCAATCATGACAGATGAGACTGTAACGATCGATAATCTTCCGGACGTAAATGACATCAATGTATTACTGGAGGCTATGGAAGGAATCGGTGCCACGGTTCAAAGAGTTGACAGGCATACAGTTAGAATTAATGGATCAACGATTGGTGATTTGAGTATAGACTATGATTATATTAAGAAGATCAGAGCATCCTATTATCTTCTGGGTGCACTTCTTGGAAAGTACAAGAAAGCAGAGGTTGCACTTCCGGGTGGATGTAATATCGGAAGCCGGCCGATTGACCAGCATTTAAAGGGATTCCGTGCCCTTGGTGCAGATGTGGATATTGAACATGGAAAGATTATTGCAGAGGCAGAACATCTGGCTGGTGCACACGTGTATTTTGATGTTGTGACAGTTGGTGCAACGATCAATGTTATGATGGCAGCATCCATGGCAGATGGCGTGACGATTCTGGAAAATGTGGCCAAAGAGCCTCATGTTGTAGACGTTGCCAACTTTTTAAACAGTATGGGTGCCAACATTAAAGGTGCCGGTACTGATGTGATCAGAATCAAAGGAGTTCAGAAACTCCATAAATCAGATTATTCTATTATACCTGACCAGATTGAGGCAGGAACATTCATGTTCGCAGCTGCAGCTACCTGCGGAGATGTGACAGTATTGAATGTGATCCCGAAACATCTGGAAGCTACCGTAGCGAAACTGGTTGAGATTGGCTGCGAAGTTGAAGAGTTTGACGATGCCGTGCGTGTGGTATCCAAGCAGCGTCTTTCTCATACACATGTAAAGACACTTCCGTATCCGGGATTCCCGACAGATATGCAGCCGCAGATCGGCGTGACTCTTGCGCTTTGCAATGGCACAAGCACAATCATCGAGAGTATTTTTGAGAACAGATTTAAGTATCTGGATGAGCTTGCACGTATGGGTGCGTCCGCTAAGATTGAGGGCAATTCAGCGACGATCGAAGGTGTTGAGAGACTTTCAGGAGCCAGAGTCAGTGCACCGGATCTCCGTGCAGGTGCAGCGCTTGTGATTGCAGGCCTTGCGGCAGATGGAATTACGATTGTGGATGATATTGTGTATATCCAGAGAGGATATGAACGCTTTGAAGAGAAACTCCGTGGAATCGGAGCTGTGATCGAGCGTGTGGCAAGTGAAAAAGACATCCGTAAGTTTCAGCTGAGAGTAAGCTGATGAAGTAAATAAGAAGATAAGAGTGTACCGCAGAGTCATCGGAGGCATAGATGATTCTGCGGTATTTTTGTCCGGGGATAAAAATTTCTGCGGCTAAGAGAAGGGCTGATTGGAAATGTATCTTGACAGATGGACAAAAACAGTATATTGTAATACAGTAACGAACAAATAAATAGTTAGACTTTCTCTTATTCAGAGTGGTGGAGGTACAGAGGACCTGTGAAGCCACGGCAACCCCAAAAATGGAAGGTGCCAACCTGAGCGAGTAATCGAACAATAAGAGGATTGTTTTGTAAATATGAACAGTCCGCTTCTTGTGGGCTGTTTTTTCGTAAGGAAAACACACCCGGGAAGAGAAAGAAGAAGGGAGAACAAACAGATGGAAAAATTATTGTTTACATCCGAGTCCGTAACAGAAGGACATCCGGATAAAATGTGTGACCAGATTTCAGATGCAATTCTGGACGAGCTGCTGAGACAGGACCCGATGAGCCGTGTTGCCTGTGAGACATCAATCACAACAGGTCTTGTGCTTGTCATGGGAGAGATTACAACGAATGCATACGTGGATATCCAGAAAATTGTCAGAGAGACGGTGAACGAAATCGGGTATGACCGTGCAAAATACGGATTTGACGCAGAGACATGCGGTGTTCTGACGGCGATTGATGAGCAGTCAGCGGATATCGCGCTGGGAGTAGATAAAGCTCTGGAGGCAAAGGAAAATAAGATGTCTGATGCCCAGATTGAGGCAATCGGAGCCGGAGACCAGGGAATGATGTTCGGTTATGCGTCGAATGAGACAGAAGAATATATGCCTTATCCGATTTCACTGGCGCATAAGCTTGCAAGACAGCTTACAAAAGTGAGAAAAGACGGAACACTGTCTTATTTAAGACCGGACGGAAAAACACAGGTAACGGTTGAGTATGACGAAAATGGAGCTCCGGCACGTCTGGATGCGGTTGTACTGTCAACACAGCATGATCCGGATATCACGCAGGAACAGATTCACGAAGACATTAAAAAATACGTATTTGATGAAATCCTTCCGCAGAACATGGTAGATGATGAGACAAAGTTCTTTATTAATCCTACCGGACGTTTTGTCATTGGTGGTCCTCACGGTGACAGCGGCCTGACAGGAAGAAAAATTATCGTAGATACTTACGGCGGGATGGCACGTCACGGCGGCGGAGCATTCTCAGGAAAAGACTGCACGAAAGTGGACCGCTCTGCAGCTTATGCGGCACGATATGTTGCGAAAAATATCGTTGCAGCAGGACTTGCTGATAAATGTGAAATCCA
Organism: uncultured Lachnospiraceae bacterium; assembly: GCA_900549995.1. Taxonomy (GTDB): domain Bacteria; phylum Bacillota; class Clostridia; order Lachnospirales; family Lachnospiraceae; genus UMGS1251. The sequence continues at coordinate 78,262 of URQQ01000003.1, read as the reverse complement.
GCTTTCCTATGCCATCGGTGTTGCACAGCCAACCTCTATTATGGTAGATACGTTCGGAACAGGAAAAATTACGGATGATAAGCTGGTTGATATTATCCGTGAAAACTTCGATCTCCGTCCGGCCGGAATTATCAAAATGCTGGATCTGAGAAGACCGATTTACAAACAGACTGCAGCATACGGGCATTTCGGACGCCACGATCTGGACCTTCCATGGGAGAAACTTGACAAGGCTGAAATTATGAAAAAATATCTGTAGATAACAGGAAGAGTTCTTTCTTAAATATAAGGAAAGGACTCTTTTTGGCATCTATATGAGAATAAAGTCCTGACAGGTTTACAAAAATTTTATAAATGTTTGCCGGCTGTTTGGCGCCTAAGAAGCAGTGTATATGGTATACTATTACTATTACAGCGAAACAGCAAGAGTAAAGGGTGTGTAGATGTGAAACTGAAGAACCGATTAATTATAGCTTTTCTTACGGTGATTCTGCTTCCGGTAATACTGAGCGCCGTCGCCGTCTGGGCATTTGGAAATTATCAGATCCGGGCAATTGAAAAGACATACGGCATTTCAGGGACGACATACAAGTCATTTTCCAACTCGGTGACAGTGTTTAACCGGCTGACAGAAAAACCATATAAAGAACTCAGCGATATGGCAAGAAATGATGCGTATAAGCTGGGGGATGCCACCTATCTTTCGGAGTTTAATGAGAAGCTTAAGAATAAAAAGTCATATCTTATTGTGAGAAAAGATAATGTCGTTGTATATCTTGGAACCGAAGCGGAGGCAGCTGCCGATGTAATTACCCAGCTTCCGGACTATGAAGATTATGATCCGGCTTCTGAAAATGGAGTCTATCTTGGCGGTGAAGCGCAGGCGCTTGTAAAGCAGGTAGATTTTACCTATGCGGACGGAGCCGAGGGAAGCGCATTTATCGTGACGGATGTCAGCGATGTGATGCCAGAGGTGCGGGAATTTGTTACGGATATACTGTTTGCAGTGATCGTCATACTTGCAGTGACGGCGGCATTTCTGATTCTGTGGATTTACAAAGGTATCGTCAGCCCTCTGGGAAGGATGCAGATAGCGACCCAGAATATCAAAGAAGGCAATCTGGATTATGAGCTTGACATTGAGACAGACGATGAGCTTGGACAGCTGTGTATGGACTTTGAGGAAATGCGTCTGAGGCTGAAGGCAAATGCGGAAGAAAAAATCCGGTACGACAGGGAAAATAAAGATCTGATCAGCAATATTTCCCATGATCTGAAGACACCGATCACAGCAATCAAAGGTTATGCGGAAGGAATTATGGATGGCGTTGCGGATACTCCGGAGAAACTGGAAAAATATATCCGTACTATTTATAACAAGGCGGTGGAGATGGACAGGCTCGTGAATGAACTGACGTTATATTCAAGGATTGACACGAACCGGATTCCATATAATTTTAAGACACTTTCAGTCAGCGCATATTTTGATGACTGTGCGGAAGAACTTTCCCTGGAACTGGAAGCAAAAGGTGTTGAATTTGGCTACTTTAACTATGTAGATCCGGGAATATTTATCATCGCGGATCCGGAGCAGGTTCGGCGTGTGATCAACAATATTGTCACTAATTCCATCAAGTATATGGACAAAGAGAAAGCAATGATTAATCTCCGGGTGAAAGATGTGGGAGATTTTATCCAGATTGAACTTGAGGATAATGGGAAGGGAATAGCAGCCAAGGATCTGCCGAATATATTTGACCGGTTTTACCGGGCGGATGCCTCAAGGAATTCATCCAAGGGCGGCAGCGGAATCGGACTTTCCATCGTGAAAAAGGTTGTGGAAGAACACGGCGGTAAGATCTGGGCGACAAGCAGAGAAGGGACAGGTACGGTGATGTACTTTGTACTAAGAAAATATCAGGAGGTACCAAATAATGAGTGAGAAGATATTAATAGTGGAAGACGAGGAAGCGATTGCAGATCTGGAGAAAGACTATCTGGAACTGAGCGGTTTTGATGTAGAGGTTGCCAATGATGGTGAGACAGGACTTGAGAAAGCACTGGGCGGGGAATATGATCTCTTTATACTGGATCTGATGCTTCCGGGAGTGGATGGATTTGATATCTGCAAGAAAGTCCGGGAAAAGAAAAATACTCCGATCCTCATGGTATCTGCGAAAAAGGATGATATTGATAAAATCAGAGGGCTGGGGCTTGGCGCTGATGATTATATTACAAAACCTTTCAGTCCGAGTGAACTTGTAGCCCGGGTGAAAGCTCATCTGGCAAGATATAACCGTCTCGTAGGAAGCGCTGCGGAGGAGAATAAAATTATTGAAATCCGTGGATTGAAAATTGACACAACAGCACGCCGTGTGTGGATCAATGGGGAAGAAAAGTCATTTACAACAAAAGAATTCGACCTTCTGTCCTTCCTGGCGGCACATCCAAATCATGTATATACCAAGGATGAGCTGTTCAAAGAGATCTGGGATATGGAGTCCATCGGTGATATTGCGACGGTGACAGTTCATATCAAGAAGATCAGAGAAAAAGTGGAGTATGATACGTCAAATCCTCAGTATATTGAGACAATCTGGGGAGTGGGGTACCGGTTTAAGGTATAAGTGTGTTGGGAAAGAAGAACTGCTGATTGTAGAAAAGGAATATAAAGGGAAAGCCAGAGCAGATAAACATTGAGAGTTTATTTGAAGTTTGATATTATGATACCAGTTTTGAAAGTGCACCTGTATGACAAGGGGCACTTTCTTTTGTAATCAAAGATAATATAAGAAAATGGTAAAAACAGGCTTAATAATGAAAGTATGATAATCAGCTCTTTTACGAATGAATAAAAGCATGTATAATAAGTGGAAATGTAAGAACTATAAAACAGAGGAGAGAAAAGTGAAAGCAGCAAATAAGAAAAAGAATATCAGGCTGAGTACAATGCAGATGCTGGCAGCGGGATTTTTAGGGACGATATTCCTGGGAGGGTTCCTTTTATGGCTCCCAATCTGTAATACGAAACCAATTTCATTTTTAGATGCATTATTTACAGCCACAACTTCTGTGTGTGTGACGGGGCTTGTGACGGTTACGCCTGCAGTGCAGTTTACGATGGTCGGAAAGGTCATTTTGCTTGTCTTAATCCAGATCGGAGGATTGGGGGTACTGGCGTGTACGATTGCATTTTTTATCTTAATAAAGAAAAGGATTACAGTACAGGAGAGAGTGGTCATTCAGCAGGCTTACAGCCTGGATACGTTGTCCGGTATGGTGAAATTTGTAATCCGTATTATTAAAGGAACCTTTTTCGTGGAAGGAATAGGAGCCGTACTGTTTCTGTTTCAGTTCATACCTGAATTTGGTGTGGCAAAGGGGATCTGGTATTCCGTGTTCCATGCTGTTTCCGCTTTCTGTAATGCCGGGATCGACATTCTGGGGGCAGACAGTTTTACAAGGTATGCCACGAATCCGCTTATGAATTTTACAACCATATCTCTGATTGTGGTGGGCGGCCTGGGGTTTATCGTATGGAGCGATCTGAAATCTGTTCTGGGCAAAGTGATGAAGAACAAGATGCCGGTAAGAAAAATATTTCATAATCTTCAGCTCCACACGCAGATTGTCCTTGTTATGACCGTTCTTTTGATTGTGGGAGGAACACTGCTCATCTTCGCGCTTGAGTTCCATAATCCGGATACGATGGGAGAGATGACAGTCGGCCAGAAGGTAATGGCGTCACTTTTCCATTCCGTCTCAACGAGGACGGCTGGATTTGCTACGGTCTCACAGAGCGGGCTTCATGAGGGAACAAAATTTATTACCTGTATGCTGATGTTCATCGGAGGATCGCCGGCAGGTACGGCAGGTGGTATCAAGACGACGACGGTGGCGATGCTTTTGCTTACAGTTCTGACATCGATCCGGGGAGGAAGAGATACTGAATGTTTCGGGCGGAAAATATCACCCGGGAATATCAGAACCGGTGTCACGGTTATCATTATTGCATTCTCATTTCTGATCGGCGGAACACTTCTGGTGACCATTTTTGAGGGTGATATTGATTTTATGAGTATTCTGTATGAGACTACCTCCGCAGTGGGGACCGTAGGGCTTACGGCAGACTTGACGCCGACGCTGAGTGATGCGAGCAGGATTGTTATCATGATACTGATGTATGTCGGACGTATCGGTCCGGTGACAATGGCGCTGGTATTCGGCGGCAAGGGGAATACAAGAGATAAGATCCGGGAACTTCCGGAGCGGAGAATCTTGGTAGGATAGGAAGAGAGGAAGAATATGACGAAGAAACAATATGCAGTATTTGGGCTTGGCGGATTCGGGCAGAGCGTTGCCCTGAAACTTGAGGATCTCGGGTGCGATGTAGTCGTTGTAGATAATTCAATGGAGAAAGTGCAGGATGTGGCAAATGAAGTTACCTATGCCATGAAAGCAGACATCGAAGATCCGGAGGTGATCAAGTCTCTTGGGGCAAGGAACCTGGACGGTGCGGTTGTCGCAATTTCTGAGAATATGGAAGCAAGTATCATGGCAACGATTCTGGCGAAAGAAGTTGGTATTCCATATGTGGTGGCCAAGGCAAAAAATGAGCTTCACGCGAAGATTCTGAAAAAGGTGGGGGCTGATACCATCATTTATCCGGAAAAAGAAATGGGCCGCAGGATTGCCAAGAGTCTTGTCTCAGCCAATTTTGCGGACTGGATTGAGCTGTCTCCTGACTATAGCCTCGTAGAAACAAAAATTCCGAAACAGTGGATCGGGAAAAGCCTGAAAGAACTGCGTGTGCGGGATCAGTACGGGATCAATGTAGTTGGAGTCATCTGTGATAAAAAGGTAGAACTGAATATGGATCCTGACCGTCCGCTGCCGGAAAGAGGCAAGCTTATATTAATCGGATCAGATCAGGCGTTAAAAGAATTGAAAAGTGAGTAGGTAAAATGATAACAAGTACAGCAAATACACAGGTAAAATATCTTCTCGGGCTGCAGAAAAAAAGCAGGCTGAGAAATGAGGAGAAAGTTTTTATAGTTGAGGGAATACGGATGGCCGGAGAACTGCCGGCAGAGAGGGCAAAAAAAGTCTATCTGTCGGAGAGCCTGAATCGGCGTATGGAAGGGGAGGCAGAAGATAAGAATCTTCAGTCTGTCCAGAGACTGATGGAGAAGGTACCGTACGAGGTTCTGTCAGATAAAGTGTTTGAACATATTTCTGATACGAAGACGCCGCAGGGCGTTCTGGCTGTTGTAAAGCAGAAAGAGTATGGTATGGAGGAAGTACTGGGCATGGAGAGGCCGCTTTTCATGGTGCTTGATAACCTTCAGGATCCGGGGAATCTGGGAACTATCGTAAGAACCGCAGAAGGGGCCGGAGTGGATGCGGTCATTATGAGCAGGGATTGTGTTGATATTTATAATCCAAAGACGATCCGTTCAACCATGGGTTCCATCTACAGGATGCCGTTTTTGTACGCAGATGATATCAAAGCTGTGATCAATGAGATGAAGCAGAGAGGGATACATACTTATGCGGCCCATCTGGATGGAAAGAATACTTATGACAGAGAAGATTACCGGGATAAGACGGCATTCCTCATAGGAAATGAGGGAAATGGGCTCAGAAAAGAGATTGCAGATCAGGCCGACTGCTGGATCAGGATTCCAATGTGCGGCAAAGTGGAATCATTAAATGCAGCAATTGCGGCGTCTATCCTGATGTTTGAGGCTGGAAGACAGAGACGATAGAGGCAGTGAACTGCGGGAATAAATGGAAAGTGTGCACAATATATAGGATTGAGAACGGGAAAAATCCTTTATATTGTGCATTTTTAATGAAAATAGGGGTGGGAAAGGTAAAATTTCAGGGGGCAGGGTTGACAAGTGTAAGTGAGAATGATATTATAACCTCCGTAATGAATGTAACATTTTTGTAATAATTGTAATAAATACGAATTAATTGCGTATAATTATATTAACTTATTTTTAAAGTACTGGTAAATTAAATCAAATGCCAGTATGGGAACTGAGAAAATGTTACATAATCAGGAGGGTATAAAATTAATGAATCTTAATAAAAAAAGAATGCTGGCGATGATGCTCGCTGGATGCATGACGATGACAACAGGATTTTTAAGCTATGCAGCAGACGGGAGTGCACAGGCGGTACCAGTCGGTAACATTCATCATGAGGGGATCATTGTAGCACCCTTGAAGGAAGCATGGGAGAGCATTCCTGAAGCAGCGAAACTGGCGGCAGTAACACAGGAGTGGTACGGCAAAGCACTGGCAGATACAGATGGGGAAGCAGATGTACTCGCTGAGGCACAGGATGGGAGTCAGGTAACGGGGAAAATATATAAGGATACAATGATCCATATTGTAGAGCAGGGAGAAAGCTTTACAAAGATTGCGGCAGGGCAGGTGAACGGGTATGTCAGAAATGAACTTCTGATTACCGGAAACAATGCTGTGGAACGTGCGAAAACAGTCTGTCCGGATGGTGCAAAGGATAATGCGAAGACAATGGAACAGATTGCTGCCGAAGCAGAAGCGGAAAGAATAGCAGCTGAGGCGGCAGCTCAGGCTGAAGCAGAAAGACTTGCTGCAGAGCAGGCATCCGCATATGAGCAGGAGCTTCTTGCGGCACTGATCTTCTGCGAAGCAGGCAACCAGCCTTATGAAGGCCAGGTTGCAGTCGGCGCGGTTGTGATGAACCGGGTGCGGAGCGGGATTTTCCCGGGGACGATCGAGGAAGTAATCTATCAGTCAGGGCAGTTTGGTCCGGCGATTACGGGGAAACTCGACCGCATTCTTTCTTCCGGCGGATATACGGATTCCAGTATGCAGGCAGCGGCAGATGCGCTGGCCGGATCAAATCCTATTGGAGAGGCATTGTATTTTGGAAATGGAAATTATGGACAGTTGATTGGTGATCATTATTTCCATTAAACGAAAAGGGAGTATTTACGCGAAAGCGATATAAGAAAAGGGGCAGAGCATAGAAGGCTTTGCTCTTTTTTCAGTCATGACGGTACCAGGGAATACTTGGAAAAACAAATTTTCAGATGCTTGAAAAGAATGGAAGAATTGAAATGGGGGAACAGATGTAGTAACATAGATGCAGGTGGAGGTGGATGTATGAAACCAGTGATCGATCTGACGAAGGAGTATGGACTTGTATTAGACGGAGGCGGGGCAAGAGGCGCATATCAGATAGGTGCGTGGAAAGCGCTGAAAGAGGCAGGAGTAAAAATTACCGCGGTGGCAGGAACATCGGTGGGTGCACTGAATGGAGCGCTCGTCTGCATGGATGATCTTGCACAGGCGGAACATATCTGGAGTGAGATGACATTCTCCAGAGTGATGGATGTAGACGATGAGTGGATGGAACGGCTGTTTCACAAAGAAAGCACAATCGGTGAAATTCTTACAGAGATGAAAAAGTATCTGGCAGACGGCGGGGTAGATGTAACTCCTCTGCGGAATCTTATTCATGAAGTCATTGACGAGGATAATATAAGGAAGTCAGGGATGGAATTCTGCCTGCTTACATTTTCTGTATCAGATTTAAAAGAACTGGATCTTTCCATCCACGATATCCCGGAAGGAATGCTGGAAGATTTTCTTCTTGCAAGTGCGTATCTGGTTGGATTTAAAAACGAGAAAATTCATGGCAAGAAATATATCGATGGCGGTGTTATCAATAATGTACCGCTGAATTCCCTTGTAAAAAGAGGGTATAAAAATATTATTGAAGTCAGGATATACGGGCCTGGCAGGGAGCCGAAAGTAAAGATGCCGGAAGACTCGGTGAACTATGAAATCGGTCCGAGAGTGAAGCTTGGCAGTATCATTGAATTTGAGGGAAAGAGAAGCAGGCAGAATCTGAAAATCGGATATTATGATGCCAAAAGAGTGATTTATGGGCTTAGCGGACACATTTATTATATTGAACAAACCCACGAAGAATGGTATTATGTAGAGAAGCTTGAAAGTCTTCGGGATACCACGAAAGCGGAGATTGCATTTGCCCTGAAACTGCCCCTTGGAGTGTCCGACACTGAGTTATATCTCGGGATGCTGGAGGCAGCGGCAAAACTCTTAAGAGTACCGAAGTACCAGATTTATACAGTAGATGAACTGGCTGCGGAAGTGGACAGGAGATACCAGAATCGGGAAGATCAGATGAATTTTCCACGGTTTGTACACATATTAATGGAGATCAGAAAGGAAGATACTATGAATTTAAAAGGACGCAGTTTTTTAACATTGAAGGATTACAGTGCAGAGGAAATCAATTACCTTCTGGATCTGGCAGCAGATCTGAAGGAGAAGAAAAAACAGGGGATCACAGGTGATTCACTGAAAGGAAAAAATATTGCACTGCTTTTTGAGAAACCATCTACGAGAACAAGATGTGCTTTCACTGTGGGAGCAGCAGATGAAGGCGGCAATCCGACGTATCTTTCCGGCAATGAAATCCAGCTTGGACATAAAGAAAGTATTGAAGATACAGCAAGAGTCCTTGGCCGTATGTTCGACGGTATTGAATTCCGCGGGTTTAAACATGAGCACGTAGAAGCATTGGCAAAATACAGTGGAGTGCCAGTATGGAATGGTCTGACAGACGACTATCATCCAACACAGATTCTGGCAGACCTTCTTACGATGAAAGAGCATTTCGGTTATCTGAAGGGTCTTAAATTCGTCTATCTTGGGGACGGAAGAAATAATATGGCAAACAGTCTTATGATCGGCTGTGCAAAAATGGGAATTCATTTTGCGATTGTGGCACCGAAATCACTCTGGCCGGAAAAGGAACTGATTGCATTGTGTGAAGAATATGCAGCGCAGTCAGAGGCGTCTGTGACGGTGACAGACGATCTGGATGGTGTAAAGGAGGCGGACGTGCTTTACACCGATGTATGGTGCTCGATGGGAGAGGAAGACAAGGCCGCAGAACGTGTTGCGATCCTGAAACCATATCAGATTAATAAGGAACTGATGCAAAGGACAGGCAAGGAAGGAACAATCTTTATGCACTGTCTGCCGGCGGTCAAAGGAAATGAAGTGACAGAAGATGTCTTCGAAGAAAATGCCCAGATTGTATTTGACGAGGCAGAGAACCGTCTGCATACCATAAAGGCAGTGATGGTTGCAACACTTGGAAACCAGTAGTCGAGGTGCCGGATTGAAGACAGAAATATTACGGATGCTGAGAGAAAAAGACGGTTATGTATCGGGGCAGCAGTTATGTGAAGAGCTGGGCGTCTCAAGAACCGCTGTCTGGAAGGTAATCAATCAGCTGAAAGAAGAAGGCTATCAGATTGAGGCTGTCCGAAACAAAGGATACCATATTGCAGAAGTGCCGGACCTTTTGTCAAAAGATGAAGTACAGAGTCTGACTGGGACAAGATGGGCCGGGACCAATGTAGTCTATTATGAGGAAACAGACTCTACCAACATCCGTGCCAAAGCGCTTGCGGAAGAGGGTGCGGGGCACGGAACGCTTGTAATCGCTGACCGCCAGAATGCGGGAAAAGGAAGACGGGGCAGGGGATGGGTATCTCCCAAGGGAGAGAACATCTATATGTCTATTTTGCTTCGTCCTGAATTTGAACCTGCCAAAGCTCCGATGCTTACACTTGTCATGGCGTATAGTGTGACACAGGCCCTGCGCATGCGGGAAGAGATTAACGCAAAAATCAAATGGCCGAATGATATTGTGCTGCATAAAAAGAAGATCTGCGGAATACTGACAGAAATGAGCGCAGAGATCGATTATATCAATCATGTCGTGATTGGCGTCGGAATTAATACGAATATGGATCATATAGAAGAGGAACTGGCGGATAAGGCCACCTCTCTTAGAATAGAAGAAGGACGAAAGATCAGGCGGGCAGAACTGATTGCCGAGGTGATGGAACGGTTCGAGGCAAATTATGAAAGATTTGTCATCGATGGGAATCTGAGCGGTATCAAAGAAAAATACAATGAGATGCTTGTCAATCAGGACCGGGATGTCAGAGTACTGGAACCGGGCAATGAATACGATGCACATGCGCTTGGAATTAATGAAACAGGGGAACTTCTCGTGCGTAAGGAAGACGGAACTGTCGATGCAGTCTTCGCAGGAGAAGTTTCAGTGAGAGGGATCTATGGATATGTATGATGAGAAGATTATATTGTGCGGGGCAAACTCGTATGAAAAGAAATATTACCTGAATCCGGACTTTGGGCAGCTGCCGGAACAGATCAGGAATGAACTGCAGATTATGTGCGTGTTATATACCGAAGATGTGGGTGGAATATTGACACTGGTATTTGAAGAGGATGGATCACTGTGTTTTGAAGTAACATCTGAGGAATGCGACGGAGCATTTGATGAAATCGGAAGCCAGTTAAAGATCAAAGAAATCCGTCAGGAGAAGAAAGAATTGCTGGAATCTTTACAGTTATATTATCGTGTATTTTTTCTTGGGGAGGAAGTATAATGCTGCTTGCGATTGATGTAGGAAATACAAATATAACATTGGGCGTTTATAAAGATGGCAGGCTTGCCGGGACCTTCCGGATGACGACGAAGCAGGCAAGGACATCAGACGAATATGGGATTACATTATGTAATCTGTTGGAACATCAGAATTTTAACCCGGAAGAGGTCAAAGCTGTCGTGATGGCATCGGTGGTACCGGATATCATGCATTCCTTCCAGGGGGCGATCTATAAGTATTTTAAAATACAGCCGCTGGTTGTATCGCCTGGCCTTAAGACGGGAATCCGTATCGCAACTTCGAATCCGAAAGAGATCGGTCCTGACCGTATTGTAGATGCGGTTGCTGCCTATGAACTTTACGGAGGACCGGTGATTGTGGTCGATTTCGGAACTGCGACTACGTATGATTTAGTCGGCAGGGAAGGCGTATTTCTGGCAGGAATTACTTCGCCGGGAATCCGGACATCAGCAAGGGCGCTCTGGGGCGATGCCGCGATGCTGCCGGAGATTGAGATTAAAAAGCCGGCATCGATTCTGGCACAGGATACGGTTTCGAGCATGCAGGCCGGACTGGTCTACGGGGCAATCGGGCAGACGGAGTATATTATCAATGGTATTAAGAAAGAATCCGGTCTTACGGATGTGAAGGTAGTTGCGACCGGAGGCCTTGGAAGAATCATAGCATCGGAGACGGATGTGATTGATGAGTATGATCCGATCCTGACATTGGAAGGCCTGCGTATCATTTACGAAAAGAACAGAAGGGCGTAGAGGGTTCGCGATGAAAGAACAAAAGAAACTAACGATAGGCAATGTTGTATTAGAGAATTCTTATATTCTTGCGCCGATGGCAGGGGTGACTGACCTGCCATTTCGTCTGCTGTGCAAAGAACAGGGGGCGGGGCTTCTCTGTATGGAAATGGTGAGCGCCAAGGCAATCTTATATAAGAATAAAAATACAGAGGCACTTCTTTCTATTGATAAGCGGGAACACCCGGTATCACTGCAGCTCTTTGGCTCTGATCCGGATATTATCAGTGAGATCGCAAAACAGATTGAGGAACTGCCGTTTGATATACTGGACTTGAATATGGGATGTCCGGTGCCGAAGATTGTGAAAAACCAAGAAGGTTCGGCACTGATGAAAAATCCAAAGCTTGTAGGTGACATTGTTCGCAAGACTTCTCAGGCAATCAAAAAACCGCTGACTGTAAAAATCAGAAAAGGATTTGATGATTCCTGTATAAATGCAGTGGAGATTGCAAAGATTATTGAAGATGCGGGCGGAGCGGCCGTGGCAGTGCATGGGCGCACGAGGGAACAGTATTATTCCGGTAAGGCTGACTGGGAGATCATCCGTCAGGTGAAAGAAGCAGTCTCAATTCCCGTGATTGGCAACGGAGATGTTAAAACTGTACAGGATGCGGTAAGGATGAAGGAAGAAACAGGCTGTGACGGGGTGATGATCGGCCGGGCGGCCCAGGGAAATCCATGGATTTTCCGGGAGATGACGGTTTATGAACAGACAGGGGAAATTCCCGGGCGTCCATCGCTTAACGAAATCAGGGAAACGATGCTCCGCCATGCCAGACTCCAGATCGAGTATAAAGGAGAATACCTTGGAATCCGTGAGATGAGAAAGCATGTGGCCTGGTACACGACAGGATTTCCCGGAGCGGCCAAATTAAGAGATGAAATTAACCGTGTCAACAGCTATGAAGAACTGAATCAGCTGCTGACAGAAAAGATGTCATAGAAAAAGAGCGGCAGCCATATACTAAGTTAACTATAGGCTGTGTCTGCTTTGCAAAAAAGAGATGGAAATGTCTGTACGGAAAGAGTCAGAAATCTTGACATTGCTATGGGAATCATGTATAATACAGAAATTGCGAAAGCAGAAAGAGGTACTTAAAAAGTGGATTTCCAAGAGGAAATGCAGACTTTGGAAGTGCCGTTTTCTATAATCTGGGAGAGACAACTGGGGAATTACCTGGCAGAATACATTGTCACGGAGTGTCCGGCTTTTGGGCGTGCCGTGACGCATACCTGAATGGGTATAAATATAAGTCAATGGAGGCATTTAGAAATGGAAGAAAAGAAAACGTTACTTACTTATGCTGGTTTGAAAAAGCTGGAGGATGAACTTGAGAACTTAAAAGTTGTCAAAAGAAAAGAAGTAGCTGGTAAAATCAAAGAAGCAAGAGAGCAGGGGGATTTATCAGAGAATGCTGAGTATGATGCAGCAAAAGATGAGCAGCGTGATATCGAAGCAAGAATCGAAGAACTTGAAAAAATCCTGAAAAATGCAGAAGTTGTTGTAGAAGACGAAGTAGATCTGGACAAAATCAATGTCGGATGTACTGTTGATGTATATGACAGTGAATTTGATGAAGAAATTGAATTTAAAATTGTAGGTTCCACAGAAGCAAACAGCCTTCAGGGGAAGATCTCGAATGAATCACCGGTTGGAAAAGCTTTGATCGGCAAGAAAGTCGGAGATATTGTAAAGGTTGAAACTCAGGCTGGAGAGATGGAATATAAAGTATTAAAGATCGACCGTTCAAAGTAAAAGGTTAAGGAGTGAAGAACTGTGGCTGAACAAAAGAATGTACAAGAACAAGATATTAACCAGCTGCGCAAGGTCCGCCGTGAGAAACTGGCAGATCTTCAGGCAAATGGAAAGAATCCCTATGAGATCATGAAATATGATGTCACAAATCACAGTGGGGAGATCAAAGATAATTTTGAAGAGTTTGAAGGAAAAGAAGTATCACTTGCAGGACGTATTATGTCCAAGCGTGTGATGGGAAAAGCTTCTTTCTGCAATATCCAGGATCTGAAGGGCAATATTCAGTCTTACGTTGCAAGAGACTGCATCGGAGAGGAAGAATACAAAGAATTTAAGAAGATGGATATCGGCGATATCGTTGGATTACAGGGGGAAGTTTTCAAGACGAAAACAGGTGAAATCTCCATCCATGCGTCAGCTGTAAAACTGTTATCCAAGAGTCTCCAGATTCTTCCGGAGAAATTCCACGGACTGACAAATACAGACCTGCGTTACCGTCAGAGATATGTGGATCTGATCATGAATCCGGAAGTAAAAGAGACATTTATTCTGAGATCTAAAATCATCAGCTGTATCCGTAAATATCTGGATGAAGAAGGATTTATGGAAGTAGAGACACCGATGCTTGTTCCAAATGCAGGCGGTGCGGCTGCAAGACCATTTGACACACATTACAATGCGCTGGACGAAGACGTGCATCTGCGTATTTCACTGGAGTTATATCTGAAGAGACTGATTGTCGGCGGATTGGAAAGAGTCTACGAGATCGGCCGTGTATTCCGTAACGAAGGTGTTGACACAAGACACAATCCGGAATTCACTTTGATGGAACTCTATCAGGCATATACAGATTATCATGGCATGATGGATCTCGCAGAGAACCTGTACCGCCATGTGGCAAAAGAAGTGCTTGGCACTACAGTCATCACATACGGAGACGTAGAGATCGACCTCTCAAAACCATTTGAGAGACTTACAATGGTTGGCGCTGTGAAAAAATATGCAGGTGTTGATTTCGATGAAATCAAGACCGAGGAAGAAGCAAAAGCGCTGGCTGATGAGCATAAGATTGAATATGAAGCAAGACATAAAAAAGGTGATATCCTGAACCTCTTCTTCGACGAATACGTAGAAGAAAAACTGGTACAGCCTACATTTATCATGGATCATCCGGTAGAGACTTCTCCGCTTGCGAAGAGAAAACCGGAAGATGAAGCTTATACAGAACGTTTTGAGTTATTTATCACAGGACGTGAGATGGCAAATGCATTCTCAGAGCTGAACGACCCGATCGACCAGAGAGGACGTTTTGAAGCTCAGGAAGAATTAAAGGCACAGGGCGACGAAGAAGCCAACAGTATTGATGAAGATTTCTTGAATGCACTGGAGATCGGTATGCCGCCTACAGGTGGTATCGGTATCGGTATCGACCGTATGGTGATGCTGCTGACGAATTCTGCGGCAATCAGAGATGTGCTTTTGTTCCCGACGATGAAGACATTAGGCGGTTCTGACGCTTCTAAAAAAGCTGCAGCACCGGAAAAACCAGTGTCTGCGGAAGCGGAAACAGTTGCAGAAAAGATTGATTTTTCAAATGTCAAAATCGAGCCGCTCTTTGAAGAAATGGTAGACTTTGACACTTTTGCGAAGTCAGATTACCGTGCAGTAAAGATTAAAGCATGTGAGGCTGTTCCGAAGAGCAAGAAGCTTCTGAAATTCATCCTGGATGACGGAACAGAGGAAGACCGTGTGATTTTAAGCGGAATTCATGAATATTATGAGCCGGAAGAACTGATCGGTAAGACAGCAATTGCGATTGTAAATCTGCCGCCGCGTAAGATGATGGGAATTGATTCCTGCGGAATGCTGATCTCTGCGGTGCATGAGGAAGACGGAAGAGAAGGATTGAACCTTCTGATGGTAGATGACCGGATTCCGGCAGGGGCGAAGCTGTATTAAGAGTTATAATTATGAAGACACTTTTCTAAAAAGAAATTTTAGAAGAGTGTCTTTTTTTCTTGGCGTGGTTACCTTGAATTCTTCCGGCGAAACAGTTATGATAGAAACAAGTAAAATTAAGGAGTACTCAAATGTCAAATATGACAAAATATGCTTTAGAAGAATCTCTAAAAAAACTCATGTTAAAAAAGCCATTGGATAAGATTACAATTAATGACCTGGCTTTAGACTGCGGAATCAGCCGCATGGCTTTTTACTATCATTTTAAAGATATCTATGATCTCGTGGAGTGGGCGTGTCTGGAAGATGCCACAAAGGCACTGCAGGGCAAGAAGACGTATGATACGTGGCAGGAGGGGCTTTTGCAGATCTTTGAGGTGGTTCTTGAGAATAAACCATTTATCATGAATGCCTATCATGCGCTGAGCCGGGAACAGATTGAAAATTATCTGCTGAAGCTGACGCATGACCTGTTGATCGGCGTTGTGGAGGAGAAAGCCGTGGGAAGCGGTCTCACAGAGAAAGAGAAGGCATTTATCGCAGATTTTTATAAATACAGCTTTGTGGGAATTATGCTGGACTGGATCAGGCGGGATATGAAGGAAGACTACCGGAAGATCGCGGAGAATATCAGCACTACGCTCTATGGAAATATAGCAAATTCTATTCATAACTTTACAAAACGGAACCGATGATAAAAAACTTATCATCGGTTCCGTTTTGTAAATTGAAATCAGGGCAGAATATGAATAAGATAGAGACATACAAAGAACAAACATTCAGACAGATCAGTTAGGAAAGGTGGTCATTCATATGTCAAACAAATACACAAAAATCGGTGCTGCAACTGTAGCAGCAGCCGGAGCCGGGGCAGCGGTACTGTTAGCAAAAAAATCGAAAAAGACGAAAAAGATAAAAGAAACCAAAAAGGCGGACGTAAATAATGCAAACAGCGATTACCGGAATACTGAGCGGGGAAAAGATTCCAAGAACAGTAAAGGGATTTATTATACCAATGGAAATTATGAGGCATTTGCCCGTCCGGAGAAACCGGAAGGCGTAGATGATAAGCATGCCTACATTGCCGGCAGCGGACTGGCATCACTTGCGGCAGCCTGCTTCCTTGTAAGAGACGGACAGATGGAAGGTTCACATATTCATATTCTGGAAGCGATGGACATTGCCGGCGGAGCATGCGACGGAATCTATGATCCATCCCGTGGATATATCATGCGCGGCGGAAGAGAGATGGAAAATCACTTCGAATGTCTGTGGGATCTGTTCCGAAGCATACCATCCATCGAGACCCCGGATGTCTCTGTATTGGATGAATATTACTGGCTGAATAAACATGATCCGAATTACTCTCTGTGCAGAGCAACTGTCAACAGAGGCGAAGACGCACACACAGACGGGAAATTTAATCTGAGCCAGAAGGGCTGCATGGAAATCATGAAGCTTTTCATGACGAAGGATGAAGACCTTTATGACAAGACGATTGAGGATGTATTTGATGAAGAAGTATTTGACTCGACATTCTGGCTGTATTGGCGGACGATGTTTGCGTTTGAGAACTGGCACAGTGCGTTAGAGATGAAATTATATATCCAGAGATTTATCCATCACATTGCAGGGCTGCCTGATTTCAGTGCGCTGAAATTTACGAAATACAACCAGTATGAATCTTTGATTCTGCCGATGCAGAAATATCTGGAAGAGGCAGGGGTTGATTTTCAGTTCCATACAGAAGTGACGAACGTTGTATTTGAGTTTAAGGAAGGTAAAAAGATCGCATCTGCGATCGAATGCAAGGTAAAAGGCGTAGAGCAGGGAATTCTGCTGACGGAAAATGATCTTGTATTTGTGACAAATGGAAGCTGTACAGAAGGGACAATTTACGGAGACCAGAATCATGCACCGAATGGGGATGCGGAAGTAAGAACGAGCGGATGCTGGAGTCTGTGGAAGAATATTGCGAAGCAGGATCCTTCCTTTGGACACCCGGAGAAGTTCTGTTCTGATATCGCAAAAACGAACTGGGAGTCTGCAACAATTACTACATTGGATGACAAGATTATTCCGTATATTACGAATATCTGCAAACGTGATCCAAAGAGCGGAAAGGTTGTTACGGGCGGCATTGTTACCTGTAAAGATTCCAAATGGCTTATGAGCTGGACGATCAACCGTCAGGGACAGTTTAAAGAGCAGGATCCGGATAAAGTATGTGTCTGGGTATACGGACTATTTACCGATGTACCAGGCGATTATATAAAGAAACCGATGAAGGAGTGTACAGGGAAAGAAATCACAGAAGAGTGGCTGTATCATCTGGGTGTTCCGGCAGAGAAGATTCCGGAACTGGCAGAAAAGAGTGCTGTATGCGTTCCTACGATGATGCCGTATATCACTGCATTCTTTATGCCGAGAACGAAGGGTGACCGCCCGGATGTCATCCCGGATGGCTGTGTGAATTTTGCATTCCTCGGACAGTTTGCCGAGACACCAAGAGATACTGTGTTCACGACAGAATATTCTGTAAGAACTGCGATGGAAGCAGTGTATGGGCTGCTCGGTGTAGACAGAGGCGTCCCGGAAGTATGGGGAAGTGTCTATGATATCAGGGAACTTCTTGACAGTTCTGTGAAGCTGATGGATGGGAAGTCTCCGCTGGAAATCGAATTGCCGGGACCTTTGAATGCACTGAAAAAACCATTGCTTAAGCTGGTGAAGAAGACGGTAATAGAAAAAGTATTGAGGGATCATGATGTGTTAAAAGATGGTATGTAGAAGAAAAGAGGATGTTTTCTCCTGAATGGGGAAACATCCTCTTTTTTCCATGCAGATTTTTGGTTATTCATTATTTCCTAGGCGGGAAATAAATTGCGATGAAGCATTGATATCACCGTAAACGGTTTGAATTAGATGGAAATATGGTGATTTAAAAAAGAAAAAGAATAAAAAAACCATAATAATACCGAATTATAATATTTAACGGTTGACTAAAGGGACTATATGTAGTAAGTTATAAATATAAACAGAGCGGGAGGTGCTGATATTATGACGATTCAGGAAATGAAAGAAATCAAGCAGGAACGTGGGTATAGTTATGCACAGATTGCGGAGTTGTCAGGTGTGCCATTGGGTACAGTGCAGAAGATTTTTAATGGTGAGACAAAGAATCCACGGTATGATACGATTATAGCGCTTACCAAAGTATTCCGGGAACCTATGGTGGTGCTGGAAACTTCGGCTTATGGAGTGGAGAACCCGCCAGGCTCTTATACGATTGATGATTATCGCGCACTTCCGGATGAGCAGAGGGTGGAGCTGATTGACGGTTATTTTTATGATATGGCGGCACCTACGACTTTTCATCAGCTGATGGCAGGTGAAGTCCACAGACAGATTGCGAACTACATTATGGATGAGGGGGGAGCATGTACCCCATTTATCTCTCCGATTGATGTACAGCTGGATAATGATGAAAAGACTATGATTCAGCCGGATGTGGTGATTGTCTGTAAGCCGGAGCAGATTGTAAGACGTAATATTATAGGAGCGCCGGATTTTGTGCTGGAGGTTATTTCTCCCGGAACCAAGCGAAGGGATTATATTATGAAGCTATTTAAATATGAACATGCGGGGGTTCGGGAATACTGGATTGTGGATCCGTATAAAAAGAGAGTCATGGTATACTTCTTTGAAAGTGAAGTTTCCCCGATGATTTATCCAATTGACGCAGAGATTCCGGTGAGTATTTATGAAGGAAAGCTGGTATTGAAATTTCAGCAGATTGCGAGGTGGGCGGATCAGGAGGCATAGAATTGCGGGATGATTTGAAGAGAAATGAATCAGACTGTGTGCGCTCGAGTAAAAATGTAGTATATCGCAAATGGACGTGCCGGGGAATGTTCCCTGGCACATTCTATATAGTATAGGAAACATTGTTCCCTATACATAGATTTATTTTCGAAATTCCTTCGGAGTACATCCCATAAATTCCTGAAATGTTTTTGTAAAATAGCTGCCGGAACTAAAGCCGCAGTTATCACCTACAGCCATGATACTTTGATCCGTCTGAAGCAGCATCTGTGCGGCCATACGGATTCTGTATTCTTTCAGATAACTCATCGGGGAAGTCTGCATATTACGCTGAAAGCACCGGCTGCATTCCCGGCTGCAGATGTTGGCAGAACCAGCGATATCTTCAAGCGATATTTTTTCCATATAATGATTATGTATATACTGCAGCATGCATTTCATACGCTTGGTGTCAACACTGCTGGATTCTGTATTTGGATCACGCAGATTCTCAGTTTCTTTAAGAAAGGCACACCAAAAACGGCTAAGTTCAGTTCTAAGTTCAAACTCATATCCAAAAAGTTCCTGTTCATCCAATTTCAGCATTTTCAAAAAATTCTGAATCATACAGACTCTTTCATATGTATTGGGGCGGATCGTATATGCCTGAAGTTTTTTGTTTTTTAACACAGGCAGAATGTATTTTTGCTTCAATGCTGTGTTGTACATCCCGGATAAAAAATGGATATCAAAGAAAAAGGAGCAGAGTTTGCATCCTTTCATTTTATCTTTTGCAGATACATGATGTATGACACCTGAATTGACAAAAGAAATATCCCCTTCTTTGAGGGTATACACACTGTTTGTAGTCCGAAGTTCTATTTCCCCTTCCATAATATAGTTTAATTCGAAAAAAGAATGCCAGTGCCAGGTAATGCACCGTTCAAAAAAATGATCTAATTGGGCATAATTAAAAATGTAGGAGTCACTGCCCGATTCGATCGGGAAAATCTGTTTCAAATCCATTGTAGAATGAAATGCCAAATTATTAAAAATCATAAGGACCTCCCGGAATATAATTGGTGCGGCCAAGGAACGGCAAAATGACAGCGGTTGTCTGAATAATTATATTTTTGTGATGCGTTTTTGTTAAAATGTATAGTTGTAAATATGAAAAATATAGGATATATGAGATGTTTTAGGTAAATTATACATAAAAATAATATTTATAACAAGTCTTAAATATGTTATTTTTGGACGTTAACTATACTTTTAAAGCAGAGGAAATCAAATATAATAAAAATATAAAGACAGGAGGGATGTGAAATGAATCAATATAAGATTGGATTTAAGATTTCTGAAGGGTGCAGTTATCTCAAGTGGGATACAGATCAAATCTGCCGGCACCTGCATAGCCTTGGGTATACGGCTGTGGAGTGGATTACAGAATCTTTGAATCCATATGAAATGTCTCTGAACGAAATCAAAAATGTAATAAAAACTTCTGAGGATCATGGATTGGAAGTTTCTGAAATCGTAGTACAGAGGGATCTGGTCTCTCTGAATGAAGAGGAGAGAAAAAGGAATATCCAATATGTTTTAAAATGCATTGAAACGTATGCGGAGGCTGGAGTGAAGGTGATCAATTTATTCACGGGACCACGTCCATGGATAGAAAATCCCGTTATTACAGGCAGGGATCTCAGCGAAGGAGATGCATGGAATATGGTTTTTGAAGCATATGACCAGTTTGTTTTGGCGGCTGAGAGATACGGGATAAAGCTTGCGGTGGAAGGGGTATGGGGGCATTTATGTCATGATTTTTTTACGACACAGTTTCTGGTCAATCATTATAATTCCAGTGCATTAGGAGTTAACTATGACCCCTCACATGATATTTTGTGCGGAAATATGGATGTAGCCTGGGCGATCCGCATGTGGGGAAAGGACAGGATCAAACATGTACACCTGAAGGATGCTGTCGGCTGGTATCTCAAAGATATGGCAGGAAATATGAAAGATGGCCGTTTTGTATTTCCTCTGCTGGGCGAGGGTAAGGTGGAGTGGCAGGCGTTCATATATGCCTTAAATGAGATTGGGTATGACGGTGCCATGGTCGTAGAATTTGAGTCCTTTGATTACCTGAGAAACATTCTGGGCGGCAGTATGCAGAAGGCGGCAGAAATAAGTATGGATAATGTCAGGACATTATTTGGGTAAACTCCAATTGGGCACCAGTTTATGTAAATGAGAACGGAGGAAAAGAAATGGAAGCAAAATATAGAATTGTCGTAGTGGGATGTGGGTTCATCTCTCATGAATGGTTTCGCTATCTGAAGACACGGACAGACAGTAAAGTCGTCGGTCTGGTGGATATGAAACCAGAAAATGCTGAGAAGATGAATCTGGAATATGGCCTGGGTGCACCTGTTTTTACAAACCTTACAGAGGCACTTGAAGAGACATCGCCTAATTTGGTGTTTGATATTACATATGTGATGAATCATGTCAATATTGTGACGGAGGCGTTGGAAAATGGGTGTAACGTATTCAGCGAGAAACCAATGGCTCTGACACCAGAACAGGCTGTAAAAATGGTCGAGACAGCGAAAAGAACAGGGCTGAAATATTCAATCCTCCAAAACCGCCGTTATAATAAGGCGATGCGGGCGATGAGGGATACAATCAAGGCAGGGACCATTGGAAAACCGGGATTCGTATGTGCTGATATTTTTACATCCGGCGATTTAAGAAGTATCCGAAATAAACTGGATAAGCCGATGATGATGGATAATGCGGTACATACTTTTGATCAGGCGAGATTCCTTCTGGGGGAAGATGCTTCCACTGTATATGCAGAAAGTTTGAATCCGGAAGGTTCTATATATACAGGTGACGCCGCTGGCGTATGCGTCTTCCGGATGGGAGAAAATTGTGTCTTTGATTACCGTTGCTGGTTAGGAGTCGAAGGGTGCCATACTTCCTGGGAGTCAGAATGGAGAATTATCGGAAGTAAAGGCACGATGAGATGGGACGGTATCAATGCACCTTATTATGAAATTCCTGATTATGATTATATCGGGAATAAGGGGAATCCATTTGCCGAAAGAAACTATGTGCGGATGGTGCCAGAGACAGAATGGAACGGACTTGAAAGCCATGCAGGAGCAATTCAGGAGATGTTCGATGCGCTGGAAGAAGGAAGAGATGCGGAGACAGACTGTAAGGACAACCTCAAAAGTATGATGATGGTATTTGGTGCACTGGAAAGTGCAGAAGTGGGAAAGAAACTGTCGATGGGGGAGTTTATGGAGAGATATATGAAGTAAAACAGTCAGGAGAGGTGAATTCATGTGAATTTACCCCTCCTGTTTTTGAAAGCATGTACTAAGCAGCTTCCGGCTGCTTTGCCTGTGTCATCTGTCCAAGCACTGCGGCACTGATAATGATCACTGCGCCGATGACCTCCTGAGGAGACGGAATTTCGCCCAGAATAACTAAAGCCAGCAGTATACCGTAGACAGATTCCATGGAGGCGACAATTCCTGCAAGCTGTGCTGGCAGACGTTTCAGGCTGTTCGTAAATAAAGAGTGGGCAAGAGCAGTTGAAAATACGCCCAGGATTACAAGAAGACCGATATCTTTCAGTGTTGGCTGCATTGGGATCAGTACGATAAACGGGAGCAGTACAACGGCGGCAGTTCCCTGTTCATACAGTGAAATCGTTATGCTTTCATAATATTTGGCGCAGTAGCGGTTGATCAGTGTCAGGACGGCGTAGGCAAAAGAGGAGAACATGCCGATGATGATTCCGGCAGTTTTGCTGCTTGACAGGGAGAAGTCCGGCACGGTAATAAAGACACCAACCAGCGTAAGAACTGCGAGGCATACATTTTTAAGCTTCAGTCTCTCTTTGAAAAAGAGCGGCTCAAGGAATGTTACGAATAAAGGAAATGCCGAAAACGTAATGGTTCCGATCGCTACGGTTGATATCTGGATCGACTGCAGATAAGACCACCAGTGAAACGCCAGAATAATTCCGGCACCGATCAGGATAAACAAGTGACGAAGCTGTGAAATACGTATGCTTTGCCTGCGGATTTTACAGAAGATGAAAAGTGCTATGGATGAGAAAAATACTCTTCCGAAGGTGATTCCAATCGCGGGAAGAGAGAGGAACTTGGCAAATAGACCCGCCATACCGAAGAAGAATACTGCGATGTTGACGCTGAGGATTGCTTTTTTATTATTCATAATATACCTGCCTGTCTGAGTCTGTTAAAAAAGGGACAATGTTTATGCTTATTATACAGCTGCAGGATCGGTTTGAAAACTTTTTCTTGAAGAAAAATCCAGTGAATATACGGGAGGATATAAATATTGGTTAAATAAGACAAAAAAAACAGGAGTGTAAATCTATAAATATAAAATATATCTAAAAACTGCAGGTGAATTTTGTCGACAATCGCCAATTTACACAACGCCAAGATGTAGTATAATGAAAAAGAAGTGAAATTTACACGGGAAGGTGTATCACAAGAAAAGGAGAACGGATTAGTATGAGAGCTTATGAAAGATTTCTGAGCTACGTATCGGTGTGGACTACGAGTGACGGGGAAAGCGACACAGTTCCATCGGCCGAAAGAGAGCTGGAACTGGCAAAACAGCTGGTAAAAGAAATGAAGGATCTTGGAATTCAGGATGCGAGAGTGGATGAGAAGGGATATGTGTATGGATCAATTCCTGCCACCAGGGGGTGTGAAGACAAACCGGCACTGGGATTGATTGCACATATGGATACCGCGCCGGATTGTTCAGGGAAAGATATTCATCCGCAGGTGATTGAAAACTATGACGGAACAGATATTATGCTGGGGGAAAGCGGCAATGTCATCCGTGTATCTGAATTTCCTCATCTTGCAACACTCAAAGGAAGAACAGTGATTACATCAGATGGAACGACGCTACTTGGGGCTGATGACAAAGCTGGGATTGCCGAGATTCTGACAGCAGCAGAAGAGATTATGAGAGAAGGAACTTCGCATGGAAAAATCTGTATTGGATTTACTCCGGATGAAGAGATTGCCCGTGGGGCGGCAAACTTTGATGTGGAAGGATTCAAAGCTGCGTATGCTTATACATTGGACGGAGGAAAAGAAGGGGAGATCCAGTATGAGAATTTCCATGCATCCACGGCAGAACTGGTAATTCACGGAGTCAGCGTGCATCCGGGATCGGCCAAAGATGTCATGGTGAATGCTCAGACAATCGGTACGGAAATCCACCAGATGCTTCCGAAAGACCAGAGGCCGGAGACAACGGAAGGGTACGAAGGATTTTATCACCTGATTCAGTTTACGGGAAATGTGACTTTGGCTACGATGAAATATTTTATCCGGGATTTTGACCGGGATCTGTTTGACCAGAAAGAGGAGCAGCTTGGGGAGATTGCACGGAGGATGAATGAGAAGTATGGGGAAGGAACCGTCGAACTTACGATCACACAGTCTTACCGCAATATGAAAGAGAAAATTGAACCATGTTATTTCCTGATTGAACGCGCAGTGGAGGCTGCCAGGGAAACAGGCATTGAACCGGATATCTCTCCGGTCCGCGGGGGAACGGATGGGGCGAGATTAAGCTTCAAAGGACTGCCATGCCCGAATCTTGGTACCGGTGGATACGCATTCCACGGCCCCTTTGAGCACATCAGTGTAGAGGCGATGGATCTTGCGGTTGAGATGATAAAAAATATTGTAAAAAGATTTGCATAACAGTGACCGGTATGTCACGGGAGGAATAAAAAATGTCAGATAAAAAAAAGATCACATGGACTGCCCTGGCCTTCATGGCTTTTTCCACAGTCTGGGGATTTGGAAACGTTGTAAATGGGTTTATCTATTTTAATGGTCTTCAGGTAATTATCAGCTGGGTATTAATGTTTGCACTGTATTTTGTGCCTTATGCGCTTATGGTTGGGGAACTTGGATCGGCGTTTAAGAGCAGCGGAAGCGGTGTCAGTTCCTGGATTTACGAGACGACAGGGCCAAAGCTTGCCTATTATGCGGGATTTACTTACTGGGCATGCCACATTACGTATATTGCCAGCAAAGGAAGCGGAAGCTTAAAGGCATTGAGCTGGGCGGTGTTCCGTAATGCGGAGACCTATGATACATTTCCGACGCTGTATGTGCAGCTGGCAACACTGGCAGTATTTTTACTTGGATGTTATATCGCAAGCAAGGGACTGAACCCATTGAAAAAACTGATGACACTGGCAGGAACAAGTATGTTCGTCATGTCGATCTTATATATTATAATGATGCTCGCGGCTCCGGCGATCAATCCGGGAGCAGACTATGTCAGCGTGGATCTCAGTCTGAAAAGCCTGACTCCAAATTTGAACCTTGGATATTTTACTTCTCTTTCAATCCTTGTATTCGCGGTCGGCGGATGCGAGAAAATATCGCCTTATGTCAACAAGGTTGAGAACCCAAGCAAGGGATTCCCGAAAGGAATCATTGCCATGGCAGTTATGGTTGTTACATGTGCGATTCTTGGAACGATTGCCATGGGAAAAATGTATGATCCATCGGTGATTAACGCCAGTGAAGAAGCATTCAACTCTTATGCGGCAAATGGAGCTTACTGGGCATTCCAGCGTCTGGGACAGTATTACCATCTGGGGGATACGTTCCTGATTATCTATGCACTTTGTAATCTGATCGGACAGTTTGCCATCTTAATTCTTAGTATCGATGCACCGCTTCGGATGCTTCTGGACAATGAGAAGACAAAAGAGTTCATTCCATCCAGACTTCGGATAAAAAATAAGTATGGTGTATACAATAATGGAATCATACTCGTAGCAGTTCTGGCGGGGGCAATCATTCTGATACAGTCTGTTGTGCCGGGAGCAGCAGCCGTACTGCAGCAGCTGACAAGACTGAACTCGGTATGCATGCCGATGCGTTATCTGTGGGTATTCGTGGCATATATTGCGCTGCGAAAAGCTATCAAGCGGATTCCGGCAGAATACCGTTTTGTGAAAAGCCAGAAGACGGCGATGTTCTTTGGCGGCTGGTGCTTTACAGTCACTGCCGCGTGCTGTATTATGGGGATGTATAATAAAGATCCGTTCACCTTTGCACTGAATGTAATTACACCGATTGTACTGACAGCACTGGGGCTGATTATGCCGCAGATTGCAAAGCGTGAAAAACAAAAAGCACAGTAAAGGAGAATCATATATGTATATAGAAACAGCATCAAAACTGGCAGCTTTCATCAAAGCTTCGCCGACACCGTTTCATGCAGTGGCAAATATTGCACGCATTCTGGAGGAAAATGGATTTCAGAAACTAAACGAGGGCAGCGTGTGGAATGTAAAGCCAGGAGGAAACTATTATGTGATCCGTAATAATTCCAGTATCATTGCGCTGAATCTTGGAACAGAGTTAGCGGAGTATGGATTTCATGCGGCGGTTTCCCACAGCGATTCACCCACATTTAAGATCAAGGAAAATGCGGAAATCGAAGTGAAGAAAAAATATACAAAGCTGAATACGGAAGGCTACGGCGGGATGCTGTGTTCTACATGGTTTGACAGGCCGCTGTCTGTGGCTGGAAGGGCAATGATAAAGAACGGACATGGCCTGGAAACCCGACTTGTAAATATCGACCGGGATCTTCTCCTGATTCCAAGCCTTGCCATTCATATGGACCGGGAAGTGAATAAGGGACACGCCTATAATAATCAGGTTGACATGCTGCCTCTGTTTGGAGGCGGCGTATTGGAAAAAGGCAGTCTGAAAAAGATGATTGCTTCAGAACTGAATGTAAAGCCGGAGGACATATACGGAACCGACCTGTTCTTATATAACCGGATGCAGCCAACCGTCTGGGGGGCAGAAAATGAGTTCTTTTCATGCCCGCAGCTGGATGACCTGCAGTGTGCATTTGCATCGCTTCAGGGATTTTTAAAAGGCGGTAATAAGAAAAATATTAATGTATATGCCTGCCTGGACAATGAGGAGGTCGGTTCCGGCACGAAACAGGGGGCAGCGTCAACCATACTTTATGATACTCTGTGGAGAGTTAACAAGGCTCTTGGGAAAGAGGAGGAAGACTATTACCGGGCTCTGGCAGGAAGCTTTCTGCTCAGCTGTGACAACGCCCATGCGGTGCATCCGAATTACCCGGAGAAGACAGATGAAGGAAACTGTGCTTATATGAATGAAGGGATTGTGGTCAAATCTCATGCGGGGCAAAAGTACACGAGCGATGCAGTGAGTATTGCAGTCTTCCGTATGTTGTGTGAGCGCGCAAATGTGCCGGTACAGTTCTTTGCAAACCGCTCGGATATGGCAGGCGGCAGTACGCTGGGGAATATTGCGATGTCTCAGGTGTCCATGAATGCTGTTGATATCGGGCTTCCACAGCTTTCCATGCATTCCAGTTATGAAACTGCGGGAGTAAAAGATACCTGTTATCTGATCCGGGCAGTGGAAGAGTTATATAACAGCCATATTGTTGCGGTGAATGAAGGGAGTCTGCTGGTTGAGCCAGGAGAGAAATAAAGATTTACAGATTTTTCCCTTTGTTATAAAATAATTCTAAGTATAGGTAAGGGAGAATGAGTAGATGGCTGGATTGAGATATAAAACGCTGCGGGAAAATATTGTAGAAGAGATACGGCTTCGGATTGTGAATCAGGAACTGCCTCCGGGAGCCAAGATTGTCGAGATGGAGCTTGCGAAAGAATTCGAGACAAGCCGGGCACCTATCAGGGAGGCACTCCGTCAGCTGGAGAATGAAGGACTCGTAGAATATATCCGAAATGCCGGCTGTTCTGTAAAGGATATCACGGTAAAGGATGCATATGAAATCTATCTGATGCGGTCAAATTATGAGACGTTGGCTGTAAAGGTCATGAATGGGAACATCCCGGAAGAGACGATCGAAAGTATGGAACGGATACTTGAGAAGATGAAGGGAATTGATGAAGACCATTATCTGGATGTATTCAAGTTCGATAACCAGCTTCATGGGGAACTGGTGAAAATGGTGAATCTTCCGAGGCTTTATAAGGCATGGGAAGTATTGAATTATGGTAATGTCATTACCAGCCGTACGAAAAACCTGGAAAAGAGCAAGGTTGTAAAGCGTCAGTATTCCCGGCATAAAGAGCTGGTAGATGCCTGCAGAGAGGGAGATTGTGAGAAACTCTGCGAGTTAATCCGGGCACATTACTGGCGGACAATCAAACGGCTTCTGGAAGAAGAGGGAGAACCGGAAGAGAGTGTGTATGAGTGGAATTTTCCGGTATAAAATTATGTAAGAATCAGACTGCGGCATAAGCGGCAGTCTGTACATAAAGAGATATCGACTATAAAATAGTCGACAATCGACAGACGACAATATGTAAGGAGAAAGAATATGAATGAAACAAAGACGAGTGTAAAACAAAAACATCCAAGAGGATTTCATGCCTGCTGTATCACATTTACTTTTGAACGGCTTGCTTTTTATGGGGCAAAACCGTTGCTTCTGCTGTTCCTGATTACGGCGGTGGCAGAAGGGGGACTGGGAATCCAGAAAACAGATGCAGCTGTTATGGCGGCAAATCTGACGGCATATACCTATATGGCACCTCTGATCGGAGGAATTATCTCTGACCGGTGGCTGGGAGCAAGATATGCGATCACTCTTGGAACCATTTTAATGGCCGTAGGATATCTGGTCGGCTGGAGAGCTGAGAACGCCGCAATGGTGAATCTGATGATTATCATTGTATCTGTTGGGACGGGTTTATTTAAAGGTAATTTAAATGCGCTGATCGGCCGGCAGTATCATGATAAGGAAATGCTGGATTCTGCATTTTCACTTCAGTATTCCTATGTCAATATCGGTGCGTTCTGTGGTTCTCTGATTACAGGGTATCTGTATCTTCATGTGTTTAATGATGGAGGTGTACTGGGATTCAGACAGTGCTTTCTTGTAGCAGCAGTATTTTGTATTGCCGGAGCCATCTGGTTTGTGGCGAACTGGAAACATCTTCAGGGGCAGGGGATAAAACCTTATAAGTATATTACGGATGAAAATGGAACTGTTATCGGTTCACATGAGACGAAAGAGAAGGGGAGCGAGAAGAAGGCATCGCTTACAAAACTTGAGAAGAAACGTGTGCTGGCGATTGTGCTCGTATCCTTGTTTTCAGTCATCTTCTGGTTATTCTATTACCAGCAGGATTTAGCGCTTGTCATCTATATGACGGATTATGTGAATATGAAGATTGGTTCTTTTGCAATTCCTCCGTCATGGATCACAACGACATGGAATGGGCTGCTTTGCGTTATTCTGGGCGGTGTTATGGCGGCAATCTGGAAGAAGCTGGCTGCACGTCCGCAGGGCGATATGAATATGTTCAAGAAAGTAGGACTCAGCTTTCTGTTCGTAGGATTTGCATTTGGGATTATGGTTCTGTGTGAATTCTTCCGTGGGGTTGGTGCAGATTCTTCTGTGAAGACAAGTGTGATCTTCCCGTTCTTATTTGCGACGGTAATTACAATTGGGGAGATGTGTTTCTCTCCTCTTCGGAATTCATTTGTAAGCAAATACGCGCCGAAGAAATATCTGTCACTGTTGATGGGAGTCATTGCGGTTTCAACATTTGGGGCGAATAAGTTAAGTCCCTTTGTACAGGTTTTTATTGAGAAATATGATATGTTTACAGTTTTTGTAGGAATTTTTATTCTCCTGATGGTTTGTGCGGCGTTATTATTCCTTATGAATAAAAAATTGAATAAGCTGGTGGAAGAGGAATAATTGTATCACCTACGGTGATTGTTTTTGAAGGTAAAACGGGACAATCTGTTCATAGGAGAATTTCCTGATTTTTTCAACACATATAGTGAGGGTGCCGCTCAATCATGATTTATCACGATTTTGCAACACCCTCCTTTTTATCTACAGACTTTCTAACAATACGGTAATTACCCGGTAAATTTCTGAGAAAGAGGAACGGTTAATGCATTCGTCAAAAGTGTGATATCCAGTGACCAGAGGACCAAGAGTCACAATGTCCATCTCTGGTTTCATAATTGTGAAATGTCCTGCTTCCAGACAGCCGTGTTCTGCGTGCTCCTTCAGAGCTTTACCGGTTACCTTATGAAAGGCCTGCCTCAACTTTTCGCGGAGAGGAGAATCTTCACGATATTCCCAGCAGGGGAGTGTGACGGTGATTTGGCTTTTCCAGTTCAGGAGTTCTGCCAGGGCAGTAATTTCACCTGAAATTGTATTGATAAATGATTCGGACGCACCTCGGATATATATTGATATGGTTAAATGTTCGCCTTCGGTTTTCAGGACTCCCATATTGGAGGAGGCTGTTGTGAGGTCAAGATGCATACTGCGATGGCGGAATCCATCGGGGCAGAGAAAGTTAATTACATTTTTACTGTCGCTGCTGGAAAAGACAGGCATTGCCGTGCATAAATTTAACTCCATTAGAAGTCCGCTGTCACTGTATTTTAATTCCTCCCGTATTTTTTTGAGTATTTTAGCCGTAGCGGTGTAAAGCTGCTCTGTTTCCTTTGATGAGGCGAAGATGATGGTACACGTTCTGGAAATTGCGTTGTCTACAGTGCCGCCGTTAATGGAGGAAAGCTGCAGGGAATCATCGATTTTCATAAGCCCGTATAGCAGGCGGCCGGCCAGCTTATTGGCGTTTCCACGCTCTTTATGAATATCGTCTCCAGAATGTCCGCCGAGAAGTCCTTGTATTGTAAGCTGATACAATTGTTTGTCCGTGTTTATTCTCTGGGCATGGTATTCTAAAATAATGCGGTTCATTCCTGCTCCGGAGACTGTGGTTGCATTCCCGCTCATTTCGTCCAGACTTAAGAGGCGTATGGATTTAAAATCTTCTGCCTGCAGGCTTGCAGCACCGGTACATCCGACCTCTTCCTGCACTGTGAAGAGACATTCCAGAGGAGGATGTCTCAGGGTGCTGTCTGCGAGAATTGCCATCATATAGGCCGCCCCCACACCGTCATCGCCGCCAAGTGTTGTTCCATTGGCATGAATCCAGCCATCTTCCACATAAAGTTTCAGCGGATCCTTTTCAAAATCATGATCCACGTCAGCACGCTTTTCACAGATCATATCAATATGAGACTGTATGATGAGGGAGGGATGGTTTTCTAACCCGGGAGATCCATTCTTATAAATAATTATATTGCCAAGTCTGTCCTGTTTGCAGTCAAGGTTAAGGGAATGGGCAAATTCTTTGAGATGATCACTCAATAATTGTTCATGATAAGAGCCGTGAGGATACTGGCATATTTCTTCAAAGTATTTTTCATAGGATAAATTCTGGTTTAATACACTGTTCATTCTTTTCACCTCATAAATTATTTTTGTCGGATTGAAGTATCTGCGTACGTTTATTTTTTGTCCTTTTGAACCAGATGAGTGTCAGCACGATACCGAGTATTACAATTGCCAGCATGTAGATAAAGAAAAGCCTGTATCCGAAAGCGCCGGAGAAATGATCCAGGAGTTTCCCCGCTACAAAGGGGGAAGCTGCCTCAGGCAGGTAACCAAGACAGCAGATCAGGCCAATGGCAGCACCTTCACATTCGGCAGGGCAGTCAATTTCTACCATAATTGCAAAATGCATGCTTACACAGATATACATACTTGCAAAGATGATAAGGCTGCCAATAATAATCGGAACGATTCCCATGGATGATTTGCTCATAAGAAGGATAATCAGTCCGGCAACCAGACCCAGCTGGCCAATCAGCATGACCTTGGAGCTGTTGATTTTATCTCCCAGAACACCGGCCAGGAAAGATGCTGCCGGGCGTATATACTGGGAGGACGATGTCAGGATAACACCAAGCATTGCACTTGCACCAAGGATTTTAGTTGCATAAGGAGAGATATAGTAGTATCCGGTGCTGACGGTGAGGGTGGAGAAAATGATCCCGATCATCAGCCAGATTTCGGGGATTTTAATTGGCTGAAGGATGGTTTTTAGTTTGAAGCCTTCTTTTTTATCGCTCTGATCGTCTATCCCGCGAAGCAGATAGAGGTTTAGGAATCCCAGTCCGATGGTCATAGCGGAGTAGAAGATAATAATAGTTTTTACGCCCATTTTTTCGCTGCCGGCAGCTATCATTTTACCGAAAATTGCAGCGGCAACAGCAAGGTATCCGGCATTGAAGATTCCTCTGCCGCCTTCGAATATGCCAAAGGCTTTCCCCTGTTCATTGGATGAAGCCAAAGCGCGGATACATTTCATTAGTGCGGGCCAGAATGTCATAAGAGAGGTGACTCCCCAAAGACCATGAATCAGTACGATGGCCCATGTCGGCGGTGAAAGAAGCAGACAGAGTCCGAGTCCGCCCGTTAAAATCATGGACAGTGGAATCAGCTTTCTGGCTGAGAAGTAGTCGACAATGATTCCGCCAAACAGATAAGAGACGGATCCGATCAGTCCAAAGACGGTACCGCACAATCCCATTTGGGTATTGGTCATGCCAAAGGCATCCATAAAGGCGCTGTAGTAGTAAGAGCGGAAATATGGCAGCGTGTAGATGAAAGAACCTGACAGAGTCAGCACAATCAGGCTGATCAGGTTTTTCTTCAGTTTCGAGTTTGTTTCCATTAAAAAATCCCTCCTTTTTCCTTTTGTAATTTTAAAAATAGAAGCACTTCATTTCTTAAATATAAGTATAAAGAGTATGAATAGAAAACCAAGTTCCAGAAGCATACACTTGCGTGTACCAGTTTGCGGTAAAAAAACAGAATCTTTTCATTTGAAGAGTAAAATCAAATGAAAAGATTCTGTTTTCTGAACATCATGAGTATCTTTGGATTAGAGATACACAATTTAGTAGTCCAAAAATATTTTGATATATGTACCAGACAGAGCGTGTTTATAATTTTTTTGGATCTTGGTTTCCTGACTGGCAGACGGATAATGCCTTTTGCAGTATCTCTGTACCACGTAGTATCTGTTCGTCTGATGCGGAGGAAAAGGAAATCCGCAGGTAATTATCACCCTTATTACCTTCCGGGAAAAAAAGACTTCCAGGCATAAGAAGCAGCCCCATTTTCTTGCAGAGAGAGACAATCTGCAGATCGTTAATATTTTCCGGCATTCTGGCCCATATTACCATACCTCCCTCTGGTTTCAAAAAAGAAAGCCCTTGGATTTTTGACAGACACTGGCACATGAGTTCACGTTTTTTTATATAGAAGTCTGTCAGGAATCGTACATGTTTTTTGTAATAACCTTTTTGAAAAAAATCCGCCCACAGATATTGACTCATACTGTTTAAAAACATCTGATCTTTATTGACGATGTGGCGGTAAGTGTTAATTACATTATCCGGAGCTACGATAAAGCCAAGTCTGGAACCAGGATAAAAGGAAAGTCCTGCGGTGTCAAGATAGATGACTGAATCACTTTGATCCATCGAATAGAGACTTGGAAGCCGGTTATCTCCATAATAAAAGTCGTACTGGGAGTCATCTTCAAGAATTGGAATATTATATGACAAGGCACAGACAAGAAGACGCTTCCGCATCTCCAGAGTCATCGTACAGGTGGACGGGTTCTGGTAGTTTGGCATTGTATAGATTAATTTGGGGTTATATTGCTGCACAAAATGCTCCAGAATATCCATACGGATTCCGTCAGGTTCAATTGGAACAGAAAGAAGCTTCGCACCTACATGGAGGAAAATATTGGCGATGGCAGGGCAGGCAGGCGCCTCAATAATTACATAATCACCTGGATTCAGATACATAAAGGCGATGTTGCTGATTGCTTCATAAGTCTCACTGACGATCTGGATATTGCGTGGACTGGTGTAGATATTTCTTCCAAACAGCATTTCAGAAATCGCCATTCTGAGCCGTTTGGTCCCTTGGGGATCACAAAACCAAAAGGGTTCCAGATCATCGCCATCAATAATCTCCTGCAGCATATGCTTCAGATATTCAACGGGAAGCGCTGTTCGGTCTGTGAGTACGCCGGCAAAGGAAATCTGTTCGGTATCGTAAGAAGAATGGTAAAGCTCTTCGAAGCGATTCTGCATATTGATAAAGTGATAATTAAGGTTCTTGTCTAATGAAGAAAACGTCATAACCTTTTGGGGATCTGATATAATTTCAGACTTTGAGAAATTGTGACCCACAAAATAACCGCATGGTTTCTTGCGGGAGGAATAGATAAGACCTTCTGCAATGAGAGCTTCATATGCTTTTACAACTGTATTCCTATGTACAGAAAGCTTGGCAGCCAGATTTCTTTCAGAAGGAAGTTTAAAATTTTCTGGCAGTTCTTCTGATAAAATCATACTTCGAATGGAATTTTTCAGCTGCAGATATAAGGGAGTGGTATTATTTCGGTTCAATGTAATATTCATAAGATTGCTCCAGTATCATCTGATTTGAGAGGGAAAGGGTTCTGGTCAACATTATAGTATAATATGGGGGGGAGTTTCAATGGAGGGAGGGGGGAATGAACTGGACAAATTAGTAAAAAATTCCTGCCCAAACTGCTTGACTCATACCTTACGGGAGACTGTAGGATAGTTCTTGTAAGGAGGAGAGAAGAGATGAAATCATGTATTGAAGTGTCAGGTCTGACAAAAAGATTTGGAAAAAAGACGGCTGTAAATCATTTATCATTTCAGGTAAACCGTCAGGAAGTATTCGGACTTCTTGGCGCGAACGGCGCAGGAAAAAGTACAGCCATAGAGACAATGCTGGGTCTTAAGAAAGCGGATGGCGGCAAGGTTGAGATATTAGGAATGGATCCGGTAAAAGAGAGAAAGAGCATATTTGAACGGGTGGGAGTTCAGCTTCAGTCTTCTAATTACCAGAATAATATCCGTGTGAGGGAAATCTGTGAGGAAATCTCAGCACTGTACACAAATCCCGCAGATTATCGCAAATTACTGCGTAAGTTTAAACTGGAAAAAATGGAGAAACAGCCAGTAGAGAAGCTGTCCGGAGGGGAACACCAGAAATTGTCGGTAGTTCTGGCACTGATACCAAGGCCGGAACTGGTATTTTTGGACGAGCTTACGACAGGGCTTGATGCAGCAGCCAGAAGAGAGGTCTGGCAGACATTGAAGAAACTGAAAGAAGAGGGAATGACGATATTTCTGACCACGCATTATATGGAGGAGGCAGAGACTTTATGTGACCGTATATTTCTGATCAAGAATGGGAAAAAGGTGACAGAAGGTACCGTAAAGGAGATTATTGACGCGAGTCCCTATGACAGCCTGGAGGAGGCTTACCTGTGGTATATGGGAGAGGAGGATGTGCTGTGAGACAATTTTGGACATTGTATAAAAATGAACAGAAACTGGGACTTCGGTGTCCGGATATGCTGATTTTTGGAGTTGCGATGCCGGTGGGAGTACTCTTTTTGATTGCCGTAATCGCAGGGGATAAAATGGCCGGCGGGAGCAGTTATACGTTTCTGCAGAGTGCGTTTGCGTCACTGACGGCGGTTGGAATCTGTGCCAGTGCATTTATGGGAATTCCTTTGACCATTGCAGATTACAGGGATAAAAAGATATTGAAGCATTTCTTTGTAACGCCGTGCAGTCCCATGCTGATCCTGGGAGTGATTGTAGCCTGTGGAGTTACGACAGCACTTCTTTCCGGGATTGCGGTGTCAATGATTTCTGTGTTTGTGTTTGGATACAGAATGAAAGGGAATTTCCTTTTGTTTATTGGTGCTTATCTGCTGGTAATGACGGCAATGTACAGTATAGGGATGCTTCTCGCCGGGCTGTGCAGGACGGTAAAAATGACAAATGTCGTGACCACAGCGGTATATTTTCCGATGCTGTTTTTATCCGGTGCGACAATTCCGTTTGAACTATTTCCAAAAGGACTTCAAACTGTGGCATCTGTGATGCCGCTGACACAGGGGATCAAGCTGATGAAGCAGATTTCCATGGGGAGTCCGGTTGAAAATGTCACAGGAATTATAATACTGATGCTGACGATTACAGTAGTCTGTGTCATATTGGCAAAAGTCATGTTCCGATGGGAATAGTGATATGATACCTTGCGGCAAATCTGCTGCAAGGTTAAAATGGAGAAATAAAGCAGCAGTAATTAAAGAGCAGGGAGGGCATCATGCTGAAAGAGAATAATTGTGAAAAAGTACAGGATAAGCTGTACAGAATTGGGATGTTCGCAGGTATGAACCATGTGACAGTAAAGGCGCTCAGACACTATGATGATCTTGGGCTTTTAAAGCCTGTCCATGTAGATGAGGAGAGCGGATACCGTTACTATACTGCAGGGCAGCTTCCCGTGATCCATCAGATTCTTGTTCTCCGTAATATGGGATTTTCCCTTGAGGAAATCAAAGAGATACAGGAAGGTTATCCTGAGAGGGAAATGCTTATCAGGAGAAAGAAGAAGCTTCTTGCAGAAATCGCTGAAAAGACAGCAAAACTTGCCCAGGTAGAAAGCTATTTGTCATCTGATAAAATAGATACCAATTACCATGTGCTTGTAAAGTCACTTCCGGAGGTGACTGTTGCTTCCATGAGAACGCGTATACCGGATTATGATGCTTTGTTTGATGTAGTTCCGGCGATGGGGCAGGAGATGGAAAGACTGGGGTGCGTCTGTGCGGAACCGGAATATTGTTTCTCTATCTATCATGACGGGGAATACAGGGAAGAAGATATTGATGTTGAGATCTGTGAAGCCGTTGTTGAAAAAAGAGAAGATTCTGAGATGGTCTGCTTCAAAGTGATCGATGCGGTCGACACGGCAGCCTGCATTCTGCACAAGGGGCCATATGAGGGATTTCCTCAGGCGTATGCCGCGATTTTGCGGTTTGTTGAGGAAAATGGATATGAGCTGTGTGGATATCCCCGGGAATCTTATATTGATGGAGCGTGGAATAAAGATACTGCCGAAGAGTGGCTGTCTGAGATACAGTTTCCAATCAGGAAGGCTGAAGAATAAAATGAAGCTGCGGGATTGCCGCAGCTTCATTTGCGTTCACTGTTTCCAAAATTTTTCGAGATACATGCTGGCTTTCTCATGAGTGATGGAAAACATCTGCTCGATCCGGAGAAGAGTATCATCTTTTTTAACACCAAGATCCTGGCACGTTTTTATTAATGCTTTAATTCCCTGTTCCAAGCCCTGTTCTAAGCCTTGTTCCATGCCCCGTTCCAGGCCGCATGCCATGCCCTCTTTTAAGCCTTCATCCCAGCCGGCCTGCTTACTCATGCGCAGAAAATAATTGTGGTCACGGATCGCTTTCTCCCGTGCTTCATATTCCAGCCTTTTTTCCTCATCTGCGCTGATTTCTTCCAGATTTTTATATGCTTTTTGTATATACGGATTTTTTGTCAATGCCATCTCTAATTCCTCCTTTGTCTCAGCATTGATAAAGTACATCCAGTCTAACAGTTCTGTCTCAGGATAGTCATGTTTTGCAATTTCCATACACGCTTTGACAGAACGCATGAGAGATAGAAAGTAAGTCTTATCTATATTATATCCTCTGTAGATTATCTTCTCAATCTCAAAACAATATTTTTACGTTCCGCCCGGAAAATATTTGGTTTTTCAATTTGTGGGTACGTGATACAGAATAAAAGAATCTTGTACGGACTCTTTGTATCGTTTCTGATAATGTCCTGCAGAGTAATGCAGGCATCAGAGAAATGTGAAAGGGAATCCTTTCAGCGATAGATTCATTATAGACCTGTTATTTACATACGGCACTCTCTTTTTTGAGTAGAAAGGACCTGTTTTATACAATACTAAAAATAGTCCACTTTTTACAAAGCCAGTCTGATTGTATTTATATGCTGGACAAGTATAATGATATTAAATTCAAGCTTGAAGAAAATGAAAGGCCACCAGGGAGGTAAAGGAAATGAGAAAAAAGATTGTTTCAATGTTATTGGCAGCTACAATGGTTTTTGGGTTATGTGCGTGCAGTACGGAAAGTAAGTTATCGGACAACAGTAAGAAAGAAGAAAAAACTGAAAAGAGCGCTGATGATCCGGTAAAAGTGGGAATTCTTCTGAATCAGGCAGCTACACAGGTGATCAGTGATATGGGAAATGCAATGAAGGCAAAAGCAGAGGATTTGGGAGTGGATGCCACATTGATGTACTATGAGATGGATGTCCAGAAGATGATTACAGGAATTGAGAACTTTATTACAAGTAAAGTGGATGTGTTGATCGTGCATCCGATGAATGCGAGTGACGGAGCGGAGGAATTGCAGAAAGCATACGATGCCGGTATTAAAGTTATCACATTTGATACAGAGCCGAACTGTGATTTTACAAATTGCTTTGTCGCATCCAACGAAGAATTAGGTTATAAGATTGGTGAGCAGGCTTCAGAGTGGGCCAGGGAGAATCTTGTGAAAAATGGAGTTGATCCGGTGATTGGTCTTGTCAATGAGCCATCGTCTGAATTCCTCACACAGCGTGAGAATGGGATCAGGAAAGCCATTGAAGAATTACTTCCGGAAGGGAAGATCGTGATCACTGGTGCAGGCACAACAGCTCTTGCAGGCCAGGAAGCCGGGGAGAATTTCCTCCAGGCATATCCGGATATGAATGTTGTTGTATCGATCAATGACGATACCATGCATGGTGTGTATGAAGCTTTTGCCCAGGCCGGACTTGAGAAATCAAAAGACAGAGGATTATTCTCATGTGACGGAACAAAGAAATCAAAAGAGTATGTTGCTGAAGGCGGAGTATTTAAATGTGTTGTCGATCTGGAACTGAATAAAGTTGGAGAGAATATGGTTGAGTGTGCGATGAAAGACGTGACAGGCGAAGACTCAGACTATGAAAAAGTGAATTATTTTCCAATGAATCCAATCACAATTGAGAATGTGGAAGAGGTTTTGAAGTAAAAAGGCAGATGTTGGAAAGACATTCTTCTTCAGGATGTCTTTCTGGCAGTGAAAGGGAGAAGGCGGTTTACATATGGGAGAAGAAAGAAAATTAAGCCTGTCTGTACATAATATTATCAAGACTTATCCAGGGGTAATTGCACTGAAGGATATATCCATAGATTTTTACGAAGGGGAAGTGCATGGGCTGATCGGAGAAAATGGTGCAGGAAAATCGACACTGATGAAAGTAATTTCCGGTGTGATAGAGCCGGATGAGGGAACCTTTTATATCGGGGGAGAGAAATTCGAGAAAATCACTCCGCATCAGGCCACGGACAAGGGGCTTCGTATTATTCACCAGGAATTGAATTTGATCCCGACTTTATCGGTCACTGAGAATATTTTTATGGGACGTTTTATAGGGAATGGTGTTACTGTAAAATTTTCGGAAATGAGAAAGCGGGCACAGAAAATATTTGATGAGATGGGTATTTTGATAAACCCGGATACTTTAGTAGAAGATTTGACAGTTGCGCAGATGCAGCTGGTTGAAATTGCAAAAGCAATCAGCCAGGAAGTCAGGGTCTTGATTATGGACGAGCCAACATCGCCGCTTACACAGAATGAAGTAGATCTTCTCTTTCAGCTGATCAAAAAGCTGAAAAGTAAGGGTGTTACAATTATATATATTTCTCACAGACTGAGTGAGATATTTGAACTGACAGACCGAATTACCGTTATGAGAGACGGTGAAAAGGTAGTAACAGAAGAGACGGATCGTATTGACAGGGAGACTCTCATCAATCTGATGGTAGGAAGGACATTGAAAGAGACGTATCCGGCAAGGACAGTGATCCCTCAGGGGGAAGCGCTGAGAGTGGAACATTTATATGGCAATGGCCTGGAAGATATCAGTTTTAGGCTTAGAAAAGGAGAAATTCTTGGGCTGGCAGGACTTGTGGGAGCAGGGCGGACGGAGCTTGTGAGACTGATTTTCGGAGCTGATAAAATCTATGGCGGGAAGATGTATTTAGAAGAGAAAGAGATTCATGTATCGAGCCCCAGTGAGGCCGTGGAAAATGGGATTGCGTTGATACCGGAAGACAGAAAATTACAGGGAGTCATACTGGAATTGTCCATCAAGGATAATCTTTCACTTCCGAATTATAAATTGATTTCCAGGCATACTCTGGTGAACAAGAGCAGTGAGAAGAAGCTTGTGAACGCACAGGTCGAAAGACTGAGGATCAAAACACCTTCCATAAATCAGCTGGTAAAAAACTTAAGTGGAGGAAACCAGCAGAAAGTTGTTGTAGGAAAATGGCTGGCGGGAAATTCTAAAATCGTAATTTTTGATGAACCTACAAGAGGGATTGACGTGGGAGCCAAACAGGAGATCTATCATCTGATGAATGAGCTTACAGAACAGGGAATCAGCATTATTATGGTTTCCTCAGAGATGGAAGAACTCATGGGCATGTCAGACAGGATTCTTGTACTGAGAGAAGGAAAAATCTCAGGAAGTCTCGACCAGAAGATGGAGATGTTTACGCAGGAACGCATTATGAGTCTGGCATCTATGAATTGATGAGGAGGAATGTAAAGTGGAGATGTTAAAAAGGTTTTTTAACAAATTTACGGTGCTGATATTGCTGATCATTGTGATTGCTTATTTTGGATTTACAGCACCGGGATTTATGACGATTGATAACGGAATGAGTCTGTTAAGGCAGATTGCAGTGTTAGGAATTTTGTCTACAGGCTTTTCGATGGTGATGATCGGAGGAGGCTTGGATCTGTCAATCAGTTCACAGCTTTCGCTTGTAAGCTGTGCGACGGCAATGCTGATTGTAAACGGGGTTCCAAGTGTGCTGGCCTGCATCATTGGTGTTTTAATTGCTGTTTTAATCTCGGCATTCAACGGATTCGCAATTGTATCGACCGGAATGCCGGCCATGATCTGTACGCTGGCAATGCAGCAGGTTCTTCAGGGAGTTGTCTATATATTTACCGGGGCGTCACCGGTGTATGGTCTTCCGAATGGAATCAAACTGATCGGGCAGGGATATATTTTAGGAATTGTTCCGATTCCAATCATTATCATGATCGTTATTTTCCTGATTGGAGCATTTATTTTAAACCGGACATATCTTGGAAGATATTTCTATGCGGTGGGTTCTAATGAAGAGGCTACAAGGTTATCTGGGCTGTCATCGAAGAAAATAATGATCCTCTCTTATGTTATCAATGGTATTTTTGTCGGGCTTGCTTCCATCGTACTGATGTCGAGAATTGCATCCGGACAGCCGACGGCGGGTCAGGGATATGAGATGGATGTGATCACAGCATGTGTTGTCGGCGGTGTCGCATTTTCAGGAGGCAAGGGGAAGATGCTTGGAGTCGTCCAGGGTGTGCTTGTCATGGGTGTATTAAGCAATGGACTTGGCGTTAAGGGCGTGGACTCTTATACACAGCTGTTATGTAAAGGTGTCGTACTGATTCTTGTAGTAAGTATTGACTGTCTGAGAGAGAAAAGGGCGAAAAGCCAGAAGATGGTCATCTCTCATGAGAGTAAGAAAGTTGAAAACCAGAAGGAGGGTGCAGTCAGATGAAAGTTCTGATTATAGACCGGTTTCGGGAGCTGGCTGATGAATTTGAAAAGTTCTGCCGCAATTCGGATCTGGAGATCTTTCAGAATCTTCAGGTTGATTATGCGAAAGATACCAATGTATACCGCATGAATACCTTTGAAGAATATGTGCAGAGAATGGAAAAGGAAGGCCCGGAGTGGATTACGCCGGATGATGAAGTACTTGAAAAGATTAAGGATGCCGACATTGTTCTGATTCAATGGGGAGCAGTCAGCTCAGAAATCATCGATGCGGCTAAAAAACTGAAGTTTATAGCAACCATCCGCAGCGGGTGTGAGAACATTAACTTTCAGTACGCGAAGCAAAAAGGGATCAGCGTCTCCTTCGCGCCGTCAAGGCTTGCGGAAGTCGTAGCGGATATGACCGTTGCCCTGACGTTGTCAGAGTGCAGAGGAATTGTAAGAAGAAATCTGATCACAAATAAAGGACAGTGGATTGAAGAGAAGTATAATGATGCAAGCCATGCGGCATTATCGAATCTGGTAGTCGGAATTATCGGGTATGGCGGGATTGCACGGACGGTGGCAAAAAGGTTTGTAAAAGGATTTGGCTCCAGGGTGATTGCCTATGAAAAGATCACACCGCCGGAAGTCCTCAAAGAAGATGGGGTAGAAACGGCAGAATTTTCAGAACTTCTCAAAACGGCGGATATTATCACGATGCATGCCAGACTTTGTAAAGAGACAGAACATATGATAGGTGCCAGGGAGTTTGCCATGATGAAACCAAATGCTGTATTCATCAATACGGCCAGGGCAGGACTTGTAGATGAGCAGGCTTTGATCCATGCCCTCCAGACGGGGCAGATCAGAGGGGCAGGCCTGGATGTGTATGAGAAAGAGCCGCTGCCGCTTGATTCCCCTCTTCTTACGATGGATAATGTTACATTAATGCCACATTCTGCAGGAATAACAAATGATATTCTGACAAACAGTCTGAAAATTATTGTAACGGAGTTTGAGCGGTTTTTAAAAGGTGAAGAATTGAAGTTCAATGTATAAATAGCGGCGGACAAGAGAAAGGAAGAAAAAATGATGAGACAGCCTGAGTGTTTGGAAAAATTCATTCGTATGTGCAGTGATGGATGGCTTCAGGGATGGCACGAGAATCATGGTGGCAACCTGACTTACCGTGCAGAGAAAGAGGAGCTTTATGGATTGGAACTTGACGGAGGAAGGGAATGGATTCCTCTTGAGAAAAAACTCGGCAATCTGGCAGGAGATTACTTTCTCGTGACAGGGAGCGGAAAATCAATGAGAAATGCCCAGTTATATCCGGAGGATGCCCTTGGCCTTATAGAAATCAATGATGAGGGGAGCGCATACCGCATGGTATGGGGATTTGCAGATGGAGGAAAGCCTACAAGTGAGCTCCCGGCGCATCTGATGTGCCAGTCGGTAAAAAAAGAGACGACAGATGGGAAATACCGGTTTGTATATCATGCACATCCTGCGAATATCATTGCGTTATCCTTTGTGCTTCCATTAAAGGATGAGATTTTTACAAGAGAATTATGGGAGATGGAACCAGAGTGCGCGATGGTTTTCCCGGCCGGACTGGGAGTTCTGCCCTGGATGGTTCCGGGGACAGAGAAAATCGCAGAACTGACATGTGAGAAGATGAAGGAATACGATGTCGTCTTATGGGCACAGCATGGAGTGTTTGCGGCGGGGGATACATTTGATAATACATTTGGCCTGATGAATACGGTGGAAAAAGGTGCAGAAATTTTAGTGAAAGTACTGTCGATGAGTCCAGTCAAAAGACAGGCACCAAGTGTTCAGGATTTTAAAGACATGGCCAGAGTGTTTGATCTTAAGCTGCCGGATAAATTTTTATTCTAAAATGGGAATCCGATTGGAGGATGAGAAGAATGAAAAAACTGATCAATGCACCGGAAAAGGTTGTTTTAGAAATGTGCAGTGGCATTGCACATGCCAATCCGGATGTGGTATTGAATCAAAAATATAAAATCATCAGAAGAAAAGAATTGAAACGGGATAAGGTGATACTGATAAGCGGCGGCGGAAGCGGCCATGAACCAGCACATGCAGGCTATGTGGGAGAAGGAATGCTTGATGCCGCTGTCTGCGGAGATGTCTTTGCGTCACCATCCCAGATTCAGGTATATCAGGGAATCAAAGAAACAGCAGGTGATAAAGGAACACTTCTGATTGTTAAAAATTACAGCGGTGATATCATGAATTTTACCAATGCTGCAGTGATGGCAGAAGAAGAGGGGATTCAGGTTGATTTTGTGAAGGTAGAAGATGATATTGCTGTGGTCGACAGTTTATATACGGTAGGAAGAAGAGGCGTGGCAGGAACTGTTCTTGTACATAAAGCAGCCGGGGCAGCAGCGGAATGCGGCCTTGATCTGAAAGAAGTGAAACGAATCGCCCAGAAAGCGGCGGACAGTGTACGTACCATTGGTGCAGGATACAGTTCCTGTACGGTGCCGGCAGCCGGGGTCCCTACATTTGAACTGGGAGAGCAGGAGATCGAATATGGAGTGGGAATCCATGGAGAGCCGGGAAGAAGCAGAGAACCGATCTTAAGTGCGGATCAACTTGCAGCCAGAATGATCCCACAGCTTATGGAAGAGCTGAACCTTATCCCCGGGGATGAAGTGGTACTGCTCGTGAACGGATTTGGCTCTACACCACTGCAGGAACTATACATCATGAATTATGCGGTCAATCGGCTGCTGGCTGATAAAAATATACGCGTGTACAGGGAATTTGCCGGCAATTACATGACAAGTATCGATATGCTGGGATGTTCGGTTTCGTTGATGAAGGTTGACGATGAGCTGAAGAAATATATTGACATGCCAAGTTTTGCACCACATTTCAGGGTGGACGGGCCTGTGGAAATGTCACCGTTTATGCCCCT
Organism: uncultured Lachnospiraceae bacterium; assembly: GCA_900549995.1. Classification (GTDB taxonomy): domain Bacteria; phylum Bacillota; class Clostridia; order Lachnospirales; family Lachnospiraceae; genus UMGS1251. Next base: position 33,933 of record URQQ01000003.1, on the reverse strand, counting down.
TGCGGAAAAGAAAAGCAGTCTTTTGGGTCAGATGCAATGTGAGTTATCATGGAGAGTGATTGCAGGGAACAGTCTGACTGTTTTGAATATTGCCGCTATGGTATCTGAAATGTGCCGGTGCATTCTGGAAAATGAAAAAGAGTTCTGTAAGCTGGATTCTTATGCCGGTGACGGCGATTTTGGGATGAGTATCGCAAAAGGATTCAGGGAAGTAAAACGGGAGTGGAGCGACCTGATCAGGGAACACACTTCTTCTGTCAAAGAATTTTTGCTTTCCTGTTCTATGATCATCATGGAAAACTGCGGCGGTGCGTCCGGTCCTGTGTGGGGATCTGCTTTCCGGTATGCGGCTCTTTCCTCCGGAGAAAAGGAATGCCTTACAATTATGGAATTTGCGCAGATTCTTGGGGCCGCTGTCACGGGAATCCAGATCACAGGAGAGCGCGCTTTTGGAAGGGGTGCTGTTGTCGGAGATAAAACACTCATTGACGCGCTTGTCCCATGCGCTGCAGCAGTTGAGAAAGCTGCAGAGTGCGGGGAATCCTGGAAGCAGGCCTTAAAGGATGGAGCCAAAGCGGCGGTCACAGGAGCGGAGAAGACCAGGGAAATTGTTGCCAGGATGGGACGTGCAGGAACTGTAGGAGAGAGGAGCCTGGGGTACCCGGACGCCGGCGCATACGCACTGGGTGTTATTTTCACTGCGGTTGCAGATTTTATGGAATATGGTGCATCATAATTAAGAAGTTTTATGCGAGAGGAGCCGGAGAATAGATGGAGAAATATGTATTGGGTGTGGATCTTGGGACGACGAATGTAAAAGCCATGTTATTTTCCGAGAACGGCAGGTGCGTTGCGAAAGGTGAGGCCGGGTCTTACCGGACTGTTTCCGAGCATTATAACTGGGCAGAACAGGATGCTGATGTCTGGTGGAATGATACAGTGAAGTCTATCCGCCAGGCATTAGGGCAGGCATCCTTTCAGGACGCTGAAATTGCTGCAGTGAGTGTGAGCTCTCAGGGAATGGCGATGCTTCCGCTTGACGGAGACGGGAATCCGCTCTGCCGGGCACATATCTGGATGGACAGAAGGGCTGCAGCAGAAACGAGATGGATGGAAGAAAAATATGGGAGAGAAAGAATAAAGGCAGAATTTGGTGCTTATGCAGATCCATATTATCAGATTACCAATATTATCTGGTTTAAAAAACATCAGCCAGACTTGTATGAGAGGACACGGCATATTGTAAAGGCCAACACGTACCTCAATTATAAACTGACAGGCCAGATTGCAATGGATGAATGCCAGGCGGAAATGACGTTGTGTTATGATATTCATAAAAGATGCTGGTCTGAGGGGCTGTCAAAGGCCATTGGCATACCGCTTGCCCAATTAATGCCTCCGGTGGAAGAGGCACAGAAAATACTGGGAACAGTTACGAAAAAAGCGGCGGAACAGACCGGATTAAGAGAAGGAACACCTGTACTGGTGAGCGGGGTGGATTCTGCACTGGCACTGCTGGAAATCGGAATATACAGACAGGGAGAGGCAGCTGAAATTACAGGGACTTCGAGCAACAATTTTTTCGCGTCAAGAACCCTGCCATCGGCGGGGTCCAGGCTTTTATCTTTTTCACCTATCACGAAAACGGAGGAAGTACCATATCTTCTTTTTGGCCCGACAAATTCATCAGGAGATACGGTGCGCTGGTTTCGGAATGTTATGGGAGAGGAGCAGGAGAGACAATCCCTGCGTTCGCAGCCGGGAAAATCAATCTATGATGTCTACGAAGAGATGGTGCATCATTCACCGGCAGGGTGTGGGGGACTGTATTTTTATCCATATATCATGGGAGAACGGGCACCGCTTTGGAGCAATTCCATCCGTGGAATGTATCTGGGGGCAACTGCGCTTACAACAAGGGCAGAAATGCTGCGGGCTGTCTACGAGGGAAATGCGTATGCTTTAAAGGAAATCTGTATGGAGGCAGAAAAGGAAGGCGCAGATACAAAGTACCTGAAGATTGCAGGAGGATGTGCCAACAGCCGTGAGTGGCTGAAGATCAAGGCATCCGTACTGGATCTGCCGGTTTATGTGGCGCAGACATTAAGCGGGGCTCCGAAGGGAGGGGCGATGCTTGCGGGGTGCGCGGCCGGAATTTACAACAATATACAGGAGGCCTACGAAGTATTTAAATGCAAGGAGGAAATGATCGAGCCTGTTCCGGCCTGGAGCAGAATCTACCGGGAACTTTATCCGCTATTTATCAAAATGAGAGACCATCTGTGTGAGGATTATAAAGAACTTGAAAACATAACAGCAGAACTTGAGCTGTAGAGTTATCGTATGTAAAGAAGCCGTCCGGCTGATTTTTCAGAAGGAAGGCTTCTTGTTTTTATTGTTCCGTTTTACTGTACAGATAGGATTTTACATCGAGTGTAAATGAGGGATCAGATTTATAAAAAAGCCTGAAATTATCGGAATCTTTGATCACAAGTAAAGTATCAGAAAAATACAGGCAGTCGTAAAGGTTAGAGGAAAGAATGATGAGAGCAGCACCTGATTTATTGATATCATTTAGTATCGGATATATTTCCGGGCGGCTTGTATCCGAAATATTTAAATCAGATAAAAGCATTATTTTGGGATTGGTCAGCTGCCACCGCAAAAGGATTGTTTTCAGGAGATTTTCAGCTCCGCTGCCGTCATTGGGATACAGTTTTTCACGGGAGGATTTGGACCAATAATTCATAAGCTTTTTATTTATCACACCTGCAGTGCTGATTTTGTGAAGGATTGGAAGTGTAAGATTCTCCTCCAGCTTAAGGTGCGGGAAAAAGTAATCCTCAAGTTTTGAAACAGCGATGGGGGCGAGTCCGTTTTTCACTGCAGAGGAATAGCATGTACACTGTGAGCCGTCCAGCGTATAGGGAAAATCTTTGGTGAATGTATCATATAAATCTGTAATGTTGGAACCATTGACATTAAACACACAGAAACATTCCTGGCGGTGCAGATGAATCTGCGGAAGCCCTTGAAATAATGCAGACCAGTCCATGGACAGGAGGATATCTTCCTTAAGATAAGATTCTTTATCAGCAGAGAGATGAGGATCACCTCCAAGCATCATGGATGCCAGCCGCCTGTCACTGTATTCTGTACGGTATAAGATATTGGTAATCTCATGATTTTGGGTCACGAAGATCCGGTCCGATGCCTGGGTAAGCAGGGAGGGGCCGTTTGTAAATGTCAAAAAAGTAAATCCCCGGTTTTGGAGCCGCCTGATAAAGCCGAGAAACAGATGCAATTCTGCCAGCGTATAATATTCGACGATGTTGTCCAGAATAATGAGCTTTGCGGAATGGACAAATGCTTTTGCCAGAAGCAGTAAATGATGTTCTGCCAGCGTAAGCTGGGAGACGGGAGTGTTGATGTCAATGGGAAGTTTGAGTTCCTGCATCAGATCTGCCGCCGCGATTTTGGCATGTCTGGTGTTATAAAGTATATGTGGAAAGGAACATTTCCGAAGCGAAAAAATATTGTCTGTTATGGAGAGGGACTCAACGAGATGGGCGCTCTTTGAGATACTGTGGACATATGAAAGCGGCATGCCTTTTGAGAGCGGTACAGCTTTCTGGTTCTCAAAGGCAAGGATTCCGTTTAACTGATGGTTTTTATATGCATCTTTGACGGAATCCACACAAAGAGAAGACGAACTGCATATGGAGACGAGTTCGTTTTTATATATCGAGATATTCAAAGAGGGGCCGGGGCTGTCAAAACTTCCCCAGTACAGGTTCTCAATTTCGAGCAGATGTTCTTTCATATTTTTAAATCTCTCTTTCCTTTAAAATCTTAGGCAGTGTAATCTGTACATCAGTTCCGAGATTTTTGGTACTGAATATGTGAAGATGGAACTTTTTGCCGTAGAGGAGGCAGATCCGGTTATTGATGTTGCTCATGGCAATGTTTAAATGAGTTTTTTGAAGTTCCGGGCTCTCAAAATAGTTATTTTCAAAATTCTGATTCATCTGATCAAGCTTATCCTTCGGGATGCCGATCCCGTTGTCCTTCACATGGATTACGATGGTGGAATCGGTTTCAAACATACTGACGGAAATCAGGCCTCCGCTTTCATAACTTTCAATTCCATGGATAATTGAATTTTCAACGATTGGCTGTAATGTTAATTTGGGTATCTGATAAAGTTTTATATTGTCTGAGTAAAGAGACACCTCATAACGGATACGGTTTCCAAAACGGAACATCTGTATTTTCATATAAGAATTCAGGTTCTGCAGTTCATCCTGCACAGAGACGATATTTCCTTTTCTGGAGATACTGTAGCGGAAGAAGGAGGATAAGGCTTCGATCATATCGGCTACAAAGTAAGCACCGTCACAAAAAGCTCTTCCGCGGATGGAATCCAGCGTATTGTAGAAAAAATGGGAATTAATCTGTTTGGACAGATAATCAATATTGTGGTCTGAAAGTGCACTCTCGATGGTATGAGTTTTTTCCTGGGAAACCTGGAGAAACGCGTTGATCTGACGAAAATCCTCATTGCCGGAAGGCAGTCTTCTTTCGGAGACTGCGTTCGGGTTTTTGAAAAAAAGATGTAGTTTGTACAAAGGAATGACAACCAGCAGGATTGTCAGAACATATGTCAGGGCAATAAAAAGTATACATAATACCCGGATTTTTAAAGAGGGCATCAAAAGAAACAGTCCGAGGCAGATACCGTTTATTATGAGGAGAGTGATTAATTTTTTATATAAGGATCCGGCGATAAAAAAATATTTATTCATGGCGAAATACCTCAGTTAAGATAGAGTCTGCGGAATTCAGAAGGCTTGATTCCCACCGATTTCTGGAAGACTTTGCTGAAATACCGGGCATCCTGATAGCCTACCATGTTGCTGACGTCTGAGATAGAGTATTTCAAGTCCCGGAGCAGTTCTTTGGAGCGTTTAATTCTTGTGTTCGTGATATAGTTGCTGAAAGTTTCCCCGGTCTCTCTTTTAAAGAGGGCGCTGAAATAAGAGGAATTGATAAACAGCATGTCGGCAACATCGTTCAGAGAGATATTCTGATCAATATGATCGTATATATACTGCTTTGCCAGGCTGACATACCGGCTGTCCTTGTTATACTGAAGTTTCTCATAAGCTGTAATTTCCTTAATCATGAGACGCTTCATAGTATGGACAAGTTCCTCCTTTGTGGCTGAATTGTGAATCTGAGTCATGTAGTGTTTCTTCTGGAACAGAAATTCTGTTTCAGCTTTCCGGTATAAATCCGTCAGATGCTCTTCTAAAAGATCGAGAAGACTTATGAACAGATCCAGAATAGAGCTGGGACTTATGGATTCATCTGAGATTTCCTGTGATATCTGTGAAAATGCTTTTTCAATACTGGAAATGTTCAGTGTATCTATATAAGTTCCAAACTGGTCTAAATAGTGGGATTTATTCAGTTTCATTTTAAATCGGGATAAGCCGTTGTAGTCAATCATCCGATGCTTTCCGAGCGTAATACGGCTTACGACAGCGATGTGTGCCTCCTGAAAAGATGTCTGAAACAGTTCTGTTGATTTGGAGGAAATACCCATGGTTATATAGCAGTAACTGTAGAATTTATTTTTAAGCATGTCAAAGATGGAAACAAGGGAGCAGGCGAGATCATTTTCGGAATCATAATTGATTAAAAAAATAATCTCATCAGAGTCCATAATGCCATGGATTTCCTGGGGACAATTTTCAAATTTTAGGACTGCAAATTCATAAATCTGCTTTAAAAGAATCTGATACTGCGGTAGTGTAAACGGTTCTTTGGTATCTGGTTTTATGGAGATAATCCTATAGAAATTGTAGGCAAAATGAAAGCCATAGTGGCGGTTAATTTCTTCCAGAGGTTTCTGTGCCTGCAGGTCAGGGGACAAGAACAACATTTTTAAAAACTGCTCTCTGGAGAGGGCAATATTTGTCTGTATCTGTTTTTCCAGCATTACTTTATAATCGTTGCTGGATTGCTCTTTTTCGATTCTGTGGATGATCTGGGTCAGATTGTCGGTTAACTCATCTTTATTTATTGGCTTCACCAGATAATTTTCGACACCATATTGGATTGCGGAACGTGCATATTCAAATTGTTTATGTCCGCTGATCAGAATAAAATTAGGGGAGAGTCCCTCTTCCTGGATCTGTTTTACGACATCTAAGCCGGATAACCCCGGCATCTTAATATCAATGATAACAATGTCCGGGTTTTGGGCAATGATGGCATTGTAGGTTTCTGTTCCGGTCTGACATTTTCCGATTACTTTTATGTTCAGGGAGTTCCAGTCAATCAGTTTTTCTAATAAATTCAGAATGTTTATTTCATCATCTGCTAACAGTACAGTAAACATATGCGCCTCCTTATATTTGGTTATCAATAGTATATCAAAAAAGGAGCAGGAAATCAAAAGTCATATCAATAAAACAAAGAACAGTATTCCAGGCATTTTTTTCGTAATAAAGCTTTTGATTTGAGGCGGTATATTATATAATGAGAAGAAATAGAAAGCGGATGGGCGAAAAACAGAAGGTGAGATTATGGAGAATGAGACAGTAATATTATATACAAGACAAAACGACAAGACATTGCTGGAACTGGAACGGGAGGGACGTATTTTAAACCGCAGGGTTTATGTAGAGTTACATTTTGGAAATATTGCGCCCTTATTTATGGAGAGTTACAGCTGGTTTACGAAGGAGGCTGAAAAGCGTGTGCCGAGGCCGGAGTATGCGGAGGCATCCATCTGGTGTTCCATCAGCGCAGAAAACTGCCTGAAACCAATACCTGGTACCGTTGTATACGTTCTGGAGGTGCCAAAAGAAAAGGTAGTGTATTTTGATGAGGTAAAATGGGATTATGTTCTGAACCGTATTTACCTTCCAAAAGACGAGGAAGACGATAAGAACTACCGGCAGTATATAAAAGAAAAAGGATTCCGGAGCCGTTTTGAATTTTTTGAGGGACGGTATAAAGGGCAGTATCCAGAAGAGGAGAAACGCATTATTGAAAGCTGGAAGAGAGTGTTCGAGATTGATAACTGGACGATTTTTAATGTATGTGGAAATATCTGGGAGATAAAGAAGGAATGGGTAAAGAAAATCATACGTCCAGGGGAACCGGTAACTGCATTGAAACCTTAAGGAGAGTATGGTGGAAAGTTAGGGAGAACATAGATCATGAGAGGAAAAACAACAGCGTGGCTGTGTGCGGCAGTTTTAACTGTATCCGCCGTGTTTTCAGGGTGCAGCGATAAGCAGTCGGTAGTAAATTACGAAGAGCAGCAGGAGGAAATTACGACAATCACTTTTTTTGGCAATAAGTATGAGCCGGAAAATGTCACTGTAATTGAAGAGATTATCTCATCCTTTATGAAGGAGAATCCTGAGATCCGTGTATCTTATGAGAGCCTGAAGGGAAACGGTTACTATGAAGCGCTGGAAAAACGGATGGCGGCGGGGAAGGGTGACGACGTGTTTATGGTAAATCATGATGCCGTCCTGAGTCTTCAGGAGGATGGAAAACTTCTGGATTTATCTGAAATGGATACGATTTCCGACTACACTGATCAGATGCTTGGACAGATGGAGGAGGACGGGAAGATTTACTGGGTTCCGACTACAGTGTCTGTGTTTGGGTTATACTGCAATACGGATCTTCTGACGGAACATGGATATAAGGTTCCGGATAACCTGAATGAGTGGGAAGAGATCTGTGACGGGTTTGTGGAGAAGGGAATCACACCAGTCATTGCAAATAATGATATTTCTTTGAAGACGCTTGCCATTGGCAGAGGATTTTTCAAAGCGTATCAGGAGGGCAGACAGGAAGAGGTATTTGAGAAGTTAAATGATGGGACAGCACAATTGAGTGAATATCTGACAGAGGGATTCACTTTGGCGGAGGAGTTTATTAAGAAGGGGTATATTGATGCGGCCAAAGCGCTGAATACAGAGAAGACGTCGGATGATCTTTTGGAATTTGCAAAGGGAGAATCGCCGTTTATGCTGACCGGCGGCTGGGCGGCTCAAAGAGTATCACAGATGGAGCCCGGGTTTGTATTTGAAGTTGCGCCTCTGCCGGCACTTGAGGATGGTACTTTTGAAGTGATCAATGCAGATACCAGGCTGAGTGTCAATGCGGAGGGGGAACATACAGATGCGGCACTTAAATTTGTAGAGTTTTTCACGCAGAAGGAAAATATACAGAAATTTGCAGATCAGCAGTCTTCGTTCAGCCCTCTGAAGGGAGGAGGGGCATCATCGGTCATGGAGGTACAGCCGTTAATTCCCTGCTACCAGTCAGGGTGTACTGTGATCGGGGCAGATGGGCATCTGGATGTAAAGATCTGGAGCATTACTGCTGAGGTTTCTAAGAAGATCCTTTCCGGGGATCCGGTTTCCGCAGCTATGCAGTGGATGGATCAGCAGGTGGATGAGGAAAGGGGAACACCATAATGAAAAGCAGTGGTTTTGACGGAATGAAAAGAAAGATTACTGTGGCAGCCGTTTTGACAGGCGCTATTCTCTGTATACTGACATTTTTATTCGTTCGGGATGTAAAACAGCAGTTATGGGAACAGTCGGTTAACACAATTACCGAGGCTACCAGACAGGGCTGCAATACATTGAAGGTACAGCTTCAGGAAGAACTTGAAGACTTGGGGACTGTCAGGCAGTACGTGGAAACACTGTCACGCAGCCAGGAGCAGGAACTTTGCCATGTTCTGGATGAGTATGAGCGGGTTGATGATGGGATCAGTCTATATCTGTCTGATGGAACAAGCTTTCCGAATGGAATACAGACTGATGAAGAAGCGGTGAAGCTGCTCGGTGAGTCTGATTCTGCAAGTGGATTTATCAATCCCCATATCAGCAGTGTCTCGGGAGTAAATGTCTTCGATTTGTATGTCAGAGTAACCCTTAAGGATGGGACAGCCGGGTATTTGATCAAAGAATACGAAATTGATACCATTGTAGATAGTTTCAGTCTGTCATTTTATAATGACGCAGGATTCTCTTATGTGGTAAATACCAGCGGAGATGTTCTGATCCGGCCGCCTCACCCAAACAGCAATAAGACAGTCAAGAATCTGTTTGACATGCTGCCTGAATCTGAAAATGCAGCGCAGGAATTGCATCAGTTTAAGGAATCCCTGAGAGATTCCAGAACAGGATGGGCGGTTTTTTCCTATCAGGGAGAACCGACCGTGTTCTGCTATACTCCGCTGAAATTAGAGTCTGGATGGCATCTGATATCTATCATTCCTGAAAAGGTAGTCAATGAGCAGACGAACCAGATTCTTCTTCGGACACTGGGGTTGATCGGCAGTATTATTTTAGGGATCGCGCTTCTGGTCATCTGTTATCTGTGGGATGCCAATAAGACGAATAGAAAGCTGAGAAACCAGGCAGATTATATCGGGCACTTATACAGTGCAATCCCGGAGGGAATTGCAGTTATGAGTGTGGAACATCCCTATCATCTTTTCCTGCTTAATAAAGAAGGAATACGTCTGCTGGATTATAGAGAAAATGGGGTGGAAGGGAAAACACTGCAGGATTTTGTGCATACGGAAGACTATGAAAAGATTTCTAAAATTTTCAGAGAAGTGGTAAGTGAAGGGAAAAAAGCAGTTTTTGAAAACCGGGTGTTAAAAGGAAATGGGGAATTTCTGTGGACTGCCGGGGTGGTTGAGAAGACGCTGGATGAGAATGGAAAACCGGTCCTGATTGCAACGTTCCACGATATCACAAATGAGAAGATGGAAGAAGAGGCACTGGAAAGAGAAAAGCTGATGGAACGTGTGACACTCGTCGGGGCGATATCCAATGCCTATCCGGTGATTATCAGTGTGAATCTGTCCAGAGACACATTAAAATTTGTCTATGTAAAACCTGGGGTGATGGCCGGGGTGGGATACCAGGAATCCTACAGTGAAATTTATCAAGAATTTCTGCATATGGTTCATCCGGACAATCAGGAAGAATTCAGACAGCGGATGGCACCGGAGCGTGTCAGGGAAGCTCTTGAATATAAGAGTGAGGTCTTTGTTGAAGCAAGGCAGCTGCTCAATGATGGCAGATATCACTGGATATCTACGCAGATTATCCATGTTGATAATCCGTATTCCGAAGAGGAACTGGCTATTCTTATCTCTCGCCGCATCGATGAACAGAGATATGAGGAAGAACAGCAGAGGCAGGCGCTTCAAAGTGCATTGGATGCCGCTACATCTGCCAGCCAGGCGAAAAGCCAGTTTTTGTCTAATATGAGCCATGATATAAGGACACCGATGAATGCAATTGTGGGAATGACTGCGATTGCGGCGGCACATCTGGATGAGCGTGAACGGGTGATGGAATGCCTTCAGAAGATTACACTTTCGAGCAGACACTTGTTAAGTCTGATTAATGATGTTCTGGATATGTCGAAGATCGAGAGTGGAAAACTTTCTATTAAGGAAGAACCATTTAATTTCGCGGAACTGGCGGCGGAAGTTCTGGAGCTGGTGCGCCCGCAGGCATATGCAGGACAGCTTGAGGTAGATGTCCGGATGTCGGTATTAAAAAATGAGAATGTGATCGGAGATCCGCTCAGAATCCGTCAGGTTTGTATTAATGTTTTGAGCAACGCAGTAAAATATACGCCGTCCGGTGGACAGATACAGATCGAAGTAAGGCAGGAAGAAAGTTCCCGCAGAGGATATCAAAAATATGTTTTCCGCTGTGAGGATACAGGGATCGGGATGAGTCCTGAATTTTTGGAACATTTGTTTAAACCATTTGAACGTGCACAGGATTCCACCAGCAGTAAGATCACAGGAACCGGTCTTGGAATGGCGATTACCAAGAATCTGGTGGATCTGATGAATGGAGATATCCAGGTAGAAAGCCAGCCGGGAGAAGGATCGGTCTTTACAGTCACTTTGCCTTTGAAACTTCAGACTGCCCCGCAGGTGGAAGTTCCAGTGGAATGGGTTGGTGTACATAGTCTGATTGTAGATGATGACCGCCAGACTTGTGAGAATGCGGCAGAACTTCTTGAAAATATGGGTCTTCGTGCACAGTTTGTGACAGAGGGGCGAAAAGCAGTTGAATGTGCAGTACAGGCGCAGGAGACAGACGATCCGTATGAATTGATGATCATTGACTGGAAAATGCCGGATATGAACGGGGTAGAGGTTGCAAGGCGTGTACGGGCAAAGATAGGGCCAGAGATACCGCTGATTGTTCTGAGTGCATATGACTGGTCGGAAATTGAAAGTGAAGCGAGAGAAGCTGGAGTCACGGCATTTCTGTCAAAGCCATTTTACAGATCTAAAATATGCTATCTTTTAAGCGAATTAAGCGGGGAAAAAGAATATGTAAATCCGGTGGAATATACATATAACCCAGAGGATTTCGCGGGAAAGAGGGTTCTTCTGGCTGAAGATAACGAGATCAACCGGGAAATCGCCCGGACACTGATTACGGAGATGGGTGTCACCTGTATTGATGAGGCGTGTGACGGCGCGGAAGCGGTAAAAATGGTGGCGAGATCAGGAGAAGGTTATTATGATTTAATTCTCATGGATATTCAGATGCCAAGATTGGATGGATATGAAGCAGCAAGGGCAATCCGGAATCTGGAACGCAGAGATGTTCTGACATTACCGATTGTTGCAATGACGGCAAATGCTTTTGAAGAAGATGTGCAGGAGGCAATGAGGGCTGGAATGAATGCGCATTTTGCAAAGCCGGTTGATACGAATGTACTGGAACAGTTATTGTACAAATATCTGGTAGAAACAGGTTCTGAGAACGCAGGTGCTCCAAAGTAATATTAGAAAACAGCTGAAAAACATGCCGTGACAGGCACCGGTTTTTCAGCTGTTTTCTTATTGTTTCACTGCCGATACAAGCAGCATCATCGGGCGGCGCATCTCATCTTTCATGCCGGGAAGATCCATCATATCTTCCGGCGGCTCAGGCTCGATGATGTGTTCAAGAACGAAATCATTGAGCAGGAGCGTGTTCAGATAAGTGGTCAGTGTGCGGTGGTATTTGATCACAGGTTCACCCAGGAAAACGGCATTTCTCCGGCCTTCATAGTAGTAGTTATCTACGGGAAAATGAAGGATATTCCCAGAAGCATCGTAATACCAGTCCTGTGATCCATAGGCGGTAAATACAGGATGTTCCACAGAGAAGATGAAACGCCCACCGGGGGATGTCCATGAGGAAATCTTATGTACCAGATGTTCAAAGTCTTTGATATAATGAAAAGCCAGTGAACTGAGAATAATATCATAAGAATTATCCGGCAGGTCAAGATCTTCCATGGCCGCCTTTTGGTATGTAATCTTTGGATGTGCGTTTTTCTCTTCTGCAGCTGACAGCATTTTCGTAGAAATGTCAACTCCCAGGACAGAAGCGGCGCCGTTTTGAGCGGCATACAGGCAATGCCAGCCATATCCGCATCCGAGGTCGAGAACTCGCTTTCCTTTGAAATCAGGCAGAAGTTTCTGCAGTTCGGACCACTCACCGGCGCCGGACAGTCCATTGGCGGAGCGGTTCATTTCACTGTATTTTTTAAAAAATATCTCATCATCATATTTGTTTTCTTTCACGGGCAGACCTCCTGTTATTTGCAGATTGTACTTCATATTATAGCAGGCATATGGCACAAAGCAACAGGGTGCAGGTGAAAATAATCACCTGCACCCTGCAAGGGAAGAGGAACCGAGCGTTTAATCGGTTAAATCCTCACAACGCTCGGTAGGATATACTACGCCTTCTTTCATGACGAAAGCACAGTCAAGAAGTGCATATGGATCCGTCATGAGATCCCGTTTCCATGCAGAGATATCTGCATATTTTCCAGGTTCCAGAGTACCTATTTTATCTTCCAGTTTAAGAATTTCAGAATTCACTTTTGTAGCGGCGTGCAGTGTACGGAAGGTACCCATGCCGCTGTCCATCCATGCCTTGAATTCGTAACCGCTGTTATAGTTCTGGTGAGTTGCAACCATATCCGTACCGTAACCAAGCTTACATTTGCAGTTCTTAATGACTTCGCGTCCTGCCTGAAGAGCGTCTTTGTAGTATTCAAGCTTGATCCGGTATTCTTTCTGTTTCGTCTGTATCATGACCGGATCGTAGTGTACAGCTTCTTCATACGGGCAGAAGGTTGGGACAACATAAATATCATTGTCTATAATCAATTGTGCCGTCTCTTCATCCATCAAAGAGCAATGCTCCATACCATCAATTCCAAAGGAGATCAGCTTCTTCATGTGATCCACACTGTAGACATGGGCCGTTACTGTTTTCCCCCACTCATGTGCGGTTGTCATGATGGCCTGCAGTTCTTCGTCGTTTAACTGCTGCTGGGATGGATTATCATACGGAGTGAAGAATCCTCCGGTTGCCATGATTTTGATGAAATCCGCGCCATATTTGATTTCTTCACGCACCGCATTGACAAAGAAGTCTTTTCCGGATCCCAGGGTAGGTCTTAAATTCTGGAGAATCATAGATAATTCGGGATTTCTCGCAAATCCCTGGGACAGGTCTCCGTGGCTTCCGGCACCGCAGAGAAATCTTGGGGCGGCGACGATTCTGGAACCTGTGATATAGCCATTTTCAATTGCCCGCTTTACATCGAGTACGCCAAACCCATTTGAAGTGATCCCTCCGGTGTGGCGGATCGTAGTAAAGCCGCGCGCGAGTGTTTTCTGCGCAGTCCGTATAATCGCAATTGTTTTTGCCTCTTCTGAAGTTGCATATACTTCTTCACGGATGGTGTGCCAGTCGATGTAGTCCATATGCATATGGGCGTCGATCATTCCGGGAGTCACAGTTGCGTCCGACAGATCGATGACTTCTGCAGACTCCGGCTGTTCAAGCTCTGGCCCTACCGCTTCAATCTTGTCATTTTTTACGAGGATCTTATAATTTTCTTTGAATTCATCTTCGATTCCGTTATAAAGTTTTCCACAAATGATATATGTAAGTTTATCCATAATTTTTCCTTTCTCACAGATAGATCTTATGATTCACTTTGTTCCTTTTTTGCGCCGCTTTTATAATCCACGACATAGATGACGACGGAGACTGCGATGGCAATCAGCATATAGTAGGCACTGTTTACGGTTGTAAAGTAACAGAAGAACAGGCAGATTGCCAATGGTACCAGAAAGTAAAGAAACTGTTTTTTGCCCTTTAAGATCGTCTGTGCAACAAGGCCGCCGAAAAGTGCCGGTACCACATAATCGAATGCCGGCTGAATCACCGGGGAATTCAGCACAGGTGCCAGAGGGGCTGCAATGACTACAAGGGCTACGATAACTACGGTTGTAATGATGGAAGCACCGCAGGCTATGATTGCCATTGTGTGACATTCATCGGTATTTGGTTTAATGCCAAGTGAATTGATCGTTCCGATGGTGGCAGGCATTCTTAAGTTGGTTACATTTCCCGTGATATAGGACATATAGAGTGCCCCGGGTCCCATGACGGACATGTAGCCGATTGTTTCGGCAGGCCAGTAAGGCGCCATGAAGAGAATGACTGCTATAAAGCCAGGCCAGAGGAGCTTAAAGTCAGGCCACAGATTGTAAAATCCGCTGACTGCGATTGGAAATGCTGTCATTGCAACGAATAAAAGCAGGCTTGATGTGATGCCAAACCGGTGAATCCAGCTGTGGTAATTAGATTTCTGTTTCATGTACGAACACTTCCTTTCTAGAATATAAAACAGGCAGCGGCCATGGCGACCAGCATACTGATTGTCATCAGGTAATCGGAAAGCCATTTCGATTTTGGCCTCTTGTTATGTATGTATACGAGCAATGCCCCGACAGCGAAACTGATACAGAAGACAACGCCTTTTGTCGACATTGCGCTGAATCCGTAAGATACGGAAACATAGGCCATAACACCGGCCAAACAGCCGCTTCCGATGGAAAGGACCAGTTTCATATCCACTTTCTCTGCTTTTTCGTAGATCATGGAAATCGGTTTGATTGCAAGAGATGACCACAGGACACATGCGCTCCCTCCGATGGTCATTACCCAGGCAGCGGCAACCCAGCCGTCTACACTGTATCCATTGATCTGGAGTGTCTCTCCGACACATTCCAGTGCAGTGGATGCAGCGTAAGTCTCATAATATGCGGAACCAATGATGGAAAGGCGCAGCCATGGGAGCGGTGTGCCAAGCAGCGGCATTAATGACAGCAGTACAAGGAGCACCGGCAGTGTCGGCATGATGCTGATGGAAATCCCTGTGGTAAGTCCCTTCTTTATCTGATCGGGTGAAAGACCAAGTTCCAGTGCGTGTGTCCATGCCTTTTTCATAAAGACCAGACATTGAAGTATGACTGCAAGCAACAGGACGCCTACCCATAGAAACATCCAGAGTGCATTACATATCTCAGTATATAGCATAATCCTACCTCCATTTCTCTTCTCAAAACATTTGTTAATTAGAAACCGCGGTTTGTTATAGTTATAATAATAACAATGTTTTGCGTTGAATGTCAACTATATTATCTAAAATAGTGCTCGTAAATGAAAAATATTTCAGAATATTTGCGAAAAATAAATAGTTTTAGCAGTTTATTAGATGCCGAAAATAAATTTAAAATTACAAACCATAGTCTGTAAATACGCAAAAAAACAGCTTATCCATAGGGATAAGCCGCTGTTTTAAGAATCATTTTTCTGGTTTCATGAACTCAATATATAGTTCAAAATTCCGGGTTCCAAAATCACCAAGAGAAAAAGCACCGTTCTGCACACACCAGTCCATGATAATTCCCCGTTCCAGAAGCAGTACGTGATGTGCAAGCTCTTCTACGGAAAGATCATCCCGGATTTCTTTTTTCGCCTGTCCTTCCGTGATAATTTTCCGTACCAGCCGGTTATAATAACGGTCAGGATTCAGGAAACAGTCCTGTCTTTTTTTCGCAAGCTGGGACTGATACAGGGCAGCTAAAAGGCCCGAGGATACATTTCCTTCGATAAAATAAGATACATATTGGCTTAGCTGCTTAAGCTGGATGAGACTGTTAAGAGTTTTATCCATATTTTCATAGAATTTTTCATATTCTCTGTCAAAGAAGGAGTACAGTGAATGGAGCAGTTCGTCTTTTGCCTTAAAATAATAATAGAAACCACCTTTGGAGGTATTTGCCTTTTCAATAATATCGTTGACGGTTGTCTCTTCATAGCCTTTTTCGTAGAACAGCTCCCATGCCGCATTTTTGATTTCTTCTTTCAGGTCTGTGTTTTCTTTGTCTCTGTGCATCTGCCTCACCTCCCGAGGTTATCGTTATCGTATAGAAATTTATTATATCATAACCATGCCGGGTTCCGCAATGAGTGGCAGGAAGTCCATTTCATGGTACAATCATATCCCGGTATCTGATACAATGTAAAAAAGAAGATGGGAGCATATGTTCCTTCTGGTTTGAAAGCGGCAAATGAAGACAGGAAGAATCTGTGGTAAAATATCCGTAATAAGCGTTAAGGAGAGATGGCATGAAAATACAGATTGTAGAAGACGACAGGGCATTGAGTGACGGAATTGTGCTGGCGGTATCCGAAGAAGACATGGAATTCATCCAGAGCATGGATTTAAGTTCTGCGGTACCGGCATATGAGGCCGGACAGCCGGACATGGTAATTCTTGACGTGAACCTTCCGGATGGCAGCGGCTATGATTATCTGAGATGGTTAAGAGAGCGTTCGGAGATTCCGGTTCTGATGCTGACAGCCAATGATATGGAGATGGACGAGGTGATGGGGTTAAGCCTTGGGGCGGATGACTATATGACCAAACCTTTCAGCCTGGCAGTTCTGCGGGCAAGGATCAAAGTCCTTCAGAAAAGAATATGTACCAGAGAAAAAATGGTGTACCGGGAAGATGAATTTACATTTGACTTCGACAAAATGAAATTTACCAGGAATGAAAAAGAGATGTTGTTCAGTAAAAATGAACAGAGGCTTCTCCGTCTGTTTCTTGAAAACCGCGGCCGTCTGCTTACAAGGGATCTTCTGATCGACAGGCTCTGGTCGGAGGAGGCACAGTATGTGGATGAGAATGCACTGTCAGTGACAGTGAACCGGCTCCGGGCAAAGATCGAGGACAAAAAGGATCCTGTGACGTATATTCAGACCGTTTATGGACAGGGTTACATCTGGAAACGGGAATCCAGACAATAGAGAGGGCGGAGAAGTTATGTTTACGAACCGAACAATAGACAGGTTAAATAAAATGCTGGACTCTGCAATTGCCGGTGATTTCAGAGAGTCAGATTATGATGAGACAAAGATTTCACAGCTGGAATCCAAATGGAAGCAGTTTCTTGGGACATCCGTGCTGTCCAGAGAGAATCTGGAAAAAGAGAAGGAAAATGTAAAGAGCCTTGTGTCTGATATTTCCCATCAGACAAAAACGCCGATGACAAATATGAAGCTCTATCTGGCGCTTCTGACGGAAAGCCTGCAGACGGGAGAGCAGACGGCGGTCCGGGAGAAAGAACTGAGACTGGCAGAAGAAATCGAGCGTCAGGCAGAAAAGCTGGAGTTCCTGATTCAGTCGCTTACGAAGATGTCGAGACTTGAAAGCAATATCGTGGAGGTGAAGCCCCGGCTGCAGCACGTGAAAGAGCTGATTCTTGCGGCGGTCAGGGATACAGAACCGAAAGCGCAGTCAAAGGGAATTACAATGGAAGTCCTGTGCGAAGGAGAGTTTTTTTCTTATTTTGATCTGAAATGGACGAAAGAAGCGCTGGTTAATATTCTTGACAATGCGGTGAAATATTCAAAAGAGGGAACAGAGGTTACGGTGTCTGTTATGAAATATGAACTTTATACAGCCATCGCGGTAAGAGATATGGGAATTGGAATCAAAGAGGAAGAGATTCCGAAGATCTTCGGACGGTTTTACAGAGCCAGGGAAGTGCAGCAGGAGGACGGTGTCGGGATTGGCCTGTATCTGGCAAGAGAAATTCTGAAAAAAGAAGGCGGGTATATCCGTGTGAAATCAAAAAAAGGAGAAGGCTCAGAGTTCATCCTATATCTTTTAACTGATAAAGTATAGAAATGTTTTCCAAGCCTTCCCATGAAAAGTTTTTATGGTACCAGTACCGTGTTCTTAAAGTAAACAGGTTTTTCTGAGGCGCTGTCGAGTTTTATACCGATTCCGATGACGTCTCCGGCAATATTAAGATCAATCTGCCCTTCCAGACGTTCTCCGGTCAGGACATGGTCTTCGGTAAAGATAAAGTACTGTCCCCGGCAGTGTCTTCCTTTCAGGGTCAGTGTTCCAAGTTTCACAAAAAGCAGATCATCTTTGGCAGTCACTGTGATCGGGCCATAACCGGGATTTTCATACTGCCCGCAGATTTTCTCCAGACTGACAGGACATGGATACGCAGGATCAGAAACGGTTTCTTCTGCGCTTTCCCAGGACTTTATGGTCTGGTGATAGAACTTGGCAAGATCTTCGATCCATGGTTTCGCCTCCAGGCCAAGCATGGCATCGAGAAGGCAGAAACGGATGGCACGGGCACCGTAAGGCGATTCACTGTTCGTAAGAACGGTGCATGCAAAATCTTCGGATGGGATAAAGCACTGGTCAGCGATAAACCCATCGATGTGTCCGCTGTGCTGTACGACAGTGTGTCCGCGGTAATTTTCAACAAACAGTCCCAGACCATAAGACTGCATTGACAACGAACCAACAAGCGGTGCAGCAACAGGGTCAGAGACAAGCATCTGCGGAGAAGTCATTTCCCGGACCATCTTTTGGGAGATGATCTGGCGGCCGTCCATATTCCCTTCGTGCATCAGCAGGACATTCCACATGGCTAGCTGTCTGCTGCCAAGCCCCATAGAGCCTGCGGCGTTCATGGCGCCTAATGTGGCATACGCGACTTCTTCATTGCGGCCGGAAGTCTTTTTGAGCCGGTAGCCTTTCGCATGGTTTGCTGAGGAGAGAAGATCATCTGCGTCATAGGCAGCCTGTCCGAAATCCAAAGGTGCAATCAGATACTTTTCAATAAAATCAGCCCATGGCATGCCGGATACACGGCTGATAACGAAGCCGGCCAATGCGTACATGAGATTCTGATACTGCATTTTATAGCGGAACGGCTGATTGGGCTCCAAATACCGGAAGATACGGATAATATCAGATTCCGTGAACTGGTCAAGCCATGGATACCAGGCCAGTTCATGGCGCGGCAGGCCGCAGCGGTGGCACAGCATATCCCGGACAGTCAGATGTATGCCGGCGTAGGAATCGTACATTTGAAATTCCGGAATGTACTTTTGTACCGGGTCATCCAGATCAAGAAGGCCCTGGTCACACAGAATGCCGATGGCTCCGGCAGTGAATGATTTCGTGCAGGAGCCGATGGCGTAGAGCGTATCCTGGTCTGGAGAGGAGGAAGTTTCCATATCTTTATGGCCGGCAGAGAAATGCTGATAATTCCCCTTGTTGTAAATGGTCACACTTACAGAAGGTACTTTATGCAGGCGGAGCATTTCTTCCAGCTGCTTTTGTATCAAATCATGATCGATCACTTCAATTCCCCCTTATTCTGTTATTTCCAGCTGAAGTTTTTGACAAGAACACCGAAAACGCTTGGTGTATAGTTCAGGTCTTTGTTCCATGCATAAGTATTGATCAGGTTATAAATCGGAACATAGACACATGCTTCCTGTGCAAGTTCTTCAAGTTCTTTATAAATTTTCAGACGTGCGTCTTTATCAGTAGTGGCAATACCATCCTGGAAGAGCTTTGTGATTGCAGGATCGGTATAACGGGCCATATTCAGGCCGTCGATGTACTCTTCATTATAGTAAGTCTTCAGGAAGTCATAATCCGCGGACATTGTCTGGCCCATATCTGCAAGAGTAAAGTTCCCGGTAATGCAGTCATTCACAAGTGCGTTGCCTTCCATTCCTTCCACGGTACAGGTGATTCCTACTTCTGCAAGCTGAGACTGTACTGCCTGCAGTACTTTTTCAAATTCACTTCCGCTCAGTGTTTTCACAGGACCGAGATCCAGGCCGTCAGGGTAACCTGCTTCCGCCAGGAGTTTTTTCGCCTTCTCAGGATCATAATCATAGGAAGTATGGTCTTCGGTGTATCCGAACATATATGGAGTTGCAAGTGTAGTCGCCGGAACGGCAGCACCGCCCATGGCCATATCGATGATACTCTGGCGGTCGACTGCATACGCAACAGCCTGGCGCAGGAGTTTATTGTTAAATGGTTCTACCTGTGAATTGAAGATCAGATAAGTCATATGATTCGTCTGTAATTCTTTGGTAGAATACTGGCCGCTTCCGACAATTTCGTCAGCGTCTGTTGCCGGGATGGTGGCAACATCAATCTCACCACTCTTAAATGCAGTTAATGCAGTTGTTGTATCATTGATCTGATTATAAGTTATTTTCTTAATCGCGGGTTCGCCGTCCCAGTATTCTGGGAACGCTTCCATTACGACTTTGACATCCGGAGTGGATTCTTTATACATATAAGCACCTGTTCCGCATTCGTTAAAGCCGAGGAGTCCCTGGTCATCCAGATTCTCTTTGGCGTATTTTTCGTTCAGGATGCCAATGCTGCTGATATTGCTGAGCAGCGGAGCACATGGGGCGGAAAGGGCAATGACAACGGTAGAGTCATCCGGTGCAGTAACCTTATCAATATTTTCAGTATAACTTTGCATATATGCACTTGCCATACAACGCTCAAAGGAATATACGACATCGCTTGCTTTCAGGGAATCTCCGTTGTGGAAGGTAACACCTTCTCTTAATTTAAAAGTCCAGGCAAGCTGGTCGTCGCTTACAGTATACTCCGTAGCCAGCATCGGGATTTCTTTGCCCTCGTCGTCAAACCAGTACAATGGCTCATAGATCTGGCGGGACATGGTGATATCACTGTTTAAGGACAGATTGTGTGGATCGATGGTGCTGAATGCGTCTGTGATCAGAAGATTCAGGTCTGTACGGTTTTCGGACTGACTTGTTTTGCCGGAGCCTTTGCTGTCCTTATTTCCTCCGCAGGCGGCAAGGCTCAGACACATCACTGCAGCACAGAAAAGGGCAGTTACTTGTTTCATTCGCTTTTTCATAAAATAGTTCCTCCTTGTGATCTTTTTGTAATTTCTTACATTAAGTTGGTAAAGTACTAATATTATACACTAATTTCGAGGTTGGAAATTTGCAAAAAAATCATATATTATATGAAATTAAGGAATACATTGAACCCAGCGTTTTGATTGACAGAGTCTGTATATTGCAATAAGATTATGCTATATCACAATAAAGTGGTACAGCATATACATGAATTATTTGCATATGCCTGAGGAAAAGGAGGAAAAGCTATGCTGAAGTATACGATAAAACGCCTGCTTCTGATTATTCCGACGCTGCTTGGCGTCTTATTTATCGTCTTTGCCATTATGAATTTTACACCGGGAGATCCGGGACGGCAGATACTTGGAATCTCGGCAAAACAGGAGGCTGTTGACCAGCTGAATCACGAATTAGGATATGACAAGCCATTCTTGCCAAGATTTGGGGCTTACATATCTGATCTTCTTCAGGGAGATCTTGGAGTATCCTATAAGACCCGCCAGAGTTTTACGGCGGAGTTTTCAAGCCGTCTTCCTGTGACACTGAAGCTTGGGACATGGGCATTTGTCTTTTCTTCTATTATAGGGATATCACTTGGGATTCTGTCCGCAGTAAAGCAATATTCACTTGCGGATACCTTCAGTACATTTATTGCAATTACGTTCGCTTCGATTCCCGGGTTCTTTCTTGGGATGGTGCTGATCTACTGTTTCGGACTGAAGCTTGGATGGCTCCCGACATTTGGGATCGCCGAGGCGAAAGGCTATATCCTGCCGATCATTACACTGACAGCAGGGGGGAGTGCGTCAATCATGAGGCTTACCCGGACGACCATGCTGGAGGCGATCCGCCAGGACTACATGCGTACGGCGAAAGCAAAGGGATGCACCAACCGGCGCATGATCTGGAAACATGCGCTTAAGAATGCAATCCTTCCGGTGTTGACTGTGATGGGAACCAGTTTCGGAACCATTCTTGGAGGGGCTGTAATCTGTGAAACTGTCTTTGCGATCCCGGGACTTGGGACGTACGTGTTAAATGCAATCCGGAGCAAAGACATTCCGGTCGTGATGTCCTCCACAGTCATTTTGTCTACGTTTTTCTGTCTGGTAATGGTTGTGGTAGATATACTGTATGCGGTGATTGATCCGAGAATCAGGGAACGTGTTGCGAAATAGGAGGCAGAGATATGGGGATAAATAAATCAAAAAACAGACAGCGTTCAGGAGAAACCTGGAAACTGTTTAAACAGAATAAAGCAGCATTGGCGGGGCTCTTCGTGTTATCGGTTTTCGTGATATTTGCCGTATTTGCAGATCTGATTGTACCGTACGCCAAAGCGATTCAGCAGAATGCGGCAGACCGGCTGATGGCGCCGTGCGCGGCACACTGGTTTGGGACGGATGAATTTGGCAGAGATATGTTTGCGCGTGTCGTGCATGGAAGCCGCAGGTCGCTGTCACTTGGAATCGGGACGACGGTGGTAGCGCTGGTGATTGGCGGGACGATCGGGGCATGCTGCGGGCTGTATGGTTCGAAATTCGACAACATTGTGATGCGGCTGTGTGATGTACTGAACTGTGTACCCGGGCTTTTGTTTGCGCTTGCCATTGTAGCGGCGCTTGGCTCCAGTATGAAAAATCTCCTGATTGCAGTGACAGTTGTCAGTCTGCCGGGATTTATCAGAATTGTACGTTCTGTTATTTTATCCATTGTTGAACAGGAATATATTATGGCTGCAAGAGCCTGTGACAGCAGTAATTTTGTGATCATAACGAGGCACATTCTTCCGAATGCCATGGGGCCGATCATTGTGCAGGCGAGTATGTCTGTGGCATCTATGATGCTGACAGCTGCCGGACTTTCCTTTATCGGGATGGGGGTACAGCCTCCGGAGCCGGAATGGGGAGTGATGCTCAGCACTGCCAGAGAATATATGACACAGGCACCGTATCTGCTGGCATTCCCCGGAATTTCAATTGCGCTCAGTGCACTGTCCCTGAATCTTGTGGGTGATGGCTTAAGAGATGCGTTAGACCCAAGACTGAAAGCATAGGAGGAGACACAGATGAAACAGCAGGAGACACTGCTTTCGATTCAGAATCTGAAGACATATTTTGAAAATGAAAAGGAAGTATTAAAAGCGGTGGATGATGTATCCTTCGAGGTGAAGAAGGGCGAGACACTGGGAATTGTCGGGGAGAGCGGCTGCGGGAAGAGTATTACCTGCATGTCGATACTGAAACTGATTCAGAGCCCGAACGTCAGATATGAAGGTGGACAGATTTTATTCGAAGGAAAGAATACGCTTGAGATGTCGGAGAAAGAACTTAGGAAGTTAAGAGGAAAGGATATCTCTGTCATTTTCCAGGAACCTATGACAGCGCTGAATCCGCTCTATACGATCGGAAATCAGATGAAGGAAGCGCTGAAAGTCCATCAGAAGATCAGCGGAAAAGAAGCGCAGAAAAAGTGCATTGAATATTTAAAGCGGGTAAAGATTCCGATGCCGGAAGACATGATGTTCCGTTACCCGTTCAGCCTGTCCGGCGGTATGCGCCAGAGAGTGATGATCGCGATGGCGCTCATTACCGCGCCGAAACTCATTATAGCAGATGAACCGACAACAGCGCTTGATGTGACTATCCAGGCACAGATTCTGGATCTGATGAATGAGTTAAAAGCTGAGACACAGAGTTCTTATATATTTATCACCCATGATCTTGGTGTGATCAGCGAGATTGCAGACCGTGTAGTAGTGATGTACGGAGGGAAAGTCTGTGAAGTTGCCTGCACAGAGCAGCTGTTTGAACATCCCCTGCATCCATATACAATCGGGTTGATCCAGTCACGGCCGGGAGAGAATTTTAACGAAGACAGGCTGCCTGTGATTCCTGGAAATGTTCCATCTTTAAATAATAAGCCGGAGGGATGTCCGTTCCATCCACGCTGTCCGTATGCGTCGGAGGAATGCAAAAAGGAATTCCCGAAGGGACAGGAGACGCAAGATGGGCATCAGGTGTTCTGCTGGAATTATTTAAAAGGCCAGGCGCAGAGAGGATAACGATTATGGAAAACATTGTTGAAGTTGAACATTTGAAGAAATATTTCCCGGTGAAAGGCGGATTTATCCAGCATACATTGGGGTATATGCAGGCGGTGGACGATATCAGTTTCCGGATAAGAAGAGGGTCTGTCATGGGACTGGTCGGAGAAAGCGGCTGCGGCAAATCGACGGCGGGAAAAACAATTCTCGGGCTGACACCTGCGACCGAGGGCAGAATACTGTTTCATGGGGAAGATATTGCCAATGTAAACAAGGAGAAGATGCATGAGATCAGAAGGAAGATGCAGATCGTGTTTCAAGATCCCTATTCTTCGCTGGATCCACGGATGACGGTGTATGATCTGATCAGTGAGGGAATGAAAGCCCAGAAGATGGTGTCCGGACGGGCAGAATTGGAAGAAAAGGCAGAAGCTCTGATGGAGAAATGCGGACTGTTCAAGGAGCAGGGACTGCGCTATCCGCATCAGTTTTCAGGAGGGCAGAGACAGCGGATCAGTATTGCGAGAGCACTGGCTACAGAGCCGGAATTCGTCGTCTGTGATGAAGCAGTCTCGGCACTTGATGTGTCCATTCAGGCCCAGATCATCAATCTGCTGAAGGATATGCAGGAAGATATGGGACTGACGTATCTTTTTATATCCCACGACCTGCATGTGGTGCGTTTTATCAGCGATGATGTGGCGGTGATGTATCTTGGGCAGATTGTGGAAATGGGGTCAAAGGAGCAGATTTTCTCTACCCCTTCCCATCCCTATACAAAGGCGCTTCTGTCTGCGACCCCTGCATTTACGAAGAAGGAAAAGGCAGATAGGAAGAGAGTTCTGCTGGAAGGTGATCTTCCGACACCGTTCAATCCTCCGGCAGGATGCCGGTTCGCCGGGAGGTGCCCGTATGCGCTTGACGCATGCAAAGAACCGCAGAAACTGACAGAGCTTGAGCAGGGACATCTGGTCATGTGCCACAGAGCGAAAGACATTACGGATTAATCGCGGGAAAGGACGAGGCAGATATGATTCTATGTGCAGATAAAGTAATTACCGGGGATGGTAAAACGGTCATAGACCGCGGAGGTGTCCTCGTGAGAGGGAAAAAGATAGAGGTGGTGAAAGAAGCAGATTCTCTGAAACAGGAATATCCGGGGGAAGAAGTAAAGGTATATGATGGATGCACACTGCTTCCCGGGCTGATTGACCTGCATGTCCACATTGGATATTATTATGGAGAGGAAGCTTCCGGGGAATATGAAAAGAATCTGATGCTCCGGGCGTATTATGCCGGGAAGCGGATGGAAGATACGCTGCGGTCAGGTGTAACGACAGTGCGGGACCTTTCCAGCGCAGATGGCATTGCAAATACATTGAAACGTGCGGCGCAGATGGGGCTTGTCCGTTCTCCCAGAATATTCACCAGTCTGAAAGGATTGTGCATGACTGGTGGACATGGGGCGGAGATGACGGGCGCGGTCATTGAAGTGGACGGAACACTGGAAGCGAAAAAAGCTGTCCGTGAGAATCTGAAGAATGGAGCGGATTGTCTGAAACTTCTCACAAGCGAAGGGTACCGGGGGGAAGAATTTTCCCAGGAAGAGCTGGATGCAATCGTAACAGAAGCGCACCGGTTTGGGAAGACAGTAGCAGCCCACGCAGGATATGGAAAATCAATCCCCATGTGCATCAGGGCCGGATGTGATACCATTGAACATGGAACGCATCTCACGGTTTCCCAGGCAGAAGAGATGAAGAAAAATCACCAGACATGGGTTCCTACCATGTATGCATTTCATTATGTAAATGATCTGATCGGAGAAGGACTCTGCGGGGACGAATTATTTCAGGAGAACCAGGAATATATCAGAAATGCAGTGGATGCATACAAGAAACACTTTAAGGAGCTGTATGATACCGGAGTCCGGGTGGCCGCCGGAACAGATACAGATGCACTCAATCATCCCGAAGCATCTCCGGTTGCCAGAGAGTGTGAGTATATGGTCCGTTACGGGCTTTCGCCGGTGCAGGCAGTCGGCTGTGCCACAGGCAATGCAGGTGAAGTGCTTTCGGCAGAGATCGGAAGGATGAAAGAAGGGTATATGGCGGATCTTCTTGTGGTGAAGGGGGATGTGTCAAAAGATATATCGGCACTTTTGTCACCGCAGGCTGTCTATCAGGAGGGAACCAGGATATGAACTTAAACCAGCTGCTCTATGTAAGTGAAATTAACAGACTGGGAAGCTTCAGCAAAGCAGCCCAGACGCTGTATATTTCTCAGTCAGCCCTCAGCAAGTCTGTCCATGCACTGGAAGCTGAACTGAAGAAGGAAATCTTCATCCGGACACCGGAAGGTGTTACAACGACAGAGTTTGGCAAAGCGCTGATCCAGGAAAGCGGGAAGATATCGCAGCATGTGGAGCGGATCAAAGGGATGGCCGTGCCGGAAGAGAAAAAGGAAGTCCTGAAATTCAATGCCATCTGCGGACAGATGTTTTTTGCCAAAGAAGTGTTTCTGAGGCTGATGTCCCGGCATCTGGGGGCGAATGCGGAATTTGAATTTTATCAGAAGAATCAGTCAGATGTCTTCAAGGCTGTGCGTGACAGAAACTGCAACATCGGGATACTTTCCACACTTACGACTTATACAGAGGAGGCGTGCAGGCTGTTCGAGCAGAATGATATGGAATATCATGGAATTGGGCGGCTGAGTGTGGGAGTGGCGGTCGGGCGCAATAACCCGGTCTATGAAAGCAAAGTGACGAGGCTTAAGAAAAATATATTAAAAGGGCAGATTCTTGTGACCCCGAAAGAGGAACTGTGGCCGTTCAGCCGGGAGCAGGAGGAGATCAGAGCCGCCTTTGGCAATCCGAAGACGGTGTATGTCTCAGATAACGACACTGCAATCAGTATCTGTAATCAGATGTCCGCATTTTTCTGTGTGGCTCAGAATGAGAGAGTGTACAGCAAGCTGAATATGCCGCATGGGATGCTTCTGTATCCATACCAGAACATGAATCTGAAGTACGAGTACGGATGGATTAAGAGACGCAATACAGAACTTTCTTCGGTGGAGAAGATGTTTATCAATGAAATTATCAGCCTTTTCAAGAAATAAACCAGGGTGCATCCCTGGTTTATTTTGACGATATGTTTAAAACACAATGGTTTCATTTCTGCTAGAAATTGATTTCTACCCCGAATCCTGGCTTGTCAAGCAGTGTAAACTGGTCAGCTTCCCGCGTAAAACCGCCGCTCATCCCGGTCTGCTCATCAGCATAGAACAGAAAACTGTCACAGTCGGCTTCGGTAATATTCTTCTTGGAGGCTACGAGACTGACACCCGCGGCAGTTGCAAGTTTTGTTTCCATCATGCATCCGACCATACAGTGGATTCCAAAAGATTCAGCGATTGCGTTCATCTGAGAGGCACGGAAAAGCCCGCCGCATTTCATCAGCTTAATGTTGATGACATCTGCAGCCTGTAGTCTGCAGGCTTTCGCGGCATCAAGATGGTTATGGATCGACTCATCCAGCATCACCTGAATTCCGCTGACTTTGCTTCTGACATAGGCAGAGCCTTCAAAATCCCAGTAAGGCAGACACTGTTCAACGGCTTCAACACCAAGTTTCTGGAATTCATTCATTGCGTAGACTGCAGTGGAGGTGTTATAGCCCTGATTGGCATCGACACGCAGGCGGATAGCATCACCGACGGTCTGACGGATGAGAGTGAGGGCACGGACATCATCTTTCACATTGATTCCTGCTTTGATTTTCAATATGTGGAAACCGTCTTCCTCTACACGTTTTTTTGCTTCGCATGCCATAGCTTCCGGAGTGCTGATGCCGATGGTGATATCATTCTGTACATGATTTGAGTAGCCTCCAAGGAGCTTGTAGACCGGCTGGTTCGTCTTTTTACCCATCAGGTCATACATCGCAAGATCGACGGCACATTTGGCAGAACTGTTGCCCCAGATACATCCGTCCATCAGGGCATGAATTGCTTCGATATCCATAGGATCCATACCGAGAAGCCCTGGTTTCAGCATGTTCAGGATACTGATCACGCTGTCGGCGTTTTCGCCTGTGACAAGCGGCAGAGGAGCGGCCTCTCCGTAACCGGTAATTCCCTCGTCCGTTGAAACTTTGATCAGCACATTTTCAGAGTATGTAAGTTCTGTGAAAGCGACACGGAATGGCACGGTCAGGTCAATTCTGATTTTTTCTATCTGGATTTCTGTTATTTTCATGATTTTTAATCCCTTTTTCGTTTTTTTGTATTTGTTTTATTATACTATTTCATTAAGAGACAAAGATAATGAGTTTTTTTCATAAAGGATATGCGAAAAGAGACAGCGGCGGTGAGAATCTTTCAGAACTGTTAGAATCAGGAAATATTATGGTAAGAATGAAATGTTATGATAAAGACAGTAAAAAATAAACTGTATTGGCGGGAGATTGCTGAGGCACAACTTATAGGAAGGTGAGAGTATGAAGGTATTGAGGACCGAAGATCTGAGAAAATATTACGGAGCAGGAGAGAATCTGGTGAAAGCACTGGACGGTGTGAATCTTGAGGTGGAACGGGGAGAGTTTCTTGCAATTGTAGGAACCAGCGGCAGCGGAAAATCCACACTTCTGCATATGCTTGGGGGACTGGACCATCCGACATCGGGGAAGGTATATGTAGATGATAAAGATATCTCGAAGCTGAAAGAAGACGCATTGTGTGTATTCAGAAGAAGAAAGATTGGCTTTGTATTTCAAAGCTATAACCTTGTTCCGGTGCTGAACGTATATGAGAATATTGTGCTGCCGATTGAGCTTGATGGAAACAAGGTAGATAAGGAGTATGTGCAGAAGGTGACAAAGACGCTTGGGCTTGAGAAAAAGCTTGAAAGTCTTCCGAACCAGCTGTCCGGAGGGCAGCAGCAGAGAGTGGCTATTGCGAGGGCGCTTGCGGCGAAACCATCCATACTGCTGGCGGACGAACCGACGGGGAATCTGGATTCCCATACGAGCCAGGATGTACTGGGGCTTCTCAAAGTGACCGGGGCAAAATTCGGGCAGACGATTGTGATGATTACCCATGATGAGGAGATTGCCCAGATGGCTGACCGTATCATACGGATTGAAGATGGGAAGATCCGAAGGGACGGTGAGTGTTATGCGTAGGGTAAAGAATGCAAAAGTCATCCGCCGCGTGGCAGATAAGACGAGAAAGGCAGGGCGGGGACGCAACATCATCGCAGTTCTTGCAATTACGCTTACCACTGTTTTGTTCACATCTGTATTCACAGTCGGGGGCAGCCTGATCGAGAAAAGCCAGCAGGAAACCATGCGGCAGGTAGGCGGAAGTGCCCATGCCGGGTTTAAGTATCTGACACAGGAAGAATATGATATTGTAAAGAAAGATTCGAAGCTTAAAGAGGTTTCCTACCGTATTCTAGTCGGGGATGCAGTCAATGATTCCCTGAAAAAGCTGAGAACGGAAGTCAGCTATTATGAAGACCTGGAAGCGAAGCTTTCCTTCTGTTATCCTGACAAAGGACATATGCCAGAGAAAGAGGATGAACTCGTGACCAGCGACCTTGTTCTGGAAGCGCTGGGAGTTCCGGTAAAACTCGGAGAGAAAGTTCCCGTGGTTCTCGATGTGAACGGACAGAGATATGAGAAAGTATTTACGCTGTCCGGATATTTTAAAGGAGACATGATCAGCAGGTCTCAGGTGATGGCTGTCTCTGAAGAGTTCGCGCGGACCGTTGCGCCGACCCCTGCAAACTCAATGATGGGAGAAGAAGTTTCTGTAGCTGACTATGCAGGACGGATTATGGCAGATTTTAATTTCCATAACAGTTTGAATCTGGAAAAGAAAGTAGAAGATCTGGCAAGACGATGCGGATTCCCGACAGATGTCTATGAAGGGATTAACTGGGCCTATATGGGGAGTGCGGCAGATATGCAGACCGTGATTCCTGTAATCATTCTTTTGCTGGTCATATTTATATCGGGTTACCTGATTATTTATAATATATTTTATATTAATGTTTACCACGATATTCAGCATTATGGATTATTAAAGACGATCGGAACAACCGGACGCCAGCTCCGCAGGATCGTAAGACGCCAGGCTTATATACTTTCTTTGTATGGGATCCCGGCAGGGCTGATTCTGGGGGCGGTCATCGGTAAATTTATTCTTCCGCTGGTAATGAAAAATCTGATTTTTGGAGATTCTGTTAATACGGATGTAAGTTTAAATGTGTGGGTGTTCGCCGGGGCCGCAGTTTTTGCGTTTTTGACAGTGTATATCAGCTGTATAAGGCCGTGCAGGATTGCGTCGTCCGTGTCCCCGGTAGAGGCAGTGCGGTATACAGAAGGTGCAGCGGTAAAAGGAAAGAAGAAAAATAAGAAGACAAAGAGAGTCAGTCCGCAGGCTATGGCATTTGCAAACTTAAAAAGAAATAAGAAGAAAGTGTTCATTGTAGTGGCGTCTCTGTCACTGGCGTTGGTTTTGCTGAACAGTATCTATGGACTGATCAGAGGATTTGATATGGATAAGTTCGTCAGCTCGATGGCGGTCAGTGATTATTCGGTTGCAGATGCAACACTTGACAATGCAAGTCTGAGTACCAGACAGCGTGTACTGGACGGGGTTACAGGACAGTTTCTTACAGAGCTTGGCAGACAGAAAGGCGTGAAGGAGACGGGGAATATCTATATAAAACAAATGTATTCCTTAAACATGACAGAAGAGGACTCTTCGCAGATTATGGAAAGACTGCTGAAGTATCAGGAAGTGAAGAAAAATATTGGAATGGAGACATCGGCAGCAAATGACCAGGATTTTACAGACGCTGTTTTAGCCGGGAAACAGATCGACGGAAAGATCTATGGAATTGGGAAAATGGTGATGGAAAAACTGGAAAATGCAGAAGGTGAACTGGACTGGGAAAAATTCCAGACCGGAAAGTATGTGATTACGTCAAGGTATCCATTTATTGAGGATGGAGATTCTCCGGCATATTACGATGTGGGAGATAAAGTTACAATTACACAGGATGACGGCACTTCCAGGGAATATGAAGTGATGGCTGTGGCAGATATGCCGTATTCATGCGGAATTCAGTCTTATGGAATGTTTGACTGTAATTATATACTTCCGGAAGACGAATTCCTTGACTTCCTGGGAGAGCAGCAGCCGATGAGGACATTAATTAATGTAGAGAAAAAGTATGACGGGAAGATGGAAGAATGGCTTTCTGATTATACTGGAAAGGTAGAAGATGACCTGACATATACATCCAAGGCGAAGATTGTGGAACAGTTCGATTCCATGAAGAACATGTATGTCACGATCGGAGGGCTTCTGGCACTGATACTTGCAATGATCGGGCTCTTAAACTTTATGAATACAATCGTGACATCCATACTGACCAGAAAACAGGAATTTGCAATGATGGAGGCTGTCGGAATGACGGGGAGACAGCAAAAGCAGATGCTTTCTGCAGAAGGTCTCTACTATGCGGTTTTCACAATAGTGACAGCGCTGGTATTTGGGAGCATCATAAGTGTGACGGCAATCCGTATGATGGGAGGAGAAATGTTCTTCTTCAGCTGGCACTTTACAGTGACACCGATTATCTTGTGTATTCCGGTTCTGATTCTTTTGGTCATTATTGTCCCGGTGGTTTGTTACCGTAGGATGTGCAGGGACAGTGTGGTGGCGAGAATGGTGAGATCGGAATAATAGAAAAGATGAAGCCGGGGGAAGAAAAATCAACGGGAAGACATAAGAATCTTCCCTTGACTTCTTCCCATCTCCTGTGATATAGTATACTAGCGAATGGAAGTAGGTCTTTTTTTTATGCCTAAAATTGGGCGGTCTCGCAAACTGCCGTGTAACACGAAAATTGAATTTTATAAAGCGAGGTGGAAGTTGTGCGCACAAGAATCACATTGGAATGTACAGAATGCAAACATCGTAACTACAACATGACAAAGGATAAGAAAACACATCCGGACCGCATGGAAACAAAAAAATATTGTAAGTTCTGTCAGACACACACATTGCACAAAGAAACGAAATAGTCGTTGAAGGGAAGTGAATGTTATGGGCGAAAAAAAGAAAGAAAAAACTCAGAAAAAACCCAGTTTTTTTAAAGGACTGAAGGCTGAGTTTAAGAAAATTATTTGGCCAGACGGGAAAACACTTGCTAAACAGACGACAGCAGTCGTTTCAGTCTCTGTATTACTAGGTGCGATTATTGCGGTCGTAGATACTATTGTAAAATACGGAGTGGACTTATTAGTCCGATAATACGGTCGGAACAAGAGTGACAGCAATAATTATGAAAGGTGATTTTATGTCAGAGGCGAAATGGTATGTGGTTCATACCTATTCAGGGTATGAGAACAAGGTAAAAGCAAACATTGATAAAACAATTGAGAACCGGCATCTGGAAGACCAGATTCTGGAAGTCCGTGTGCCGATGCAGGATGTTGTAGAGGTGAAAAACGGAGCAAAGAAAGCGGTCTCTAAGAAGCTTTTTCCTGGCTATGTACTGATTCACATGTTCATGAATGATGACACATGGTATGTCGTAAGGAATACCAGAGGTGTTACCGGGTTCGTCGGACCTGGATCTAAACCGGTGCCGCTCACAGATCAGGAGATGGAGCCGCTTGGAATTCAGAAAGAGGAAGTTGTTGTGGACTTTGCGGAAGGTGATACAATTACTGTAACAGCCGGAGCATGGGAAGGAACGGTCGGAGTCATTCAGGCAATTAATGTTCAGAAACAGAGCCTGACTATCAATGTTGAGTTATTTGGTCGTGAAACACCAGTTGAAATCAGTTTCACAGAAGTCAAGAAAATGTAACGAGTAAAAGTGGGAGGGAAAACCCCGCAAATACCACGAGGAGGTACTTAAAATGGCAAAGAAAGTAGAAGGTTATATTAAATTACAGATTATGGCTGGGAAAGCTACACCAGCACCACCGGTTGGACCGGCACTTGGTCAGCACGGTGTAAATATCGTTGAATTTACAAAACAGTTCAATGCTAAAACTGCAGATCAGGGTGATTTAATCATTCCTGTAGTTATCACTGTATACAATGACAGAAGCTTCAGTTTCGTAACAAAGACACCACCGGCTGCTGTTCTTATTAAGAAAGCATGTAACATCAAATCAGGTTCAGGTGTTCCGAACAAAACTAAAGTTGCTACAATTACAAAAGATCAGGTCAGAGAAATCGCTGAGACAAAAATGCCAGACTTAAATGCGGCTACAGTAGAAGCTGCTATGAGCATGATCGAAGGAACATGCAGAAGTATGGGTGTAAAGGTAGCAGAGTAATACGCAGTTATTGTAGACGAAAAATGTGGGAGGGCTCGCTCCCGATATTACCACTAGGAGGTTATTGAAGATGAAACGAGGAAAGAAATATATCGAAGCTGCAAAATTAGTCGACAGAGGAACACTCTATGACAGAGATGAAGCAGTTGCATTAGTGAAAAAAGCAGCAGTAGCAAACTTTGATGAGACAATCGAAGCTCATATCAGAACAGGTTGTGACGGACGTCACGCTGACCAGCAGATCCGTGGTGCGGTTGTACTGCCTCATGGAACAGGTAAAAAAGTTCGTATCTTAGTATTTGCAAAAGATGCGAAAGCT
>URQQ01000002.1 GCA_900549995.1 uncultured Lachnospiraceae bacterium | reverse complement strand
AGAAATCTCTAAGGGGTGGGGGTTTTCTTAAAAGATTTTTAGAGATTTTGCTGGTAGACTGTGATTATGAGGTTAAGATAAGTATCAAGTAAATATGTATTTTTTATACGGATATCAGGAGGAGTAAAATGAATCTGAAGAAAATAACGGCAGGAGTTTTGGCAGCGGTGATTGTGGTTACGGGAGCTGCGGGGTGTACAGGGAAGAAGGCTGAAGAGGGAAAGAGGAGTGCGAAGGGGAAGTATGTGGAGAGGGAGATTGAACTTCCGAAGAATGAGGCGGAGAATGGGATCGGCATGGTGCAGACAGATGATAAAATACTTCGCTATTATACACAGGATAAAAATACGGGGGAATATAAAGCGTATGATTATGACGGGAAGGAGTTTAAAGAAGCAGATGCATCGTGGCTTGCACCGGTGGGAGAGGCGGCAGGTGAAGGGCTTCAGATCATTCGGGGTGAGGATGGGAAATGTTATGCATGGTATATGACAGAAGGGTCGGTGAATCATATACTCAGAGAGGGTGACAGTACGGAAGTACCGATGCCGGAGCTGGCGGAACCAGGGGATCTTGATCTTAACATTTACATCAGTGCGCTGAAGGTAGATTCCGAGGGGAATATTTATATTGCAGATCCCATTGCGAAAAAGATTCTGATGTACGGTCCTGAGGGAGGAAGCAGAATCAGGAGTTTTGAGGCGGGAGCATCGGACGGAACATTGTCAATGATGATGGACGTCAAAGGAACTACGCTTCTCGCGATGAATGCTTCCGGCGACGGTTTCCTGTGTTACGATACAAAGAGTGGTGAAGTGACTTCCGAGACGAAATATGCGGGCGGAATCACAGAAGGAGTCTTAAGGCTTGGGGATGATCATGATATTTACTTTACAGATGAGAAAGGAATTCATCATCTGACACTCGGAGGAACGGTATCTGAAGATCTGGTGGATGGAAATGCTTCCTCACTGGGGATACCTGGGCATATATTCCATCATTTATTCTTTGGAGAGAAATCCCAGTATTATGTATTTGCGGCGGCTTCAGATACTTCCGGAAATAACTTCAAATTATACGAATATGTGTTTGATAAAAACGCAAAAGCAATCCCGGATGAGACGCTTTCAATCTACGGGCTTACTGAGAGTAAGACTGTACGCCAGGCAATCGCAAACTTCCAGCAGAAGCACCCGGATGTTGGAATTGAGTATAAGACGGGAAATGCAGGCGAGGGAACGGCAACTAAAGAGGACAGTATCCGTGCATTGAATACGGAACTGCTCGCAGGCAACGGGGCAGATGTGCTTATGCTCGACGGACTGCCGGTACAGTCATATATAGAGAAAGGCGTGCTGGATGATCTGAGCGGAACCGTGAAATCCAGCGGACTGCTTCATAATATTGTACAGTCATATGAAAAGGACGGAAAAATCTATCAGATTCCGGCAAGATTCGGAATTCCGATTATGGCCGGGGAGAAGGCTAAGACGGACGCGCTGAAATCAATTGATGCATTGAAGGCGTACATGGACAGCAATCCGGCATCCGGCATATTTGACGGCATAGATGCGGAATCAGCGATGAGGCTTTTCATTGATATTAATTATGAAAGTCTGGTTGATAAAGACATGAAAATACAGACACAGGAACTTGCCTCTCTGATGGAACTTGCAAAACAGTTCTCTGATTCTGAGAGTGAGAATGCAAGCGTTGGCGTCTATATGGAAGGAGGAGCAGGTGAATCCATAAAATCCGCATGGGATGCAGGCGATTCTCTTGGATATGCCCAGAGCGGCACTGTGATGTCCCAGGAAATCCAGGGGATCATGGGAATGATGGTTCCCTACTATTCTATGAGGGCGAACCAGGAAGAGCCGACAGATGTGAATGGCTTTTATGTACCGCACGACATTGCCGGAGTGAATAAGGCATCAAAACAAAAAGAACTTGCACAGGAATTCATAAAAACACTCTTATCAGAAGAGGTACAGTCTCTGGATATGGGAGAAGGATTCCCGGTGAATGAAAAGGCGATGGATGCATTTGTACAAAGTGTAGAAGAGACCCCTGATACAGAATCAGGAATCCAGATTGGAATTTCTTCTGCCACAGAGGAAGGCAGCAGTGCCCCGGTTTCAATTACACTGCCATACAGAAGCGAGGTAAAGGCTCTGACGGAGCTGGGTAAAAAGCTGACAAAACCAGTGCAGACGGATGATGTGATAGGAGAGATGATGTTAGATGAGGCAAAAAATTATTTCGACGGCACCAGTTCATCTGAAGAAGCTGCAAAAGCGGCAGCTTCAAAAGCGGACACATACCTTGCACAGTAGATGGAAACCATATCTGTTCCTCACCCCCAGCCTGCTGGGGGTGGGAGCGTTTGTACTGATTCCTTTTCTGGATGTAATGAGAAGATCTTTTTTCAGTGCAATGGGAAACTCCTTTGCCGGATTTCAAAATTATAAAACGGTCATTGAAAATGAGGCATTTCAGCTTGCGCTTAAAAATACGGTGAGATTTTTAGTTACATGTATTCCGCTTTTAATGCTCCTTTCCCTCGGAATTGCAGTGTTGGTCTATAGTATGGGTAAAACCGGAGAATTTTTAAAGACTATCTTTTTATTTCCGATGGCGGTGCCGATTGCTTCGATCGTGGTGATCTGGAAACTTGTATTTGACCAGAGCGGGTATCTCAACGGGTTTCTCTCGATGCTTCATTTCTCATCTGTAGACTGGATGAATACCTCTTCTGCATTCTATATTCTGGTCGGAAGTTATTTATGGAAAAATACAGGGTACGATATGATTCTCTGGATTACAGGAATGTCTGGAATTTCGGATGCATTATATGAAGCGGCAAAGATAGACGGTGCAGGGAGATGGCAGTGTTTCCGCTATATCACTGCACCGCTTCTAAAGCCGACAGCAGTGATGACAGGGATACTGTCTTTTGTAAATTCATTCAAGGTCTTCAGGGAGGCATACCTGATTGCCGGGGATTATCCCCACCGGAGCATCTATATGCTTCAGCATCTCTTTAATAACTGGTTCGTAAGCCTGGATATGCAGAAAATGAGTGCTGCATCCGTAATGATCGCTCTTATGGCAGCCGTAATTATAATAGGAGTACACAAAAATCATGAAAAGGAATAGACGATGGGTTACGATTTTTCTTCTGGGGGTAAGCAGTGTAATCTGGATACCGGTGCTTCTGATGATCGGCAATTCTCTGATGGGATCGAATGAATTGCTGGAAAGCGCCGGTCCGGTATTCACCGATATGAAGGGGAATGCGAGAATGGTTTTATTTCCGGCCTTTCCTACATTGCAGTCCTATGTGGAGCTTTTACTGGATTCGCCGGGATTTTTCGTAATGTTCTGGAACTCCTGCGGACAGGTATTCCCGATACTTGCGGGTCAGGCGGCGGTCGGAATTCCTGCGGCGTGGGCATTTGCAAGATACCGGTTCAGAGGGAGAAACTTTCTGTTTCTTTTATTTATGGTTCTGATGATTCTGCCATTTCAGGTTACGATGGCATCGGGATATCTGGTGCTGCAGAAATTCAACATTCTGGACACCCCTGCAGCTATTATTCTGCCTGGAATTTTCAGTACATTTCCTGTTTTTATTATGAGTAAGTCTTTTGGCGGAATTTCGGAGTCACTGATTGAAGCGGCAAGAATTGATGGAGCGGGGGAATTGAAAATCTTTTTCTCGATCGGGATCCCGATGGGGATGCCCGGAATTATCTCGGCGCTGGTTCTTGGATTTCTGGAATACTGGAATGCGATTGAGCAGCCGATGACATATCTGAAGACGAAAAGTTTATGGCCGCTTTCACTGTATCTTCCCAATATTACGGCAGATAACTTAAGTGTATCATTTGCGGCGTCTGTTGTAATGATGCTTCCCGCGGCACTTTTATTTCTGTGGGGGCAGAGTTATCTGGAACAGGGAATTGCAGCCTCGGGGTTAAAAGAATGACAGAAAAGACATCATACATATAAAGGAGTAGACAATGCCTATGCCAAGCAAATGGGAGACAATCAAAGGAAAAATAAAAACAAAAAAATTCTGGGGACAGCTGCTGGCAGGATTCTTTATTGTGATGGCCATATGTACACTGATCTCCAGGGCAGCTGATTCTGTGACTGTGCCAAAAGCAAAGATAGAAGCGCCGTCCTCCGGGCATCTGAAATATCGGATGGAAGGAAAGGGAAGTGTAACCGCTTCTGAGGGGACACTTGTAACAGTACCTGAACGGCTGAGAATCAGTCAGACTGTGCCAGAGGGAACCGCGGTGGAAAGCGGTGCATCTGTCGGTACGTGTGATATGGAAGAGCTGAATAAGGTGATAGAAGAGGAGCAGGCAAAACTTCAGAAATTAGTTCTGCAGCTTCAGCAGGAACAAAAGTCTGGTACACCCGATGCAATGACGCCCCAGTCTTTGTCGGCCGGGAAAGCTCTTGATTTTGCGAGAAGCCAGTATGAGGAGGCGGAAGCTTCACTTTCTGAACTCAGGCAGAACAAGGAACAGGAAGCACAGGACAGACAGCAGGAAGCCGACGGACAGAAGCAGGCATTCTATGATGAGTGGATGGATGCGGGAGGGGAAGAGAATCCAGAAGCAAAAGCCGTTTATGAAGAAAAGGCAAATGCACTGGATGAGAGTATTGCACAGCAAAATGAAAGTGACCAGGCAGAGATAAAGGCGCAGGAAGAAAAGACAGATTCTCTGTATCAGGCACTTGTTCAGGCGCAGGATGCCTACGATATCGCGCAGAAAGAAGATGAAAACAGCAGTGTAAATAAGCAGAAAGCGAAGGAAACATCAGAGCTTACCCAGCAGAGCATTCAGATTGATATTGGTCAGCAGCAGAAGATCGTAGATGAGCTGAATAAAATTGCTGCCGCACAGGGGCAGATTCTGTCTCCGGTAAAAGGATCTGTAGCTGAGACTACTCTGAAAGATGGCATGGTGACGGCCGGGCAGGAGTATGTACGCATTGGAACCGGTGGATATCAGTTCCAGGCATCTGCGGAGATGGATGATCTGGAACGCCTGAAAACAGGAGATGAAGTTACGGTTCAGTTTAATGACAGAACGGAGATGGTAAAGGCAAAAATCACCCAGATATTGTTACCGAAACAGGGAAATGAAAGCGGGGGTGCAGGTGCATCAGACGGCAGCCAGGGAGAGCAGGCAGATACAGGGAATACCGGCGCTTCGGGAAGTCTTGGCAAGATCATCGTAAAACTGCCGGACGGAGAATATACAGAAGGAACCCAGGGAGAGTATTCGATAGAGAAAGAATCAGATATCCGCTACAATTATATGATCCCTTTGAACGCACTCAGGGAAGACCAGGAAGGGGCATACTGTCTGGCAGCGAAAAAGAAGAATACGATTCTGGGTGAAGAATATGTGGCAGAAAGAATCAGCCTGACCAAGAAAGCGAAAGATATGAATAAAATTGCCGTGGAGGGAGTCATCACCGAGGATACAAAAGTGATTGTTGAGAGTTCGAAGGAGATTCAGGAAGGGGACAGGTTTCAGATTGAGCATAAAGAATAGAGGACGTCTGGTTTTGGTGGTGGCTGGCTGTGTATTTTTCTTACTGTCAGCCAGACAGTATTCTTATATTGAAAACAGAAAGAACCAGATCAGCATCCGGTGTGAAGATGCGCTGCTGACAGCGAAAGAGCTTGAGAAGTATTATGAACAGCAGCAATCTGATGAGGACGCCCCGGATGCTACGCTCTGGAATGAAAAAGAAGATTTTAATATAAGCGCCGGAGAATACTTCACAGGGGATGGCTTTACCCTGGCAGAAGGATACGGAAATCTTCAGAAGATTCTTCCGGGACATCTTCTGAAAGGCTGTTATCCAGGCAAAGAAGATACTTCCGGGTGTGCCATCAGCCGGAAAGGGGCGGTAGAGCTGTTTGGGAATGATAAGGTGATTGGGAAAGAGATTACAGTGGAAGGAAAAACCTATGTCATTCGGGGCATTGTAGACTGGAATGAAAAATATCTCTGGATACAGAATCCGGATGCCCGGGGATTTCAAAATATAGAATTGGTTTATAAAGATGAAAATCCACAGGTATCGGATGCCAGGCAGTGGGTGTACCAGATGGGAGGAGGGGATATCGCGGCAGTTCTTGCCGGAAGCAGTTACCGTGCATTTGGGCGCCTGATTTTGTCACTCCCGCTGTGGGTGCTGTGGATTCTTCTGTTTCGGAATTTGCTGAAATACACGAGAAAGATTCAGAAAAAATACCTTCATACGGCAGCGTATTTTTTGGTGCTTGCTCTTTTAATTCTGGGGACAGCAGCCGGATTGAGGTACAGCATCTGCTTTGGTCCTGACTATATTCCTTCCCGATGGTCTGATTTTGCATTCTATCAGGAAAAATGGGAAGCTGTAAAGACGGCAGCCGGGGAAATCCAAAGGCTTCGGTCTTTTCCGGGAGATCAGGAACTTCTGTCGTGCAGCAGGACGTCTGCGTGGATGTCGGCGGCCTCCGCGGGAATGCTGATGATTTTGCATAAGTTTTAATTGTCAACCGTTATTTACATGTGGTAAACTAAATATAGTAGTTATAATGGTTGCAGGGAAGCATCTTTAAAGAAAGGATACTTCCCTGTTTTTATCATCTTATGCTGTACTTGAAAGGAGGCTTCTCATTATGGGATTTTACCAGACCAGATTCGCCGAAAAATTGGAAGAAGCATTAAAGGCAGTTCTTCCGATCATCGGAATTGTTTTGCTTATCAGTTTTACGGTGGCACCTCTGCCGCCAAGTATACTGCTTCTGTTTCTGTTCGGTGCGGTGATGCTTGTAGTCGGTATGATGTTTTTTACATTGGGGGCAGAGCTTGCAATGACATCCATGGGCGAAAAAGTAGGGACGAAGATGGCCAGCACAGGACGGCTCTTTATCGTTCTTCTGCTTGGGTTTCTGCTTGGGTTTATCATCACGGTATCAGAACCGGATCTTCAGGTATTAGCCGAGCAGGTGCCGTCCATTCCCAACCATCTGCTGATTATAGCGGTGGCATGCGGTGTAGGATTCTTTCTGATGGCGGCAATGCTTCGTATGCTTTTCTCCCGTGCCCTGCCGCCTCTTTTGATTCTCTTTTATATCATCGTATTTGGACTTTCCTTTTTTATCCCGGAAGATTTTCTCGCAGTCGCGTTTGATTCCGGAGGAGTCACTACCGGACCTATGACAGTTCCGTTCATCATGGCCCTTGGTATAGGTTTTGCTGCGGTGCGAAGTGATAAGCATGCGGAAAATGACAGTTTTGGCCTCGTAGCACTTTGCTCGATCGGGCCGATTCTGGCAGTTCTTCTGCTTGGACTTTTATATCACCCGGAGGATACGGGTTATATTCCTGCAGAATTGCCTGTGATTGAAGATTCTGTGGAACTGTGGCAGTATTTTGCACATGGCCTTCCCGAATATATGAGGGAAATCGCGGTATCATTACTGCCGATCGTACTGTTCTTTACTGCATTCCAGATCATTTCCCTGCGGCTGAAGAAGAACCAGCTGATGAAAATTGTCATTGGTATTGTATACACTTACGTTGGCCTGGTGCTTTTTCTGACGGGGGTAAATGTCGGATTCATGCCGGCGGGTAATTATCTGGGACAGCTGATAGCCAGACTTCCCTACCGCTTTATTCTCATACCGCTCGGGATGGTCATTGGTTTCTTTATTGTAAAGGCAGAACCTGCAGTCTATGTATTAAAGGAGCAGGTGGAGGAGATTACTTCCGGCGCCATTTCGGGCCGCGCAATGGGGCTCAGCCTTTCGCTTGGGGTTTCTGTGTCGGTGGGGCTTGCCATGACAAGAGTGCTGACAGGGATTCCGATTTTCTGGTTCATTGTTCCGGGATATGTGATCGCCCTGTGCCTGTCCTTTTTTGTGCCGAAGATATTCACTGCCATTGCATTCGACTCAGGCGGGGTTGCCTCAGGGCCTATGACAGCAACCTTTCTGCTTCCATTTGCCATGGGTGCATGCCAGGCAGTCGGAGGGAATATTGTAAGGGACGCATTTGGGATTGTCGCGATGGTTGCCATGACCCCGTTGATTGCGATTCAGATTCTTGGAACTATCTATATGTTAAAGTCCAGGCGGGAAGAAAGTATTGAGGATGTTTTGCCGGCGGTATCTTATCTCGATGCCTGGTCAGACGATGACATTATTGAATTATAACAATTGCGGAGGAGATTCTTATGAATGAAATCTATATGTTGGGAATTATCACGAACAGAGGGATGCGTGAGAAGTTTCTGGCTTTTTTTAAGGAGAATAATGTCCATGT
The DNA here is from genome assembly GCA_900549995.1 of uncultured Lachnospiraceae bacterium. Classification (GTDB taxonomy): domain Bacteria; phylum Bacillota; class Clostridia; order Lachnospirales; family Lachnospiraceae; genus UMGS1251. The sequence goes on along the minus strand of URQQ01000002.1, from coordinate 187,123 downwards.
AACTTTTGCGTCATTGGGAATTGGTACAGCCAGCAGTGCCATTTTGGATTATCTGGGAATGGAGACGACAGAAAAAGTGATTTATTTTGCCTTTGTCACCCATGATACATGGAAGCAGCTGAGAAAAGAACTGTATCACAAAGTAAAGATTGATATTCCGGGCAGGGGAATTGCATTTCTGATTCCGCTCAGCAGTATTGGCGGTAAGAAGGCGCTTCAGTATTTTACAGCCGGCCAGGATGTAATTGTAGAGGAGGAGAGTACGTTGAAGAATACAGAGTATGAACTGTTGGTCATTATTGCAAATGCCGGCTACACGGAGACGATCATGGATGCGGCCAGAAGCGCTGAGGCTCCCGGGGGCACCGTGATCCATGCAAAGGGTACCGGCATGGAGCACGCAAAAAGATTCCTCGGCATTTCCCTTGTGGAGGAAAAGGAAATTATTTTTATCGTGCTTCATGCGTCACACAAGAATAAGGTTATGAAGGCTGTTATGGAAAATGCCGGGATCAACAGTCCTGCGGGAGCGGTTACCTTTTCTCTTCCGGTGACGAGTACTGCGGGGATCCGGACTCCGGAGGCGGAATAGAGTCTGTTATCATTTACGGGGACGCATGCCGTTAAGAAGTAACAGGCGGTCTGCGGTACGGAAGGCAGGACTGGAGACGAAGAAATATGCAAAAGCCTTCAGGCGGTTCCTGGCAGTCACCATGGAGGTCATTTCTGTATAAAGATGCGCGGTCTGTCCCGTAAACGTGATCCCGGGGACGGAAGAAAGTGAATTCCTCGCGGTTTCATCATGAAATGTAAGGGCTAAATGAAGTTTTGCGAAAGCTGTCCCCGGATGAATCTGGAATCCGGCAGTCCGCCAGGATTTCCCGGCATAGGAGAAGAGCGAATGATTCTCGCCGCAGAAAGTAAGTTCCATAAAGGGAAGAAGATCCGGCTCCAGAGGCTCCATCGGAAACAGATCGCATACATCAAACGGGATTACAGACCGGTAACAGCTGATTTCTGCCCGTGCGGCCTTCAGGAAACCATCAGATACAGCCATCATACGGATACGGATGGTGCGTCCGCCGTGGTAAAAAAAGTAATCCTGAAACGGACCGTTTTTCAGGATATCTGGAAGTTCAGCGATAGAAGATAATAAGAAAAATGTATCCTGAGAGTCGTCGTAGCGAAGCCCGAGTGGGAGAAGCAGTTCGTTCAGGCGGGCAGTACGCTGGGACAAAGAAAGCCTGCACAGGCTTTTTAAGGCAGAATTCTTCTTCCACTGGTAAGCGATGATACAGAGAATGATCAGGATAAAGAGAAACGTCAGTATGAGAACGGGATAGGATATAAACATGTGTCAGGCCTCCTTCGACAAATCTTCGTAGTATAGGGTATGAAAGGATCACAGGAAAGTGCATATACTATATAGAATTCATAAATGGGATGTGGAGTATGTTTTATATTAAAACAACAGACGGAGTGAAAATTGCAGTATATGATTATAACTGTCAGGGGAAGAAGACAATTGTGCTGGTACATGGGTGGCCGTTGTCACATAAAATCTATGAATATCAGATTCCGCTCCTTCTGGAATGCGGGTTCAGGGTTGTTGCTATGGATCTGCGGGGATTCGGGCAGTCAGATACGCCTGGGTGCGGGTATTCTTACGATCAGATGGCAGCAGATATCCACCAGGTGATACGCCAGATGGGGCTCCGGTCTTTTGTATTGACGGGATTTTCCATGGGAGGAGCAATTGTTCTTCGGTACATGCGGCTTTTTAAAGGGTTTGGAGTAACGAAACTCATCCTTCTTTCTGCGGCTGCTCCGTGCTGGACGAAACGGCCAGGTTTTCCGTATGGACTGACAAAGGAATATGTCAATGGTCTCATAGAGCTTGCGCGTACCGACCGGCCGAAGCTCTGTGAGAATTTTAAGGGGCAGTTATTCGCAAGCCCGCACAGTGAGGCAGTTGAAAACTGGTTCGGGGATATCGCACTGTCGGCCTCCGGAATCGGAACGGTCAAGGCGGCAGAATCGCTCCGTGATGAGGATGGAAGGAAAGATCTGCAGGCAGTGAAAGTCCCGACGACAATTATTCACGGGGATAAGGATGAAGTCGTGTCCAATGAACTCGCCGGGTATCAGTATGACCATATCTGTAACAGTGAGTGGTATAATCTGAAAAACAGTGCCCACGGAATTATGTACGATGAACTGGAAGATTTTAATAAAGTTTTCCTGAAATCTGTAATGAAGTGGGATTCCTTATAATCCGCAGGAACCATCATCGGCAGGCACTTTGAGCGCCTGCCTTTTTTCTATTCCAGAGCGTATTTTTCCACGACATCAAATGGTGCAGGCCCTACATTCAGCACTGCTTTGTGGAAACGTTCCTGGGTAAAACCATTCCCCCATTTTTTGACGGCTTCTTTTTTCAGTTCAAGGAATTCCACATATCCAATGTAGTATTTCAGATAGTTTGCCGGATCTCCGAGAATGAGCTGGTAGATGCTCTGGACGGCAGAGGCATCACTGATCCCGTAATCTCTGAAAAATGCGGCGGTTTCATCCAGTGTCCAGCCTTCCTCATGGATTCCGATATCGGCAAGTGCGTAGAGGCCAAGGATGACGGAATTATTTTTCTGGAGAAGGGCGGCCTGTGATTTTTCAAGCGGCGCAAGGTAATAGGAGCACATCTCCGCGTAAGTGGCCCATCCTTCCACATACCCTCCAAAGTTCAGGATATTGCGGACAGGATCAGGATTCAGGCTTGCGTAGTAGACGGTCTGGTAGAGATGCCCCGGATATCCTTCATGTGCAAGTGTTGTATAAAGTTCCAGCCCTTCCATCGTGCGGCCCTGGTTAATGTAAATCACATTGCTGAAGGTATTGTCGATTGCCGGAATCATGTAGAAGGCCGGGCTTAAATACTCTTCCATAATATCAGGGACGTATTTGATGGTTGTGTCAACGTCCGGGGCATCTGGAAAAGTATCCGTGATTTTATTCTGGAGGTCCTTAAGGATGACGGAAGGCTCTGATAAGGCGAGTGCTTTCTTGTCTTGTCTGGCTGTCTCAGCAGCCGGATTGGAGGAACTTTTCAGAATACTCTGCATTGCTGTCAGATCGGCCAGAATCTGGTTCTTGGTCAGCTGCTTTAACTCGCTTACACTTCTCGATGAGCCGGTTTCACGCTCGACAACGTACTCATAATAAGCTTTTCCCTCAGGAAGGTAGCAGAGGCCGGATGAATTTTTACCGCTTCCGCGCAGTGATGACAATGTCTGGATGAGTGTGTCGTAAGCGGGGAAAATGCTGTTTTTGATAACTTCCTGGTTGCGCGCTTCATAATTGGCACGCTGTTCATCTGTCAGTCCATCTAATGCTTCGAGACGTTCTGTAAAAGTAGAGTAAAGGTAATTGTCCTGCCCCATGTCGATGAAGGAATTGCATTCTTTTATAATTGCGTCAGCAGAAGTCTCAGACATGAAGAGCCCTTTTTCTGATTTGGCGGTTTCGAATTGGTTGAGGGACTGAAAGTAATCGGGGGTAGTTTCCATAAGATTCAGGTAGGTATCGATATCAGAGGCGTTATTCAGCTGGAATTCAGACAGCAGAACCGGGAGCTGGGCCTGGATACCGGTCAGAGGGCTTAGGGGTTCATCGTATAACTGATAGGGTGCGCCTTTGATTGCTGTTTCAAGATAGGAATTCAGGACATCGTATGTAAGCTGATTCTTGGAAGACAGTTTCTTATAGGAGAACTTCCCGAGGGCGGCTTTGCAGTTTTCAAGGGCAGCCATTGTGCCGGCAGAGTCCGCCGAAAAAGTTCCGTAGGTGACGGGAGCGTCCAGGATACCATATTCCTTAGGGTTCTTCAGGGTATAATGAAGACTGATGGTGTTGGAGGATACCTCCTGCTGAAAAAGTTCATTTGTAAATTCCTGGAATGTTTTATTGCCTGGAGTGCTGGTCAGTCTGGAAGAACAGCCAAAAGTCAGACAGAGAATAAGCAGGAAGGTGAGTGCCAGTGCACAGTACCTTGCGGTATGTGATTTTCGGAATGAAGGGTGCATAGATTACTCCGGTTAAGATTTGATACTAAGATATGATTTTTTTTGGAAAAGTATGAAAGAGTAATTGACACTGGATGAAATACATGATAAGTTATTTACATACCAAACGAATGTATGAAAAGAGGCAGTGCTATGGCAAGAAACAAACACCCGGAAGTAACTGTGAAGAGAATTATAAAATCAGCGGAGAAGTTATTTTTGGAAAAGGGCTATGAAGATACAACCATACAGGATATTGTAGATGACCTTGGTGATTTGAGTAAGGGAGCGATATATCATCATTTTAAATCAAAGGAAGAGATCATTGATGCCGTCTCCACAGAATTATATGCAGATGTTAATTTTGATGACTATGTGAAGGATCAGCCGAACGGGCTTGCGAAGCTGCAGAAGCTTGCGATGCTCTGTGTGGGGGATACGAAACAGAGAGATCTGCTTGCGTCTGCGCCGTCACTTATGAAGAATCCGAGAATGCTCGTGAAGGGGTTAGATGAAATCAAAAATGAAAGTGCGCCGATGATTATGCCGTATATCGAGGAAGGAATCCGGGACGGCTCGATCAAGACGACTCATCCAAGGCAGGCGGCAGAAGTTTTTCTGATTCTGGCGAATATCTGGGTAAGTCCGCTTGTATATTCGGTGGAGAAAGAAGTGTATATAGAAAAGATTCTCATGTTTAAGGAGATCTTCGAGGGAATCGGAATGCCTGTAGTGACGGATGAGATGGTGGAGGCACTGAAGAAATACTACCGCATTGCAGAGACATATAAAAAGTAATGCATTTTATGAGAAACCTGCGGGAATAAAATACGTTTCACGGACGCATTTTGCCCGCATATATTTTTAATTATTTTACATACCAAACGTCGGTATTAAAGGAGGAGAAGAATGAAATTATTTAACAGAAACTTTGTGCTTGTGGTGATCGGACAGATCATTTCACTGTTTGGAAATGCAATTCTAAGATTTGCGCTGCCGCTGTACCTTTTGGATGAGACCGGGTCATCGGTAATTTTTGGAAGTGTGATGGCATTTTCGTTTATTCCGATGGTGATATTGTCGCCGATCGGAGGAATGCTTGCGGACCGGCTGAATAAACGTAATATTATGGTGATCCTTGATTTTGGAACAGCGTTGCTGACTGTGGCATTCTTAGTCAGCATCCAGAGGTTTTCACCTGTGGCTGTAGCGGCTGTCGTCATGATGATCTTATATGGAATTCAGGCAGTTTACCAGCCCTCTGTGCAGGCGAGTATGCCTTTTCTGCAGGAGCAGGAGCATCTGATGCAGGCGAATGCGATTGTCAATCAGATCAGTTCTCTGGCGAGTCTTCTGGGGCCAATCATCGGTGGCGTAGTATACGGGCTTTATGGGGTGACGAGTGTTGTCATTACGGCAGGAATCTGTTTCTTTTGTTCTGCGGTTATGGAGATCTTTATTCATATCCCATATAAAAAACAGAAGACGGCCGGGTCTATGTGGTCAACCGTGAAAGCGGATTTCACAGAAAGCCTGGCATTCGTGAAGAACGAGCAGCCCGTGATTTTCAAGGTTATCCTCATGGTAGCACTGATCAATCTGTTCGTTACATCCATGGTTCTGGTCGGCATCCCGGTGATCATCCGGGTATATCTTGGAATGTCAAGCCAGGCACTTGGCGCAGCCCAGGGAGTCCAGGCGGCCGGTGGTCTTGTGGGAGGCATCTTAATCGGAGTCCTGGCAGCGAAACTGGATATCAGGAAGGCATGGAAAATACTTCTGATCGCAGCGGTCACAATTTTTCCAATGGGAATCGTGCTGATGTGGAATCCAAAAGCCGGAATATCATTTGGAGTGATTACCGTATTTACCGGAATATTAATGGTATGTGCCACGATGTTCAGCGTACAGATGATGGTATTCGTGCAGGCAGAAACACCGAAGCATCTGGTTGGAAAAGTCATATCGGTTACCATTGCGATTGCAACATGTTCACAGCCGGTGGGGCAGGCTCTTTACGGGGTTTTGTTCGACATGATGGAGAGGCAGCCTGGAGTCATTGTGTTTGCAACCGGTATGATTGCAGTTATCATCTGCGTCGCGTCCAGGAAAATATTTGGTGAGATAAACTATAGTGCTGATCCGCTTGAAATAGATCAGGCATAAATAAAATTTGATATATTTCAATATTTTTCGTCAAAAGTACTTGCAATATTTAAATTGGTGTTATATAATAATTTTTGCATTGCAAAAGAAAAATATTGAGATATGCGCCACTAGCTCAGTTGGTAGAGCACCTGACTCTTAATCAGGGTGTCCAGGGTTCGAACCCCTGGTGGCGCAGTTTAAACACTGTTTTCGATGACGAAAGAGCACCGGGGATGGTGTTTTTTTTGTTTCAGGAAACAGATCTGTTCTTATAAATTTTGATGATATATCGCTGCTTCATTTCTTACAAATCAACTTTTCTATCATTATCCATCCAAAAAACCAGAGTAAATAAAAAATACAAAATTATGGGGGTAAAAGTTTCATTACAGTATCAGAAAAACGGATATGTTTCCTGTCAGGACATACCCCCTTGTTTGACGTCCGCCTCAACAGTGAATAGTATATAAAATATATTAAATATTTAATAAAATTTGGAGGTGTAATTATGAGCAACAAAACAGTAATCGAAGGATTACAGCCATCTGAAGTGCTTATGTATTTCAGCGAACTTAGTGATGTGCCTCGTGGATCAGGGAATGAAAAAGGGGTCAGTGATTTCCTGGTTGGATTTGCAAAAGAGCATAATCTGGAGGTAATTCAGGATGAAGCCTGCAATGTCATCATCAAAAAGCCGGGCACGAAGGGATATGAAAATAGTCCGGGTGTGATTCTTCAGGGGCATATGGATATGGTGTGCGAAAAAAAGCCTGATTCGGTTCATGATTTTCTAAAAGATCCACTGCAGCTGCGGGTAGTGGATGGTGAGTGGCTGTATGCTTCAGACACTACTTTGGGTGCTGATGACGGAATTGCGGTGGCTATGGGGATGGCGATCGTGGCTTCGGATGATATACCGCATCCTCCGATTGAACTTTTGGTGACTACGTCTGAGGAGACAGGCATGGATGGGGCCATGGCACTGAACCCGGAGGACATCACAGGGGAAACGCTGATTAATATTGACTCTGAGGAAGAAGGAATACTGACAGTCAGCTGTGCCGGCGGCTGTACAGCACTGCTTAGTACTTTGGTTCGCTGGGAGGACGTACCGGAGGAAAAGACAGCTCTTACAATTGATATTGAAGGTCTTCTGGGAGGGCATTCTGGTCTGGAGATCAACAAGGGACGGGCAAATGCCAATAAGCTTCTTGGACGTCTGCTGTATAAGGCCGGGGATAAAATCAGACTTGCGAGTGTCGATGGGGGAAGCAAGCACAATGCGATCCCGCGCGATGCCCATGCAGTTGTAGTTGTAAATCCGTCGGAGGAAACTGTAATCAGAAAACTGGCAGGAAGTCTGGAAATGTCACTGAAGGACGAGTATAAAACGGCAGACCCGGGCATTCGTATTACAGTGAAACCGGCGGAGAAGATGCCAAAACAGGTGATGACAAGGCAGTGTGAAAGGGATGTCATCTCTCTTTTGTATCTCCTTCCGGATGGCGTACAGAGCATGAGCATGGAGATTCCGGGACTGGTAGAAAGCTCACTGAATATCGGGGTGCTTAGAACAAAAGATAACGTGGTGGAGATGAGCACTGCAATCCGCAGCAGTGTAGGATCTATCAAACAGGATATCTATAACCGTATCGAAGCGGCCGCTGCCCTGACCAATACTTCTGTAACGGCAGAAGGGGAATATCCGGAATGGCAGTATGATCCAGATTCGAAGCTCAGGGAGGTCTGTATAGAGCAATATGAGCTTCTGTTTGGGCATAAGCCGGAGGTCGCTGCCCTGCATGCGGGATTGGAGTGCGCGTTGTTTGCTGAAAAGTTTAAAGGCAGGCTGGATATGATTTCCATAGGCCCGACTATGATTGGCGTACATACGGCGGAGGAACATTTGAGCATTGCATCAGCTTTACGTACCTGGCACTATCTGCTGGCAGTGTTAAGGGCGCTGAAGTAGCTGTTTCATTATCAATGTTAAGCGGAGGTAAATGTAATGAAAAAATTATCAAAAGAAGCCTATGGCGGTGTGGCAGGGAAAGATTATGTGCCATACATTACGGATACGAGTAAACGGGGCGGCGGCATCCCTGTCTTGATCATCGGTCTCATCCTCGCGATTATATTCTCTGCATCTACCGCATATTCCGGCATGAAAGCCGGTCTTACGGTAGCCGCAGGCATTCCCGGCTCGATTCTTGGCTCAGTGCTTCTTACGATCTTTGCAAAAAAGAGCGGCCTGCTTGGGAAAACACTGCTGCAGGGCATGGCAAGCGGCGGAGAATCCATGGCAAGCGGAATGATTTTTGTACTGCCGGCTGTCATTTTGATTGGTTCCCATATCACCTTTCTTGAAGGCTTAATTGTTGGTGTGGGCGGTGCACTTCTGGGAGTAGGAGGAGCATCTCTGGTCTATAATTATCTGATGGTTGACGAACACGGAACACTCATGTATCCGGAATCAATGGCAATTTCAGAAACACTGGTAGCGTCGGAAGGACAGAAAGAGTCTATTAAATACATGGGAATCGGGTTTGGCATCGGTGGGATTCTGACCGTGTTTACCAGTTCTTTTCTGGGAGTTGTAAACAATGTGATTGACTTTACCAATGAGACATTCTATAAATGGCGTTTCCAGCTGGAGGTCAACCCGCTGCTGCTTGGGATTGGCTTTATTGTAGGGATTCCGGTATCTTTAACTATGTTTGCGAGCTCCGTGCTTTCGAACTTTGCCATCGTACCTCTGGTAGGGTATTTCACTTCCCTTTGTACCGGAGGCCCTAAAGTATGGAATGACCCGGGCATGACAATTAACGCAATGAATGTGAGTGCGATTTCCGGCAGTTATGTAAAGTATATTGGAGCCGGCATGATGCTTTCTGGAGGAATTATCGGTGCGGTAAAGCTCATTCCCACCGTTGTATCCTCATTGCGTGAAACTTTTGCGGCGAAATCTTCATCCAAAGGCGGCGGTTCTCTCGCAACCATTTTCTTCATGGCGAGTATTTTGATTGCTTTTGTAGGTGGTATTATGGTTTCCGGCGGTAATGTAATGATGATTGTTGTCGCAACACTGCTGTCTCTTATTCTTGCGCTTTTATTCGTAATTGTTTCCGGTAAACTTGCCGGTACCATCGGCTGTTCCAATCTGCCGGTATCGGGAATGACCATCGCTTCCGTCGTTGTGCTGACACTTTTGTTCTTGGGGTTTGGCTGGACATCTGAAGGCAACAACCGTTCACTGCTGATGTTTGCCACGTTCATAGTTACCGCGATTGCGGCAGCTGGAGGTTACTGTCAGTCGCAGAAGGTATCCTTCGTCATTGGAGGACGTAAGAGTGAAATGGACCGGTATTTTGGTATTGCTGCCATCGTAGGTGTGGCAACTGTTGTAGGTGTCACTTTGCTGCTTTCAAATCAGCTGGCGATCACTGGTGACAACGTACCGTTTGCATTGCCTCAGGCAAATCTGATGGCTACTTTAACAAGCGGCATTATGTCCGGGCATCTGCCATGGCCGATGATTATCGTAGGCATTGTGATGGGGATTGTAGTGCATTTTCTAAAACTGCCGGTTATGACAGTTGCGATTGGATTTTATCTGCCGATCTCTACAACGTCAATCCTGCTGGTCGGTGCGATCCTGCATGTTTTAGTTGAGAAGTTTTCAAAGAGCAGTGAAGAGCGGGAAATCCGGCTTTCCAATGGAATCAGCCTTTCTTCCGGCCTTGTAGCAGGAGGCTCCATTATTGGTCTTATCGGAATCATACTTCAGGTGACAGGAGTCATTCATCTTGGTGAGCTCACCGGATTTGCAGGAAGCAACGGCATGGCATTCATTCTTCTGGTGCTCCTGGTCGCAGCAACATTGGCTGCACTTATGGGTGGTAAGGTAAAAAATGAAAAATAAGAAAGAATGTAAAGAAAGGTATGAACAGAGGCTTGATGAGGCTCTTGGGATTGTCTTTGAAAAATCAGATACGATAGAGTTTGAGACAGATCCGGAAGGGATTGTAACTTTATTCATCCGTCAGGATCACCCTGTACAGCGGTTTCTGCGCAGGCTTCATGCAGAGATTCCACAGTACAGGCTTATAAAGCTGGATGCATTGGGAAGCTTTGTATTTTTACACATTGACGGCAGCATGAATGTAGAAAGACTCGGGAATGCGGTGGAAGATGAGTTCGGAGAGAAGGCGTACCCTGTCTATCAAAGGCTGCTGATGTTTTTGGAGTACATGGACATGCAGTGCCATTATATTAAAAGAATTCTGTAATCTGAATATGAGGTATTAAAAGCACCGCTTTTGATGGCGAAAACAGCATCAAGGGCGGTGCTTTGCTGTGTTGTGGAAGTATCGATGGTAATAGCGGATAATCTGCCGGACAGAAAACAGGTATAATTAGTAAATGTGCACAAATAATTCCTCTTTGATTTGTGAATTACTCTCCGTTGACAAAATGGGGAAGGTCTAATATTATATTATTAAACAATGTTTATAAACAATGTTTAGAAATTAAAAAACACAGTGAAGTTAAGAAAAGGAGAACGAGAGTATGGCAAAGAAATTATTTACAACAATTTATGGACGCAACCTGGTGGGAGAGTTAAAGAATATCGTGCAGAGACCTTACCTTGTAGTGACAATGGAAGATCTTTGGGACCGCTTTAAAGATGAGTTTGACGAGGACTGCATCGTACATTTTGTAAAGACACTGGAGTATGATGAGATCATGGCTGAGGTAGATAAACTTCCAAAATTCGAGTCTGTTATCGGGCTTGGCGGCGGACAGGCAGTGGATTATGCGAAGATGGCAGCATGGAAGAGCCATATGCCTCTGTATCAGGTACCGACATCCATCGCGACAAATGCAGTGTTCGGACACCGTGCAGGCGTTCGTTTTAACAGTGTTGTAAAATACGTAGGTTATGTGGAACCAATCGCAGTGTATGTGGACTATGATATCATCCAGAACGGACCAAAGGATTTAAACAGAAGCGGTGTATGTGACGTTCTCTGCTACAATAACTCTATGTTTGACTGGAAATATGCGGCAGACCAGGGAAAATGCGAAGAGAAATGGCCATATGACGAGGAGATGGTAGCGGAAGTCAAAGAAGTATTCCAGTCAGTAGTCGATGGACTTGATGACATCTATGCACTCAACGAAAAAGGAATCCGCACACTGACAGAAGGACTGAGATGGGGCGGCGGAGCATTCCACAATAACGGATGGAATCCAAGACCAATCGAAGGAAGCGACCACTTCTTATTCTATACCTTAGAGTACATGACAAAGAAGAAATTCATCCACGGACAGCCGGTATGCCTTGGAATCTTCGTGGGATCAGCGATGGGCGGAAATGACCCGGATGGAATCCTTGATATCATCCACAGAGCAGGCGTGGAGATCAGACCAGAAGGAATGGGAATCACATGGGACGATGTATTTGCGGCAATCAAGTATGAGAAGGAGTTCCTGGAAGGTAACGGATACTGGTATACAGTAGTAAATGACTTCAAAGTGACAGACGAATTCTGCCAGATGATCAAAGACAAAGTAATCGCAAAATACGGTGAGTGGGATAAATAAAAAAGAATACCACCGCTAAAATCTGAATGCGTTTTTGACGGGACACAGTTCGGATTTTAAGGAGTATTCCTAAGTCAATATTATATCGGTAAAACAGACATCATGCAAGGACTTTTGGCAGGAATACTCCTGAACCAGTAAAAATATGTTGCTGTTCAGTAACCACACCAAGGGAGGTATTATATGTCGGAGGAACCCCAGAAGCGAAAGAAAAATGCTTATGATATAGATTTTACGTCAACGACGGACAAAGTGCCATGGTACGATAAGATCATCCACAGCATGTACGGCGGATATAGTTTTCAGGTATCGTGGGTGATTTTTGGATACTATCTGGTATATTTTTATACGGATGTCGTTGGACTTAGCGCAACCGTTGCGGGAAGTATCATGCTTTTTGCACGGGTAGCGGATTGTTTTACAGATTTATGGGTTGGTTATAAATTAGATAACGTCTGTTTCAAATGGGGCAGATACCGTTCCTGGGCGATCTTTGGAATTGCCCCTCTGTTTCTTTTATTCATCGGAGTATTCACTGTACTGCCGACAGAAAGTACAGGAATCAGAATCGCATGGGCGGCAATCTGCTACGGATGTTTTGGATCTATCGGCGCAACATTTTCCTTTATGCCTCAGGTTGCCCAGTTTTATAACATGACGAAGAACCCCAGAGAGAGGGAGACGATCGCGGTTATTAAAAGTGTATGCATCAACCTCGCACAGGTAGCTGCCGCTGCGCTGTTCATGCCACTGGTCAATCTGTTCGGAGGAAAGGGCCAGGATGAAGCCCAAGGATTTTTCTGGGCCGCATTTACCATCGGGCTTACGGTCATGGTCTTCCAGTTGTTGAACGTGAGAATGAGCAGGAAATATGAACTGAATGAAGATGGTTCCTGCAGAGAACATCTGCGTCAGATGACACATGAGAATATATTTGCCCAGTTAAAGAGTTTTGGTAAAAACAGGCCCGCAATTATTCTTCAGATCGGTGAGGTTTTGAAGCAGGTAATGCAGGCGATCAAAAATGGGATGATCATCTATATCTTTACATACTTCCTGGGAATGAAAGAATTTTATTCTGTGGCGATGTTCGCATATACGATCGCCCTGATGCTGGGAGTTTTCGTTATGAAGCCGCTGATACGCCTGTTTAAAGATACAAGCCGGGCATACATTTTCAGTATGCTGCTAAGCTCTGGGTTCAGCATTTTAGTATACATCATATGTAAGACCTATGGTGCGGACGGTGCCGCCCAGTCTATGAGATTTGGAATATTATTTATGGTATTTATGGTAAATGGAATTTTGACAGGCGCGTACTATTCATTTGTAAATGTACTGATGCCCGCAACCATCGACTACGGCCTGTGGAAAAACGGCAACGGGCAGGCTGGGATTTTATCAGCTGTCAATGGATTCAGTATTACAATCGGTGCGGCTCTTGGCGCACAGATTATGGGAATTTTACTGGATGCTTCCGGATATGTGGCAAATACAGTGCAGACTGACAGGACAATGAATCTTCTGCTGATGCTTGCGTTTGTTATACCGGCAGCTGTGACAATCATACACACCATCCTGCATCTGTTCTTTGGGCTCAGTGATAAGCGTCTGGAGCAGTGCATGCAGGAAGTTCGAGAGAGAGAAATAGAAGCATAGTCTGAAAAGAGGAAGTAAAATGAAGATCATTAAAGCGGAGAATTATGAGAAATTAAGTGAAAAAGCGGCGGCTGTTTTAGCAGCTCAGGTCATTTCAAAGCCAGACAGTGTCCTCGGGCTTGCGACAGGGTCTACCCCTGTCGGAGCCTACGGATACCTGAAGAAATGGTACAGACAGGGAATTCTGGATTTTTCGGAGATCAAGTCTGTGAACCTGGATGAATATAAAGGACTTGGGCCAGAGGATGAACAGGGCTATTATTATTTTATGAACCAGAACCTGTTCAAAGACATTAACATCAAAGCAGAGAATACATTTATTCCGAACGGGTTGGAAGAAGACAGCAGCAAGGTGTGTGCGGAATATGAAAATACAATCAAAGAGGCCGGAGGCATTGACCTGCAGCTTCTGGGGCTTGGACATAACGGACATATCGGATTCAATGAACCTGCGGATGATTTTAAAGCATCCTGCCATTGTGTGTCACTTGCAGAAAGTACAATTGAAGCGAATCAACGGTTTTTCGAGAAAGCAGAAGATGTACCGCGCAAAGCGTATACCATGGGGATCGGGACGATTATGAAGGCACGGAAAATCCTGATGCTTGTCAGCGGGAAAGAGAAGGCTGAAATCCTGAATCAGGTGGTGAATGGCCCGGTAGTTCCAGGTGTTCCGGCATCGGTTCTTAAGCTTCATCCGGATGTAACCATTGTGGCAGATGAAGATGCGTTATCAATGATGAAATACGAATAAATCGGGAGGAATCCATATGAATAAAACAGTTGAGAAAGATAAAAAATACCTCATCCAATGTTACACGACAGATGACCTTGTGTTTACAAAAGGAAAAGGGATGTACCTTTATGATGATGCCGGAAAGAAATACCTGGATTTTTCAGGACAGTTTTCTGCCTGTACTTTAGGCCATGGCAATGAAGAATTGATCGGGGCGCTGAAAGAGCAGCTGGAAAAAGTTGCGAACGTAACGTCCTGTTTTGTGACAGAAGAAAGAGCAGCGCTGGCCGAGAAGATGGTCGAGATTTCCCCGGAAGGCCTTGATATGGTAATGTTTGGCTGTACCGGATCCGATGCCAATGAGTTCGCTCTGAAACTGGCAAAATATTACCGCGGAGGCGGAAGAATCATCTCTTTCAGGCGGGGATTCCATGGCTCCACCGCAGGTGCCGCAGCGGCAACCGGCAAGTCGGAAATGATTCAGGAGAATTCCGGAATCTCGGAACTGCTTCCAAGGGGGTTCGTACACTCTGCGCCGCCGTACTGCTATCACTGTGATTTTGGAAAAGAACCGGGATCTTGCGGCATGCAGTGTCTGAAATATCTGGAACAGACGATGCTTCATGAAGGCGGTGACCGCATTGCGGCAGTCATTTCTGAACCAATCTTTGCGGCCGGCGGTGTTATCGTGCCTCCGGAAGGATTCTGGAAAGGTGTGAGAGAACTCTGTGATAAGTACGGTGCGCTTTTGATTTTCGATGAAGTTGTAACCGGAATCGGACAGACAGGTACGATGTTCGCCTGTGAATATGAAGGCGTGACACCGGATATCCTTGTAACCGGGAAGGGGCTTACAAGTGGATATGTACCGGGATCCGCAGTTTTATGTAAAAAAGAGATCGGTGAGGCGATGAGCAAAATAAGCCTGCACGGCCATACACACTCCTGTTATCCTCTTACCTGCCGCAGCGCGCTTAAGAACATCGAAATAATACAGAGAGACGGGCTTGTAGAGAACAGCCGTGTGGTAGGAGAATACCTGCATGAGAAGCTTACAGGACTAAAGGCAAAATATCCGGAGATTACAGATGTACGGGGACGCGGGCTTCTTCAGGGATTTGAGATCGAGGGAACGCCAAGTGCTGATAAGTACGAACTCGGACAGCAGTTATATGAGACAATGCTTGCAAATGGCCTGATCACTGAGCTTGAAAGCAGAAAGAACCTGCAGAATGTTGTTGTAGTAATGCATCCGGCTTTGATCACATCGAAGGAAAATGTAGATGAAGCAGTTGAAATCATTGACAAGTCTCTCAGAGAATGCTTAAGATAGCTTTGCAGCATAAAAGATAAGGAGAAGATTTTCATGCAGATGGATATAGATAAGAAACAGACACTTACAGTAAGCAATATCAGAAATGTAAATATTACGAATATTATGCAGGACATTATCCGGGATAAAAGCAAGACGAGGAATGAATTGTCCAAAAAGAATCATATCAGCCTTATGACGGTAAAACATATCGTAGATGATCTGATTGAGATGGGAATACTTGTGGAAAAAGCAAGTACCGGCAACGACGTAGGGCGGAAACCGAAAGCACTGGAGATTGCGGAATCGTATGGGAATATTGTCTGTGTAAATCTGACATCTGTAGATGAGATCAGTTTCCTGATCTATGACATCTATGAGAATCTCCTCGATAGCCAGACGGTTGAATTCAAGGAAGGCTGTGATTATAAAGAGAACCTTCTGACCGCAATCGCAAAGGTAAGAGAACGGCTTTGCCTTTTGCAGACAACGACTGTCGGAATCGCAGTGTTTGTGCCCAGTGCATATTATGAAGAGGTAGATCTTGTGAACTATGATCTGATCGCTGACTTTAAGGAACTTCATATTAAGAAATTATTCATGGAAGAGCTTTCAATTGACAATGTCCGGGTATTTCATGATGTTGTCCCGGCTGCCCACTCAGAATATAACAGCCAGGAGGGGAGCCTTGGGAGCCAGTTTTATTTTTACTGCGGTTATGGCGTGGGAGGATTTTTTATACACGAAGGTGTGGCGGTTGCCGGAGCCGATCTGATGGCCGGTGAAGTCGGGAAGATGCTGATAGCCGATCCGTCTGGAAATGGATATACAACTCTGGAAGAACTGATATCAGTAAATGCACTGAATAAAAAATTAAGAGAACATGGGATCCAGAAAAAATTCAGGAAACTTCTTACAGGGGAAGAACCTCTCAGTGAAGCGGAAATGAGAATTCTGGATGAAGTCCTGGAGCTGATTGCCCGGGTTTTATATAATCTGTTATGGGTATACAATCCGGACAGGCTGGTGATAGACAGCTGTTATAAAGAGTACGGGGCATTGATTGTAGAACGGTTTGAGAAGTTTATGAAAGAGATGAAAAATGAAGCAATTCCGATTGATGTACAGGTAAGGCAGGCGCTGTATGATGAATACCATATGATGAGGGGATGTTTTCGAATGATGCGTGAGGCATGGGTAGAGGAGATTACAGCGTCCCGGAAGTCATCGGAGGATGAAATAAAGAGATAGAGAAATGAAAAGGAGGGGACGGGATGGAGAATGTGATCATAGGGATTGATCTGGGCGGCACAAACTTAAGGATTGGTGCAGTGGGTCCGGACAATCGTATGAAAGTTCCTTCTGTCATAGGAAGCTCAGTGATTGCAGACGCAAAGCACCCTGTGAAGGAGCTGTGCAGAATCATTGATGAATATATGAAACAGAACGGTATCCGGGAGATAGAAGCCATATCCATCGGTGTTCCGTCATCGGTGGCAAATGATAAAGAAACCGTGATCTGCACGACCAATATCCGCAACAGTGCAGGGGAAGTCGTATTTTCCAATGAAAATATTGCTTCCGGGATCAGGGAGTATTTTCACAGACCTGTCTATGTAAATAATGATGTGAATAATATCCTGCTATATGATGTCGCGGCAAATCATCTGGAACAAAAGAAAATAGTAATTGGAATATATATCGGAACCGGGGTGGGAGCATCGGTCATGATCGACGGCAAAGCGCTGGAAGGGAAAGATGGCGCCGAACTGGATCTGGGACATATTCCTTTCTTCCGGGGAGACAGGCCGTGCAGCTGTGGAAAAAATGGATGCTGTGAGTGTTATGCATCAGGCTGGAGACTGCAGGAAATCAGGGCACAATATTATCCCGATACAGAAATACAGGATATCTTCACACTGCATGGAGGGGAGAAGCCGCTGAAGGAATTTGTGGAGGCATGTGCCCACGTCTATGCGGTCATGGCAACGATTTTCAATCCGGACACCATCATCGTCGGAGGCGGCGTGATGGAAATGAAAGATTTCCCGAGAGCGGATTTTGAAAAGGCGGTCAACGCAAGTGTCGGAACAGATGTGATGGCATATGGGTTTGACTATGTTTATTCTGAAGAATCGGTGGGAAAAGGAGTCATTGGTGCGGCGATATTTGCCAGGAAAAGAGAGAAAGAAAAATAAATGAAAGGAAAAGCTGCAGCCGGGAACAGATTATAAATCGATTCCGGATGCAGCTTTTCACAATTTTTCAGAAACTATATTCCACCGCCACCCTTGCAAGCAATGTGCGCGGCAGCAGCACAGGTTTTTTGGTAACTGTACGGATCATGTCTTTCATCTCACTGGTATATCCGATGCAGTCCATAATAATTAAATCTGCACCGCAGTTTTTCAGTTTCTCGCCTGCGTCTATGATTGCCTGACGGTCTCCGTAGGGGGAGGCGGCAATCAGGGTTACCTGATCAGACAGTTGTTCCCAGCGGTCTTTTAACTGTGGAATCTGGCTTTCATCCGGCAGTATTACTGCAAGATGTCCGTGCCCTGACAATATGGGAACCAGTCCGGTCAGAAGATCGTAAGGATAGATCATGCGTACGTTTGACTTCAATTCCGGAGGGAATTTGCCGGTACACAGCATCAGTATGCAGGAGACGCCGTCCTGCTCAAGCGATGTAACAGCCTTCTGAAGCCGGGGAATTATTTTACGTTCTGCAAATCGGACTTGCTGTCCGTTGTTCAGTCTTGAGACTAGGACATAGTCTCCTTCTTCGGGAGTAATTGTCCTTAGTTCTTCCGGGGTCATCCCATCCAGTGCCCCCCGCTGGAGAAGTTCAATACCGGGGTCAAAAAGGGGAGCGATATCCTCCGTGACATCCACCCTTGGGGACTGTCCGACTGTGATCATACCGATTTTCAAAGGGGGTTCCTCCTTTCAGATTCCCTGATCCTGATGTCCAAACGTATGCAGATGTTTCATAGAGCCATAGAGCTCTGTAAGCATCTGGTATTCTTTTTCATCGTAAAAACTGCACTCGTTCCGGGTATATGCTTTGGCCGCTTCCAGGACAAAACGGGCAGCTTCATCAACCGCCGTGATGCTGGTGGCACCGGTTGCGCAGCCGGGGACAGTAGTTTTCGTACTGATTGCGATGCCGACAACGGGTGCGTCTGTAGCCGTGGCAGGCTGCAGGATGCTGTTCAGATGGGTAAGTCCGTTCCCGTAAGGTGTGATATCCTGGGTTGCCAGCGCGAATACCTGGGGGACATCACCGGTTGTGATTTCTGCCAGACCGAGAAGGTCATCACTGACTTTTAAGATATATCCCTCTTTGACCGTAGGGGAAATGGCGAATCCTTTGTGATTCAGAATACGGTTTCCTTTGGTCGTATCAACGGAGAGGATGGCATCTGCGCGGTCATCTACTTCTGTCTGGTTCATCTGCTCCATACTGACAGGTGATCCCATGAAGGGAACCGGAATGTGCGGAAGCGTAGGTGCATTGGGACAGATATGAGTGGAAATGATGACATCACCATCCAGAATATCACCCTGTTTCTGCATTTTTAAAAGTTTGGCCGCGACGGAGAGCACCGTCAGTGCTCCGTCACCGTCGGATACAAACCCCAGCCTTTCCGGACGGGCACCAAGACCTCCGAGACGCCCGATGACCCCGAGGGTTGGTGCAGATCCGCCGGTGGATTTCCCATTTTTCCCGGGGATCATGATTTTTATAGTATCTGTCTGGCCGGTTTCACTCTTCAGAGTTTCCACGCAGATTTTACATTCTGCCTGAAACTGGTTCAGATAGGCCTCGATCCGGTCTCCGTCAGCGTACGCAGAATCCAGAAGTTCATAAATATCTAAAATTTCTTTTACAAGCATTTGGGTCCCTCCCTTATGTATCTGTCAGCCATGTGAAGGCTTTAATAACGTTTCAGCAGTGCATCGTAGGTTTCAGGCCTGCGGTCTCGCAGATAGACAACCTCTTTCTCCCTGAGACAGGCAACATCGTCAAGGTCAATGGAACAGGTCAGCAATTCCTCTGCTCCGATGGAAGCCTCCGCCAGTAATTTGCCTCTCGGGTTAAAAATCTTGTTGTCACCGAACATTTCACAGTCTGCTTCTACGCCGACACGGTTAATGCCTGCCACGAAACATCCATTTTCCAGAGCGCGGGAAGCGAAATAGATATCCCACATATCTTTGTCTCTTGTCGGAAATGCACTTGGACAGAGAATAAGTTCAGCTCCGTTCAGTGTAAGAATTCTTGACACTTCCGGGAAACCGCCGTCATAGCAGATCATCAGGCCGACATTGCCGAATCTGGTATGAAATACCGGATACGTATTGCCGGGGCGGAACCAGTAGCGTTCTCCGGCCCATAGATGAGTCTTGTTATAAGTACCCATCAGGTTCCCTTCGTCATCAATCATGATCAGTCCATTATAGAGAATTCCGGGGATATCGCTTTCCAGCACAATCGGCGCAGCGATGTACATTCCGTATTCTTTTGCTTTTTTACTTAAGATCTGAAACGTTTCTCCATCTGGTTTTTCGGCAAGATCCACGTAACGCTCGCGGATCAGATCCGGATGGTACCCGGTGGTACACATTTCCGGAAAACAGATGATATCCACTTTTTTGGCTGCCGCCTGTGCCAGATAATCTAGCATTTTTTTTCGGTTGGCATCTTTATCCATCAGAACACAGTCCATCTGAACCAGTCCGACAGTTACATTTCTGCTCATAATCGTTTCCTCCTGTTTTCCTAATTTATGACTGAGATTTTTTGACTCTCATCCATATGAAGTGAATCAAAAATGCAATCGTCATTCCGTCGATGCTTGGCACGGTCGTCAGTGAAAATCCGGTATATGTAGTAATAAATGAAACGGCAGATCCGATCACCCAGGCTGTACATGCGGGGATCTCAATGTTTTTCACCTGATCCAGATGTTCCACTTTATATTTTTCCTTGTGATAGAAGTAGAAATCAGACGCGAGAACACCGCCCATCGGAGGGATCAGAATCCCGAGGTAATTCAGGAATCCGGTCAGATTGTCAGCGATGCCCGTGAGTGCAAGTGCGATGCCGATGATTCCGGATGCAATCGTAATCTGGTATTTCTTCAGCTTCTTAAATACAACAGAAAAACCGAGCGCGGCACAGTATAAATTATTATCATTGGATGTCCACTGTGCAAGCATCAGTACAATCAGTGCGATGAATCCCCACCCGAGTTTCAGCATGATATCAATAATATCTGAGGTTCCTGTAACCTGTGCGGCCAGGGAGCCGATGACCATCATAAATGGAACAACAATGGCAAATGCCAGCGCAGAAGCTCCAATCGTTGCTTTTGGAGTTTTTGCATAACGGGAAACGTCCGGTGCTACTACAGCGCCTACAATAAAAGAAGCGATTGCAGTGGAGATGCCGTATCCAAGGGTAATCGGTTTGCCGGGTGCCTGCATTGCCATAATTTCTGCGATGGAATGTCCCTGCAGGATTTTTACTACAGATGCGATCAGAAGGAGCAGAAGCAGGGGAACTGCAATCTTGCTCAGGAGATCCAGACTCTTATATCCAAAAGTAGAACTTAAAATCATTAAGATGCCGCCGATAATGACACAGATTGCTGTGGGGACAGCGATTCCAAGCGCCATCTGAACGGTTGTGTTTACTGTTTTTCCGAACAGCCCCAGCTGAATTCCGAACCATCCGTAGGAACCAAATGCCTGGATGAGTGCGATGATAAGGATTGCGGCTTTTCCGAAGGTGAAACTGCTGATCATTGCAGTGGAAAGATGTGTCTTGGCGCCGATCACTCCGCAGACGGATGTCACAATTGCAAGGACGAATCCCCCGATAAAAGAAGCTGCCACAGCGGCCTTGAAGCTTAAACCGCTTCCGATAGCCCCGCCGGTGACGATCAGTCCAAGGCTGATGCCCACTCCAGCCCAGATCAATCCCATTGACAGCCAGCCGTACGTTTTCTCCTCCGGCACAGAGTCGCGCGCATAGTCATTTAAGATACTGTTGTTCTCTTGCTCCATACTTTTTTCCTCCATTCTCTCTTGAGTGAAAGAAAAGGCTGAACATTAGAAAAACACCACATTCTCTAAAGGGTTCAGCCGGTTTACTCTGCCTCTCACTCATTTTTTTCTTAGTTAAAAGATATCATATGGAGGTTGTGCTGACAACTTTCGCCGTGCCCAAAGTATGAGGGTTCTACTGTGCATTATGCACAACCATGGGCTATTTGGGGTCAGGATGTTCCATATATTCCCATATTTTTACTGCCATTCCCAGATGAAAAATAGTCTTTGCATCATTCAGGTCATATCCAGTCAATTGTTCAATCTGCCCAATACGGTAGGCTAAAGAATTCCGGTGCAGGTAGAGGGCGGAGGCAGTTTCTTTTCTGGAACCAAGATGCTCCGTCAGGACAGACAATGTCTCGAGAAGGTGGCTTCCGTGTCCAAGATCATAATCCTCAAGCACTTTAATTCCTGCGCTGGCGAAGTTTTTGAAGAATTCGAGGTTGCCAAGTTCAAGAAATGCTTCTTCCAGTTCCAGTTCATCAATGAAGTACAGGCCGTCTGCCCTCAGTTTATGCCTGCCAATCTGGATAGCCTTGCGGCATTCACGGTATCCCTTCTGGAAATCCTGGAATTTATAGATCTCTCTGGAGACTCCGGTTGTCACCTGGATCTGAAGTCTCTGGGCCATCTGCTGTTTCAGTTCCGCCATATAACTGCGGAGTTCTTCTTTGCCGGTATCTTTGGGGAAGAGACAGTGGAAACTGTCACTGATATTGACAGCCAGAAAGAAACGTTGTTTATTCTTTAATACTTCTTTATGTATGGCAATGATTTCTTCTTTGATTTCCTGGATTTTGTGTTCTTCTTTGCCGCTTATGATCCCTTCGAAGTCATTAATATCAGAGACTACCATCCGGTAAGGAAATTCAGGCCACCGAAGTTCCCTTGCACGGCTCTTGGCTTCTTCTTCCGAAAAGATATTATCATATAAAAGATCCTGAAAGAAATTGTTATCCTGATAGAAGGCTTTCTCTTCCAGCATCATCTGTCTGGCAAATTCTACGGCCAGGTAGCTTGTCCCCTGCCGGAAGGCAATTTGATCCATCTCATCAAAGCCCTCCTCCGGCCTGTGGCCGTACAGGTATCCGAGACACATGTTTTTGATGCAGATTTCCTGGCGGAGAATTTCGGGATGTCCCAGATGCCAGTCTGCCGGGAGAGAAGCAGGTTTCTCTTTGTCTGGCGGATACTGATATTGTATTTCCTCTTTGGTATTGGTGATGAACACCTGACAGGAGACCAGTTCTCCAAGAATCTGGCAGATTTCCTGAAAACTTCCGCCTTCCATCTGTGCCTGGAGAAATTTGTCACTCATTTCTTTGGCAAATTCAAGCTTCCGGCTCTGGCTGTCTACAATCGCTTTCATCAGAGGCGTTGTCAGCTCAATAAATCCCATTTCTCTGGGAAGCACAATGACCGGGATTTTCAGTTCATCAGCCAGTTCCTGAATTCTCTGGGTAATGTTGCCGAGAAATTTCGTTTTCAGTGCGATTCCGGCCGCGCCTACATCGGAAAGTGCCCGGATAATTTCCATAACTGCAGCTTCGTCATCTTTTACGGCATATGCGGTGGTGACAAGCAGTTCATCTTTTCGAAGCCATGGAATAATGTTGGGAACTTCCATATTGTCAATGTATGAAATCTGCCGGTCAAGCCCATCTCTGCCTGCAATCAGATGGCATTCATTGAGTTCCTTTAATTGAAGTGCTTCTCTTACGGTAATCGACATGTCAGCAGCCTCCTGTCTTGTTGTATTTCAGACAGTATACTCCATATGAGATGAAAACATCAAGAGTCAGCAGGGTGATCATTACAAAAGTTTTCACGTTTCCCTGAAATTGCCTGCATTTCCCGGATCTGTTTTCGGAGCATTAATACCATTGAAGGAGCAACAGAAAGTTCGTCGACGCCCATGCGGACAAACTCCCCGGTGAGTTCCAGATCGGATGCCAGCTCCCCGCAGATGCCGACCCATTTGCCATATTGGTGGGCGTTGTCGATTGTCATTTGAATCATTTTGAGAATTGCTTTATGGTGGGGATTATAAAAGGCATCCAGTTTCTCATTCTGCCGGTCAACTGCAAGAGTGTACTGGGTCAGGTCATTTGTCCCGATACTGAAGAAATCCACTTCTCTTGCCAGTTCGTCGCTGATCATGACGGCAGCCGGGGTCTCGATCATGATGCCCTGTTCCGGGAGCTTGTAAGGCACCTGGGCTTCTTCCAGTTCTTTTTGGACTTTCATAACGATTTGCCGTATTTGTTGTACTTCCTCTACGGATGTAATCATTGGATACATAATAGAAAGATTGCCGAACGCAGCAGCACGGAGTAATGCCCGTATCTGGGTTTTGAAAATATCGGGCTGTGTCAGGCAGATGCGGATGGCCCGGTAACCCATGGCGGGATTCTCTTCTTTGCCAAGATTCAGGTAATCGGCCTGTTTGTCGGCACCAATATCCAGTGTCCGGATGATGACCTTTTTCCCGGCCATGTTTTTTACTACCTGACGATATGCCTGAAACTGTTCTTCTTCGGTTGGAGAATCTGACCTTCCAAGATACAGGAACTCACTGCGGAACAGACCGATGCCTCCGGCATCATTTGAGAGAGCGTATCCGACGTCACCGACGCTTCCGATATTCGCATAGATGTTTATTTTTCTGCCATCCAGAGTTATATTTTCTTTGCCCTTCAGTGTCTGCAGAAGCTTTATTTTTTCGTCTTCTTCCAGAATGCGCTGTGCAGTCTTGGCACGAATCTCCTCAGTGGGTTCAAAAATCACCTGATCTTGAAAGCCATCCACAATAACTGTCATTCCATTATGTATTTCATCAAGATTTACAGGAACCTGAATAAGTGCAGGAATATTCATCATTCGGGCAAGGATTGCGGTGTGAGAATTTGAGGAACCATGAACCGTCACGAAAGCCAGAATTTTATCTTTATCCAACTGTACTGTCTCGCTTGGGCTCAGGTCATCGGCAATGATAATGGACGGCTCCATGGAACGAAGGTCGGTATCCTGTGAACCGTCCAGATTACGGATCAGGCGGTCGGAGATGTCTTTGACATCTGCGGCTCTGGCTTTCATGTAGTCATCATCCATATTGGCGAACATTTCGGCGAAATTATCCCCGGTCACGGCTGTGGCATACTCAGCATTTACCATCTCTGTACGAATCATGTTGTGGATGGCATCCAGATAATCCTCATCTTCAAGCATCATCTGATGTACTTCGAAAATTGCAGCACTGTTTTCACCGACTTCTTTCACAGCCTTTTCATACAGGCATTTAAGCTGCTCATGGGCAAGTATACCGGCAGCCTTAAGTCTTGAGATTTCTGTTTCTGCATCTTCAATTTTTTTTCGTATCACCTGACGGCCATTATTTTTTAACACCACGGCCGGGCCGATGGTGATTCCATTATAGACTGATTTTCCAGATAAATTTAACATAAGATCCTCCTGTAGAAATAGAGCCAGACTTTAATATATGCAAAAGTCCGGCCCCGTTGTCTTTTTATAAGTTTGTTTCAAAGAATGATTTAATGCCTTCATAAGCAGTTTCTTCATCTGAACCTGCAATTTCAATGTCCACTGTCTGACCACATTTCACACCAAGCCCCATGAGAGCCATAAGTTTTGTTGCCTCGGCTGACTTATCGTCTTTATGAACCTTAATCTGGCTTTCATATTTTTTTGCTTCTTTCACAAGCATTCCTGCCGGTCTTGCGTGAATTCCTACTTTATCTTTAATGACATAACTGAATGTTTTCATTTCATATTCTCCTTTTAGATTGATTCTCCATTGGTTTCGATTACGTGTTTGTACCAGTAAAATGATTTTTTCTTTTTCCTCGCCAGTGATCCGCTTCCGTCCTCCTGCTTATCCACATAGATAAATCCATAGCGCTTTTTCATCTCTCCGCTTCCAGCACTGATCAGGTCAATCGGTGCCCAGGAGGTATAACCCATCAGATCAACTCCGTCTTCTTCAACCGCGGCTTTCATTGCAAGGATGTGCTCTCTGAGGTAGTTGATGCGGTAGTCATCTTCTACGTAGCCGTTTTTGTCCGGGGTATCGAGTGCACCAAGCCCGTTTTCCACGATAAAAAGAGGTTTCTGGTAGCGGTCGTATACCTGGTTTAAAGTGATGCGAAGTCCGAGTGGATCAATGGGCCATCCCCACTCGCTGAACTTCAGATAAGGATTTTTGGCAGATTTAAACAGGTTTCCTTCGGCCTCCTCCTGATCAGTTCCGGGAG
Organism: uncultured Lachnospiraceae bacterium; assembly: GCA_900549995.1. Lineage (GTDB taxonomy): Bacteria > Bacillota > Clostridia > Lachnospirales > Lachnospiraceae > UMGS1251. The sequence continues at coordinate 161,212 of URQQ01000002.1, read as the reverse complement.
CTGCGATACAGCGGCTGTTATAATAGGAGAAGGAAATAAAGTCAACGGTTGAACCGCGCAGGATTTCATCGTCTCCACGTTTCATCTGCGGAAAAACATTTCTTTTTTTCAGACGTTTGACTGCATAGGAAGGATAGTATCCTCTCGCCTGTACATCCACGAAGAAATAATTTTCCTGGTCAGTGAGCATTGCCTCCCAGACGTCGTCTGGTTTACAAGTATACGGGTATGCACAACCTGCGGCGAACATACAGCCGACTTTGTTTTTCGGATTTATTTCATGGGCCATCCGGACAGCCAGTGCACTTGCCACCAGTTCATGATGAGCGGCCTGATATTTGATCTGCTCCTCGTTATCACCATCTTCAAAATAAATGCCGGCACCCATAAACGGAGCATGAAGGATCATATTGATCTCGTTAAAGGTGAGCCAGTGTGTGACATATTTGCGGTATCTGGTGAACAATACCTCGCAGAGATGGAGATAAAAATCAATCATCTGTCTGCTTTTCCATCCTCCGTACTGCCGGATCAAATGAATCGGACAGTCAAAATGGGAAATTGTAACCAGCGGTTTGATCTGATATCTGCGGCATTCTTTGAAGATATCTTCATAGAAACGAAGTCCTTCTTCCTTCGGTTCTGTCTCATCACCGTTGGGGAAAATTCTCGTCCAGGCGATGCTTAACCGGTAGACTTTGAAGCCCATTTCCCCAAACAGGCGGATATCTTCTTTATAGTGATGGTACAGGTCGATTGCTTCCGAGGAAGGATAAGTGTGTGTGTCATCCATCTCAAGCATTTTCCTATGCCCGGTAATGACGGCGCTCCTGTCTTTGCCGGAGGGACATACATCGACATTTGCCAGTCCTCTTCCCCCTTCGAAAATACCACCTTCACATTGATTGGCAGCGGTAGCTCCGCCCCATAGAAAATTCTTCTGAAATCCCATAACGAACCTCCTTAACTTAAAATCTTCAGAAGGGTTTCTCCTGGATTTACCTGCTCTTTTGCAAGCGTTGCCACATCGAGGAAATTATCTGAGTTGGTAACAATGATTGGAGTTTCCATGCAGTAACCTTTGCTCTCGATAAACTCTTTGTCAAAGGTGATCAGAAGCTGGCCCTTTTTCACATGATCGCCCTGAGTTACATGGGCTTTAAATCCTTCACCTTCAAGCTGTACGGTGTCCAGTCCGATGTGGATGAGGATTTCCGCCCCCTGGTCAGTTTCCATACCAAGTGCATGGAGTGTTGGGAACAGTGTGGAGACCGTTCCGTCGGCCGGGGCATATACACTGCCTTCTTCTGGAAGGATGGCGGTACCTTTCCCGAGAACACCGGAGGCGAAGGCGTCATCGTGGATGGAGGAAAGTGCTAAGACTTTCCCTTTGATCGGGCTTGCAATTTCTAATTGTTTTAAGATCCCTGCAGGTGTATCCGTTTCAGTTTTCACGGGGACCAAAGCAGGCTCGGGATTAGTTTCTGTTACGCTTTCAACGGTTTTGGTATCATCTTTATAGAGAATCATGGTCGCCGCAAATGCAATAATCATGGTAAGTATTACGCCAATGACTGCAATTGTCAGGTTACCCAGACTTCCGTCAGGTTCGATCATTGCCGGGAATTCAAAGATTCCCATGCCGCCCATCATGAATTTACGGAAGTTGAATGCACCAAGGAAACCGCCGCCGATACCGCCGGCAATACAGCTGATGATAAATGGCTTTTTCAACGGAAGCAGAATCCCGTAAATGGCCGGTTCCGTGACACCAAAGATACCGGAGAGGAAGTTAGGCAGCGCCATCTCTTTCAGCTGTCTGTCTTTTGTTTTAAAAAAGATTGCAAGGACTACGGCTGAGGTTGCAAAGGTACAGGCAAAAAACGGCATCATTACATTGTCATAACCATTGGTCATAATATTATTGATGTACACTGGAATAAAACCCCAGTGCAGGCCGAAGATGACGAGAATCTGCCAGGTTAAGCCTACGATTGCCCCGGCCAGCATCGGACTGAAGTCGCGGACGGTGATGACTGCTGTGGCAATGATACTGGAACCAAAGGATGCTACAGGTCCGATCACAAGGAGACCAACCGGAATTGCAATGATCAGTGTGAGCATGGGCACGAAGAAAAAGCTGACCAGATCCGGAATTATTTTTTTAAATAACTTTTCGCATTTAGAAGCAAAGTATACAACGAAGATCACCGGAATAACAGTACCCGTGTAGTCCATGGAAATGAGCGGGATTCCAAGAAAGTCAGTATATACTTTGGATTCAAACATTGACCCGCCAAACAGTGTATAAAGGACATCCCCTCCGGCTGACAGTGCCGTATTCTGGATAGTCGGATAACACATAATCGCGCCGATTACGAGTCCGAGCATCGGTTTTAAGTGAAATTTCTTAGCTGCGGTGTAGCCGAGAAACAGCGGCATATAGTGAAACAGGCCATCGCCGATGGCGTTCAGAATCAGATAGACACCTGTGCCATCTGTATACAGGCCAAGTGCTACAAACAAAGCATTTAAACCTTTTACCATACCACAGGCAGCCATAATTCCAAGAATTGGCTGGAAGATCCCTGAGATGACATCGATTGCCCGGTTGAAGAGATTTCCCGAGGTGTCTTTCGTCTCTTTTTCGGCTTCCCCTTCAGAAAGTTCCAGAAGCGGCATTACATCCGCGTATACATCGGGAACATGGTTTCCTATTACAACCTGATACTGTCCCCCGCTTTTCATGACTGTAACGATGCCATCCATATTTTTCAGGACTTCGTCATTTGCTTTGCTTTCGTCTTCAAGCTTAAAGCGAAGCCTTGTGATACAGTGCGTCAGACTGCTGACGTTTTCTTTTCCTCCTACATTTCTGACAATTTCTTTTGCCAGAGTTTCATACTTACCCATTCTTCCTTCCTCCATCAGTAGTTTTTGTGATAGTTACACTATGAAGGTTTGGCCAACTAAATGTCACCATCCTGGTGTGGTTATGGTACCTCTATTACTTTGCAGTATTGTTAATGACACGTTCAATATGAATGGTCAGATAGAGCTGTTCATCTTTTGACAGTTGATAGTCATATTTTTTTGCTATGAACTGTGTGATCTTCTCTACACATTGATAGGCTTTCGGATATTTTGACCGGATGACTTCCCACAGGTCTTCATTATCTTCTTCCTCATATGTTTTATGTTCAATCAGGCGTTGTGCAAAAAATTTCAAATGTGTGATGAAGCGGTAATAGTAGACATCATCTTCATTGAATTCAATATGAAAAAAGTATTTAACAAGATTGACGATCTCCTGCATGATCCGCGTGATTTCATACATGTTGTGCATGACTTCCTGATCCATCTGGGCGTTGGCAAGATGTAGGGCGATAAAACCTGCCTCATCTTCCGGAAGCCGGACTTTACACTTGTGTTCCACCAGATCAAGTGCCCACAGCCCAAGCTGAAATTCATCTCTGTAAAATCTCCGGATATCCCACAGCAGAACATTTTTTACAGTAATGCCATCCAGATACCGGACAATGGAAGTATGGACGTGGTCAATTAAAGAGATATAAACCATGTCGTTCAATTTTTTTCCAAGTCTGGTTTTGGCCTCTGAGATGATTTCCTCCCCAATGATGATATGTTCCATAGGTACATCCTGAATCAGCACCTGGAATTTGTTGCGGGCTTCTGAGGCGGAGAGAGAAAAGGTCTTGTCAATGAGAGCATTTTCGATTTTGTCGCCGGCTCTTTTCTTAAAACAGAGTCCCTTCCCCATGACAATTTTTTCCTGGTTTTTCTCATCCAGAACAACTGCCACATTGTTGTTTAGGACTTTAAATATGTTCATTTTCGTTCCCCCTTGTCTGGTTAATATTATTATTTTGGAAGTTAAGACACTTGCAGCAGCTGCCAGAGTCAGGAAGCCTGACTTTGACCCGCTTCCTGTGGAAATAAAAAAACCTATACGCACAAATAAATCTGAAAGATGCTGCTTTCAAATATATCTCTACATATAGGTTTAGCTTGCTTACGCAATCACTATCCTGTTTACAACGAGATCATATCACGGCGGCAAAAGGAAGTCAATTAGAGGATTTGCCATACATTATCTTTCTCTGTTTTTCCCAAATTTCAGATGATATTTTTGTGAATATTGCCTGTCTGGAAATTAGGGCGTGTTTGAACTTGTATAGGAAATAATTCTGAGGTATGATAGGTGACATCTAAAATGTCAAGGGGGAACAGACGATGAAGGAAGGGTATTATCTGATCGGTGAGGTCAGTAAAATCACTGGTATCTCAAAGGATACACTGCATTTTTACAGTAAAACAGGACTGCTGGTGCCGGATTATATTGATGAAAATAATCAGTACAGGTACTATTCAAGGTTTAACCTGTGGCAGCTGGATATCATTGCCACCTGCCGGAAATTGAGTGTACCGCTTGATAAAGTAAAGCAGATTCTGGACCTTCATGATAATGCGAAGATAACAGAGCTTTTGTTAGAGTATCGGAATGAAGCATTGCGGCTGAGCCGGTATTATCAGCAGGTGGCGGATGATATCAAATGGTATGACCGGGAAAACCATCGGATTTCTAAGGGGGTTAACTTAAATGATGTTCAGAAGAAATGGCTGAAAGAGGAGATTGTCATTGCAGGACAGATGAAAAGGGATGCTGCGTCTTACCATGCCAATATGCAGGAGGCGGCAAAAGATGAACTGGAATATGCCGGAACGATACAGCGGAAATACGGGTATATGATTGACCTGGAGGAGATGGAAAAGGGAAATGTATACAAGCTCAGGGAGTACTTAAAGATCAGAAATTGCCGTTATACCCATACAAAACCGGAGAATCTGTATACTTTGCCGGAGGGGGATTATGCTGTCTGTATTGTACGTATCATTGAAGAGACAACGGACTTTACGCCTGTTCTTGAGTGGATGGAAGAGAATGGTTACACGACGGACGCTGTCTATGCTGAGGAGCTTGGACTTCAGCTGTTTGATTATATTAATGATTACTACTGTGAGATCAGGGTGCATTTGATAAAAAAATAAAAAAAACGCTTGACTGTGTAGTAACTCCATCCTTTATTCTTTCCAAAAAGAAAGGATGAAGTTAAGATGAATCAAACACCTATTTGGAAACTATTGTTAAAATTATGTCCTCCGGTCATGCTTGCGCTGCTGATTCAGTCAGTCTACAATATCGTAGACAGCTATTTTGTTGCGCAGTATTCACCGGCAGGACTGACTGCTCTTTCTATCATTTTCCCGATTCAGCTTCTGATGACAGCCATTTCCACAGGTACAGGAACCGGCATTAATATTCTTGTCTCAAGGATGGATGGGGAAAATGATATAAAATCCCAGAATGACATAATTAAAAACGGTTTATTTTTGGGGATTGTTAATTTCTTGATCTTTGCAGTGATTGGGATGCTTTGTATCAAGGGATACTGTGCGTTCTCATCAGACCAGCTGTCTGTTCAAATGTATGGAGTTCAATACAGTCAGATTATTTTTCTCTTTTCACTGGGAATGTTTGTTGAGGCGAATTGTACGAAAATTCTTCAGGCCAGAGGGAATATGCTTCTTCCCATGTGTGCACAGGTGATTGGTGCTCTGCTGAATGTTGTGTTAGATCCGATTTTGATTTTTGGTAAGTTTGGTCTTCCGGTGATGGGAATCCGCGGTGCGGCAGTGGCGACAGTGATTGGGCAGTGGGGAGCGATGATCATTGTGCTGGCCGCAGTATTATCCCGCTACAGACTCCGTGGCAGGCTCAGGTTTAGCTGCTGCATAGCCATATATCAAGCGGGAATGCCATCGATTATTATGCAGTCTCTTTATACACTGTACATGGTGGGATTGAACTTTATACTGAAGCAATTTACAGAAGATGCAGTTACCGTACTTGGCATATATTATAAACTCCAGACATTCTTCTTCATACCGCTTTTTGGTCTTCAGCAGGTGATTCTGCCGATTATAAGTTTTAATTATGGTGCAGAAAAGTTTGACCGGGTGAAGCAGACGCTGAAATGTTCTGTCATAACCTCATGTGTTGTGATGGTACTGGGGTGTGTGGTATTCATGGCAGTTCCGAGACAACTGTTATCTATATTTTCACAGAAACCGGAAATTCTGGAGATCGGAGCTACGGCACTTCGTGTGATATCGATAAGTTTTATTCCAGCTGCCTTTGTCATTATGCTGACTGTCTATTTCCAGGGAGTCAACCGGGGCGGGGCAAGCATCAGTGTAACAATTCTCCGCCAGATAGTTCTTTTGGTGCCTCTGGCCTGGCTGTTTCATTTTACAGGACTTAATTTTGTGTGGCTTACATTTCCTGTGACAGAAATAATTGCGCTTCTTTTCTGCCTGCATCTGTACCGAAAGCGTCAGACGAAAGAAGTGGCGGACAGAAAACCGGTGAAAGAAATACTAACATCGTAATCTGATAAAAAAGGAAGTCCTATGCGGTAAAATAAGCAAGGACTTCTTCTTTCAATTCTCAAACGCGGGTTCAACAAATTCTTTGATAAATTCTATTCTGTCGGTTACGTTGGGTTTGAAAAAGGCAGCAATGGAAATTACGATGTTCTTCTCAACATTCACATAGATGACATTACCGCCGTCCCCCATTGCTGAAAATTCATGGTCATTATTCACCCACCACAGATATCCATAAGAAAGCTTTTGTTGGTCCCATCGGCTGTGCTCTTTGGTACTTTCCTTTACCCAGCCGGATGATACAATCTGCGATCCGTTCCACAGACCGTTATCTAAATATAGCTGGCCGATCTTTGCCATATCTGCGGGCGAGAGTGTAAGCCCCCATCCTCCGGAATTGACCCCGGCCGGATCAGAGACCCATCCGCTGATATTGTCCGCCTTGTTAAACGCCATCTGCTCTTCCTTACTTTGAAAGGTGATACTGCGTTCTACGGTGATTCCAAGAGGAGAGAACAGATTTTTTGCTGCAAATTCAAGTACAGACTGTCCGGTTGCGTTTCTGAGAATTCCGCAGAGAATATCAGGCCCGATCAGTGGGGCGTATCGAAACTCTCCCGGCTGTTTATTACCTCCTAACAGATCAAGGGTAAAGGTCACCCAGTCTTCACTGGTGAAATATTTTATGTAAGGTGCAAATTTATATTTGTAGGGCGCTGTCATTGTGATCAAATCTTTCAGTGTAATAGTCTGGATTGTTTTTTCTCTTTTTTTCACGGTGTAATCTGGAAAGAATTCAAGTACTTTCTGATCTGTGTTTTTGATGTAACCTTGATCAATGGCAATTCCAATCAAGATGGAAACAATGCTTTTGGTTACAGAGTAAATATGAATCCGGCTATGTTTCGTACATCCGTTAAAGTAATGTTCGTAGAGTGTCTTACCATCCTTTAAGACGGTCATGCCTGCCAGATTTTTGTATTCTTTTGTTATTTTATTTTCCATTACAGTGATCTTTGCCTGATTCATATCTGCTTCTCCTTTTTCACCGGGTAATAAATTTCGGTAATCAGTTCGTCTTCATTTTCTACTTGAGATGGGTCAGTTACATAGACTTCATAAAGTGCATTGCTGGACTTATAGCCGTTCGTCTCTGCATATTCACGCTGCTTTGTATATACAGAGGAGAGTCCGGAATATGAACCGTGAAGAACGGTTTTCAGGCATAAACCGGGGTGGAAATCTCTTGTGCCTTTTGCGTATTCTTTGACTGGAATGGCGAATTCGGTATCCAGACCGAAGGGACTGAACTCATCGCTGTGGAAGAGTACCATCGGAGGGGCAGACATTGTCAGCTGGCTGAAGGCGGTCTTCCGAAATAACTGGCCGAAACAGTTTTGATATTCTTGCGGGAAATTACATTCCGGAACCATTTTCCGGACAGACAGCAGATACATCGCAGGGACTTCTGTGAGCTGAATGTCGATGGAATCAAGATATGACATGATGGATTTGCCCTGTCTTAAAGTTGAGATATCCTCATCCAGCTGCTCCAGAATTTTTTCATATGCAAGCAGCTGCCTTCCAATCTCTTTTTTCTTCCGGCCGAGGGCGTTGTAAAGCTGTTCATCCTGAGATTCTTTTGAATTTAGTATGAATTTAATTTCATCCAGGGAAAAGCCGTAGTCTTTCAGGCGGTTGATAAATAACATTGTTTCCAACTGCTCTACAGAATAATATCTGTACCCGGTTTCAGGATTTATTTCAGCAGGCAGAAGCAGTCCTATTTCGGCATAGTAGCGAAGTGTCTTTGCGGATACTTTGCATATATTAGAGAATTCTCCGATAGATAACATTGTTGTTCTCCTTTGACAGGTTATGTAGTGATTGTCTCTATCATACACCTTGCCCTAAGGGGAAGGTCAATGCGGTAAATACTGGATGGGGAAAATAGTGTTATAGGGGAAGGGAATGGCGAAAGTTAAAAGATGATAAAAGATTTTCAGCTTAATCTTAGCAATCCTGACATTAGTTGTCATAATTCTTTTTCACTACATAGATACAAAAAAATAGACCGCCAATCCTGCAAGATTCGGTCTATTTTTAGAAATTAGCAGGCAAACCGTTTATCGGTAGCACCTTTTATATTATTTATACTATCAGAAGTATGGAGAAAAGTCAAAATTAAGCTTAACACAAAAATTCTTTTTTCATTTATACCAAAATCAATAAATCACATCCACAGAATTCTGTTTCAGAATAAATTCCGCCTTTTTATCAAATGAAGAATCACAGATCAGTGTCTGGATCGGTGACCACGTATCTACCCGGAAAATCCCTTTCGAATTATATTTTGTATGATCTGCCAACAGGTAATTGTGGGCAGAGTTTTCCAGCATGATCCGTTTCACTTCAATTCCGGTGGTGGCATTGTCGAAGAATCCGTTGCAGGAGAAACCGCCGCAGGAGATAAAAGCGGCATCGACAAATAACTGCCTTGCAATATTCTTTGTGATATCGGAATCGAGGGTAGTTCCGTCAGTTCTTGAGAGATACCCGCCAAGAATGAACAGACGGATATTGGGATAGTTCTGAAGATAGCTTAAGACCGCCGTATTCGAAGCATATACAGTCAGGGACTGGTTTTTGGGCAGTAATTTCAATAATTCCAGTGCTGTTGTGCTTGCGTCGAAGAAAGCTGTTGAGGCTTTCAGAAGATAAGGCAGCGCGAGATCTGCAATTTTTTTCTTATATTCTGGGTTCGCCAGCGCGCGTGAGGAAAATAAAAATTCTGCCTTGCTGTTATCGGCGATGATTGCTTTTCCATATTTCCGGCAGATGAGTCCGTTCTGTTCCAGGCGGTCCAGATACCGGCGGACAGTTACCGGAGAGATATTAAAATATTGGGCAATATGATTAATAGACACTTCGTGATGTCTTTTAATGTAATCATAAATCAGTGACTGTCTGGATGCAGCTTTCATTTTACATTCCCTCTTTCTTTACATACAACAATTATAGGGAGCGAAAAAGGGGATGTCAAGAAAGCAAATAGGCACAGAGTTATGCTCTGCCGGCACTTTGCAGGTATTCATCAATGATGCTGTGAATGATCTGGCGTGTACGTGGGTTCATTTTTCTGTACTTTTTGATTAAAAATTCCTCATCTATATTCAGACTATATTCGGTCACCGGCTCCACTTTGTGCGGGATGTCTGTATAGCCAATCAGATAGTCTACTGAAGTTTCAAAAAAGTCAGCCATATTCATAAGCATTTCTAAATTGGGGGAGGCAATTCCCTTTTCATATTTGTAGATTGACTGTTGAGTCGAATTCAAAAGATTGGCCAGCTGCTGCTGGCTCAGATCCTTTTCAAGCCTTAATTTTCTGAGATTTTTCACACGATTCACATCCTTTTATACTATTTTACCAACATATGACAATAAAAAATAAAACTTTTAAAGTTTATATACATAAACTATAATAGTTTATATAAAAAGCCAATAAAATCCAGTGGAAAACCGTAGGAAAAATGCACAAAAAAGCAGCGAAATATTAAAAAAATATAGTAGAAACGATCATTTGCTTTGTAGACAGTGATCGTTTTAGTTCCTACAATGAAGGCAATCAAAGGATGGACGGGCTGAAAGCGAAAAAGAAAGGGGACTTGTCAGATGCAGTCAAATAAGATGAAAGCTCTGGTTACTTACGGGGCACATGATTACCGTTATGAGGAAGTGGAGGTACCAGAAGCCGGCGAGGGTGAAATGATTATAAAAGTAGAGGCCTGCGGTATCTGTGCGGGTGATCTGAAAGCATATAAGGGAGGAGCTGTCTTCTGGGGCGACGGAAGTGAACCGCCATACCTGGAAGTTCCGGCGATTGGCGGACATGAATTTATCGGAAGGATCGTGGAGATAGGCCCCGGAGTTGAGAAAAAGAATACATATGGGATCGCAGACAGTGAGTTTTCACTTGGAGACAGAGTTGCGGTGGAACAGATTGCTCCATGCGGGACATGCAGGTATTGCAAAGAAGGGAAATACCATCTCTGTGTGCCCCATAATGTATACGGATTTAAAAATTACTTAAACGGCGGGTTTGCGGAGTACGCAAAGCTTACAAAAGAATCGCTTGTATATAAGATACCGGAAGACATGCCGGTTGAAAAGGCATTGCTGATTGAGCCATATGCATGTTCCATGCATGCAGTTGACCGGGCACAGATCTGCAGGGAGGATGTTGTAGTGATCTCTGGTGCCGGGTGTCTTGGACTTGGGATGGTGACAGCAGCCAGAAAGAGAAACCCGAAATATCTGATCGCGTTGGATTTGAATGAGGAGCGGCTTAAAAAGGCGCGGGAATTCGGGTGTGATTATGTATTTAACCCGGCAAAGGAGAACGTAAAACAGAGAATTTCCGAGCTGTCAGATGGATATGGATGTGATGTATATATCGAAGCAACCGGGCATCCGTCGAGCGTAAAGCAGGGGTTGGATATGATCTGTAAAGGCGGAAGATTCATTGAGTTCAGCCTGTTCCTTGAACCGGTCACCTGTGACTGGAGTGTCATCGGGGACGGAAAGGAGCTGAATATGTATGGAGTCAGTTTAAGCCATGGATGTTTTCCGGATACGATCAAGGGACTGTATTCGGGAGAACTGAAATCACAGGGAGTGGTCTCCCATAAGTTTTTGCTTCAGGATTATGAGGCGGCATTTGAACAGAGCGGAAATGGGATTGGCTCGGTGAAAGTGGCATTTATGTTTGAATAATCCTGTCCGTTGTTATTCTTCTGATGCGGGGTATGGGGCCCGCCCGCAGCAAGACAGGGTAAAACGGCAGATTATTATAAGTCTCACAAGATATTGGTATGCAGACAGAGACAAAAGCAGGGCGGAGGATAAGAATCTGTTCTGACAAAAGAAAAGGAGGAAAAGATATGAAAAAAAGAATGCTGGCGATTCTGATGGCGGCGTGTATGTGTGTTGGTGTAACCGCGTGTGGAGGAAGTTCAAAAGAGGACACGAAAAAGGATGATACCAAGAAAGCGGAAGATTCATCCGGAAAAGAAGTCACAGTATCCATTGCAACGCTGAACAACCCGATTGTATCAAACCTGGTAAAACTGGCAGGGGAATACTACAAAGAAGAAGGCGTAAAACTGGATTTTGCAGTGCTTCCGGAGAACGATCTGCGTGAGAAAGCAACACTGGAAGCATCTACAGGCGGAACAACATATGATATTTATTTTACCGGACCTTATGAAGCTAATTTCTGGATCAATTATGGCTGGGCAGAGAACCTTCAGCCGTACATTGACAAGATGACAGATGAACAGAAAGAATCTCTGGATATTGATGATATATTCCCAAGTATGCTCGATTCCTTATCTGATCCGGAGACCGGAGATGTGTACGCACTTCCATTCTTTGGGGAAGCAAGTTTCTTTATGTATAACAAAGAACTGCTTGCGAACGCGGGCGTGACAATGCCGGAGAAACCTACCTGGGAAGATATCTATAACATTGCGAAAGCGGTAGATAATGACGAAGCGGGAATCACAGGAATGACAATGAGAGGTGCACCGGGATGGGGTATGAGCGGAGCGCCATTTATGACCATTGTAAATGCGATGGGCGGCAAGTTCTATGATATGGACTGGAACGCGACTGTAAAGACGGATGAGCAGAAAGCTGCATGGGAGATGTATAAGAATATCCTCCGTGACGCAGGTCAGGATGACATCATTACTTATACATACAATGAATGTATCAGCTTGATGAATTCCGGCAAATGCGGAATCTGGTATGACGCTACATCGAATGGCCCGAATCTCGAGGCAGATGATTCTCTGATCAAAGGCAAAGTAGGGTATGCGCCTTCACCGTCTGGATGGCTCTGGAACTGGGGTATGAACATTAACCCGAATTCTTCTGATGAAAAGAAACAGGCAGCTTTTGACTTCATGGTATGGGCATGTTCCAAAGATTATGTAGACCTGTCTCTTGAGAAAGACCCAAGCGGTGCATCGACACCTTCAGGTGTAAGAGCTTCTACTTATGAACTGGATGCTTACAAAGATCTTCCATATGCACAGCCGACGCTGGATGCATTATCAAACCTGGACTTCAATCATCCTTGTAAAGATGAAGTTCCATACGTTGGATTACAGTACATTGCGATTCCTGAATTCCAGGAGGCAGGCGATAAGATGACAGAAGCACTGGCGGCTTATGTGACAGATGAAATTACACTGGATGAGGCGCTTGATAAGACACAGAAAGCCTTTGAGGAAGCTGCCGACGAAGGCGGATACAAAGAGTAGATGAAATAATCTGTGGGATCAGTTAATAAGGAAGGGGGCAGCTACACCCGGCAGTACATTGTCCGGGGCAGCTGCCCTTTTGTCTTTATTACAACGGAATAAGAAATAGAAATGGAAGGATGCTTATGAGCAAAATACCAAAGAACACAACAAAGAAATATCCGGTGGAACGGACGTTTGTTGCACCGGCATGTGTGATTGTAGCAATTGCCACCCAGGTACCATTTATTCTGACCATTATTTTTTCTGTGCTTCGGTGGAACATCGTGCGTCCGGATCAGGGGATTACATTCGCAGGTCTTAAGAATTTCATATATTATCTGGGTGATTCAGAGTTTTATATCATATGTCTTCAGACGGTCGCGATGATAGGGGCGTCATTGATTCTCTGCCTCGTCTTTGGATATCTGATCGCATTGATGCTGGATTGCGATATCCCGGGCAAGACCATCTCCAGAACATTGATTTTAAGCCCGTTTTTTATCATGACGACTACGACGGGAGTGCTCTGGAAGACGGAGATACTGAACACGAATTTTGGATGGGTTGGTACAATTGCGGATGCTATGGGAATTAAGGCGGTTGATTTTGTCAGTTACTATGCAAGGCCGCTGATTGTATTCCTGTTTGTATGGCAGTGGATGCCGTTTTTTGTACTCGTCATTCTTGGAGGACTGCAGGGGATTCCGGAGGAAGTTCTGGAGCGGGCGAATCTGGATGGCTGCAGCCGCATGGAGATGATCTTCAAGATCAAGCTTCCGATGATCTTTAACCACATGCAGGTAGCGCTGATGCTTGGATTGATCTTCCTTGTGAAGGAATTCGGGCTGATACTGACAACGACCGGAGGGGGACCCGGACAGAAATCTTATACACTTACCTACTATATCTATAAGACCTTATTCAGCGGATCGAATGTAGGCAGGGCAGCTGCATTGTCTGTGATCACAGTTATCGTGACACTGACAGTGATTAACCTGATCTTCAGGGCGATAAAAAAACGCCGTGCAATCTATGAGTAAAGGAGGGGGAACGTGAAAAAGACTGTAATTAAACGAGATGAAAGAAGCCAGAGGGCGGCGGTAAGAAGAGAGATCAGGCGCTGGGTGCTTGGAATCCTTGTCCTTGCCTTTGCGCTGCTTTACTTCTTTCCAATCCTTTATATGATTCTGAGCGGATTTAAAACAGAGGCAGATGCGGCGGTTCCGGCAATATTTTTCCACCCGACACTGGTCACATGGCAGAAAGTGCTGTCGGACGCTTCGATGATTAATTATCTGAAAAATACAGTATTCCATGTCATTACGGGTACGGTGATCTGCCTTATCCTTGGAATTCCGGCAACCTACGCGCTTGTATTTGCGAAGTTTAAGAAAGAGGGCAGAGGCGAAAGCCTTTATAACTGGTTTGTCACCACAATCCTGCTCCCTCCGGTGGCAGTTTTGATCCCACTGTACATTGTGTTTAAAGAACTGAACTTAAGCCATACAAGGGGAGGACTTTTGTTCCTGTATGTAGGATTCCACCTTCCACTTTGCATCTGGCTTTTGTATTCCTTCTTTAAGGATGTGCCGGAAGAAGTGGTTGAGGCGGCGAAAATCGATGGATGTACAAGCCGGCAGCTGATTATGAGCATCGTAGTTCCGCTGACGAAGACCGGAATCATGACGGCAGGGCTTCTGGTCGCGGTATTTATATGGAATGAGTTTTTCCTGGGATATAATCTGACAACGAACGCGACGGCAACGCTGCCAGTATATATGGCAAGATTTGGACAGCAGCAGGGACAGTTTATCGCGCAGTTATCGGCCTCAGCGTCGATTTCCTGTATACCGCCGATGATTTTTGGATGGATTTCCCAGAAATCTCTGATCAAAGGGCTGACGGCGGGCGCAGTCAAAGGCTAACCAATCATACTATTTTATTTAAAGGAGAGTTACGAGAAGATGGACAGAGAATTGATAAACAGGGTACTGGAAGTGGCAAAACGTCTGGATGAGAAGAATCTGGTCAATGCATTTGAGGGAAATATTTCGGCAAAAAAAGACGGAATTGTCTATATTACGCCGACAGGTAAAAATAAGGCGCTTCTCACAGAAGATATGATTGCGGTCATCGGAGCAGATGGAACACAGATTGGAGGAAACTGCCGTCCGACATCGGAGCTTCCGATGCATCTGGAGACATATCAGATCCGCCCGGATATTGGAGGGGTCGTACACTGCCATCCGACATTTCTGACCGCGCATGCCATCTGCAACAAGCCGGTGGAGACGAAGGGGTATCCGGAAATGATGGCGAATTTTAAAGTATTTGAAGTGGCGCCTTACGGCCGCCCGGGGACGGAAGAGATTTTAAAAGGAGCGATTCCGATTTTTGAACACAGTGATGTGGTGCTTCTTGGGAACCATGGGGTTCTGGCAGTCGGAAGTACGGTGGAAGATGCGATGAATAAAGTAGAGGCGGCAGAGGCGATTACCAAAGCACTGTATTATGCGCAGGCGCTGGGACAGCCGGTGGATCTGGATGAGACGGAGTGCAGCCATTTTCTCAATATTTACAACCATAAATACTTAGGATAAATCTGGATACCAGGAAGGTGAGGGTAAGATGATGAATATACAGGAAAAGTTTTGTATGAAAGGGAAAAAGGTACTCGTGACAGGCGGCGCGCAGGGGATCGGACTGAATTATGCGATGGCTGTTGCAAGTGCGGGAGCAGATGTGGCAATTGCGGACTTAAACGGTGAGAAAGCAGAAGAGTCCGCCAGATGGCTTGCCGGGGAGTATGGCATTTGTGCGATGGGGATTCAGGCGGATGTCACATCTCCTGACCAGGTGGAAGAAATGTGCACGCAGATGGTGCGGAAAATGGAAAGAATTGATGTGGCATTTTGCAATGCAGGCATTTCGATCAATGTTCCGGCGGAGGAGATGACCTATGAGCAGTGGAGAAAAGTTCTCGATATCAATCTGACGGGGGTATTCCTCACAGCAACAGCGGCAGGAAGATATATGATCCGCCAGGGCGGCGGTTCCATCATTAACACAGCTTCGATGTCGGGGCATATTGTGAATATTCCGCAGCCGCAGGTGGCTTACAATGCATCGAAGGCCGGAGTCATCATGCTGACCAAATCACTGGCAGTAGAGTGGGCGGATAAGAATGTGAGAGTCAACAGCATCAGCCCCGGATATATTATGACAGATCTGATCAAGGGGCATGAACTGATTCCAAAGTGGACTTCTCTGTCACCGCTTGCCCGCATGGGGAATCCCCAGGAACTGCAGGGAGTGGCTCTTTATCTGGCAAGTGATGCCAGTACATTTACAACGGGTTCGGATTTCGTAGTGGATGGCGCATATACATGTGTCTGATGTAAAGGAGGAAAAAGGATGGCAGAGAACCGGTACATCGGAAGTTATCCCGTCGTTGGAATCCGTCCTGTGATTGATGCCAGGAAAGGAATACTGGATGTCAGAAAGAGTCTGGAGGCGCAGACCATGGGGATGGCAGAGGCGGCCAGAAATTTAATAACAGAGAACTTAAGGTACAGCAATGGGGAACCTGTCAATGTGGTCATTGCAGACCAGACCATCGGGAGAGCGGCAGAAGCCTGTGCCTGTGCAGAGCAGTTCCAAAAGCAGGGGGTAGCGGTGACACTTACGGTGACCCCGTGCTGGTGCTACGGAGCAGAGACGATGGATATGGACCCCATAACGGTCAAGGGGGTGTGGGGATTCAATGCGACAGAGCGGCCGGGGGCAGTATATCTCGCGTCGGTTCTTGCGGCACATGCCCAGAAGGGACTTCCGGCATTTGGAATCTATGGACGGGAAGTGCAGGATGCGGAAGATACTGAGATTCCGGAAGACGTAAAAGAGAAAATTCTCCGGTTTGCGAAAGCTGGGATTGCGGCGGCTGCCATGCGTGGCAAATCATATCTGCAGATCGGATCCGTCTGTATGGGAATTGCAGGTTCCGCCATCCATACGGATTTCTTCGAAGATTATCTGGGGATGAGAGTGGAATCTGTTGATGAAGTGGAAGTATTAAGAAGAATAGAGGAAGAGATCTACGACCCGGAGGAATACGAACGGGCACTTGCGTGGACCAGACAGAACTGTAAAGAAGGGTTTGACAAGAATCCGGAGTATGCAAGGAAAACAAAAGAACAGAAAGAGAAGGATTGGGAATTCGTCGTCAAGACAGCCTGTATTATCAAAGACCTTCTGAACGGCAATGAAAAACTTGCAGAAAAGTTCCCGGAGGAGGCGCTTGGGCACAATGCGGCTGCCGGGGGATTTCAGGGGCAGAGACAGTGGACGGACCATTATCCGAACACCGATTATGCGGAGGCAATACTGAATACGTCCTTTGGCTGGGAAGGAGCGAGAGAACCTTATATCTTCGCCACGGAAAATGATACGCTAAATGCTGTTTCCATGCTCTTTGGGAAACTGCTTACGAACCGGGCGCAGATGTTCTCGGATGTGCGTACCTGCTGGAGCAGTGCATCTGTAAAACGTGTCACAGGATACGAACTTACGGGAGAGGCAGCCAGGGCCGGCGGGATCATCCATCTGATTAATTCAGGGGCATCCTGTCTGGATATGTGCGGAGAAGTGACAGATGAGAACAATCAGAGGGTGGCAAAACCATTCTACGAGATGAAAGAAGAGGATATGGAGAACTGCCTGAAAGCAGTGACATGGAATCCGGCGGATCGGGGATATTTCCGCGGAGGAGGCTATTCCTCCAGATTTCTGACCAATGCAAGAATGCCTGCGACGATGATGAGAATCAATCTGGTCAAGGGACTGGGGCCGGTGATGCAGATCGCAGAAGGGTATACAGTGGTTCTTCCCGGGGATGTCTCAGACACGCTGTGGAAACGTACAGATTATACATGGCCTTGTACCTGGTTTGCGCCGAGAGTCACAGGAGAAGGGGCATTCCGGTCGGCTTATGACGTGATGAATCACTGGGGCGCGAATCATGCGGCGGTCAGCTATGGACATATCGGGGCAGATCTGATCACGCTGTGTTCCATGCTTCGGATTCCGGTCTGCATGCACAATGTAGCGGAGGAACAGATTTTCCGGCCGGCATGCTTCCAGGCATTTGGCATGGACAAGGAAAGCCAGGATTACCGTGCCTGCCAGACGTATGGCCCGCTGTACGGACATACAGGCAGATGGTAAACATCTGCCGGGAACGAAAGAAGGAGGATGTCGTAAATGGCGAATATTAAAATGGAAAATATCTGCAAGACATATCCAAATGGTGTGAGTGCCGTTGAGAATTTCAATCTGGAGATTGAAGATCAGGAATTTGTGATCTTTGTCGGGCCTTCAGGATGCGGGAAATCTACAACATTAAGGATGATTGCGGGGCTTGAAGATATTACATCGGGGACACTTTCCATCGACGGAGAGATCGTCAATGAGGTGCCTGCCAGGGACCGTGACATTGCGATGGTATTCCAAAGCTACGCACTGTATCCGCATATGAGTGTCTATGACAATATTGCGTTCGGGCTCAGAAGAAAGAAACTGTCGAAGGCAGAGATTGAGGAAAAAGTCATGCAGGCTGCCAGGATTCTGGATCTTACAAGCCAGCTGAAGAAAAAGCCAAAAGAGTTATCCGGCGGACAGAAGCAGAGAGTCGCGATGGGGGCGGCAATTGTGCGTGACCCGAAAGTCTTTCTGATGGATGAGCCGCTGTCCAATCTGGATGCGAAACTGAGAGTCCAGATGCGGGTAGAGATTGCGCAGCTTCATAAGCGGCTTGGGGCGACGATTGTATATGTAACTCATGACCAGACCGAGGCGATGACGCTTGGAACGAGAATCGTAGTGATGAAGGATGGGGTTATGCAGCAGGCGGGAACGCCGGATGATCTTTATGATCGGCCGGTGAATCTGTTTGTAGCCGGATTTATCGGATCTCCGCAGATGAATTTTCTGAACGCATCTGTCCTTGAGGTGAAAGGGGAGGTCAGGCTGAAGGTGGGAGACGCATTGCTTGCATTGCCGGTATCGAGGCAGAAAGTGTTGAGAGAAAAAGGGTATATCGGAAAAGAAGTCATTCTGGGAATCCGGCCGGAGGATATTAAGGATTCAGAGATCATGGTCAATATTCAGAAGGAGTCCTGCATCGATGCCAAAATACAGGTCTATGAACTTTTAGGGGCTTCGGTACTTTTGTACTTTGAATATGCGGGAAATAAAGTAATTGCCAGCGTCCATTCAAGGACAAATGCACGGGAAGGGGAAATGATCCGTCTCGCGCTTGATATGGAGAAATCATATCTCTTCGACAAGGATACGGAGCAGTCAATTTTATCATGTGAGTAATGAAAAGGAGATGAGTGGGATGAAGGTAGTATATCTGACAGAGCCGGGCAAAATGGAAATCGTGGAGGAACCAGTACCAGAGGCCGGACGGGGACAGGTGCTTGTAAGAATCGAGTATAACGGAATCTGCGGATCAGACGTACATTTCTTTAAGGATGGAAGAGTCGGCGACTGCGTGCTGACGGATAAATTCGTGCTGGGACATGAAGTCTCGGGAACTGTCGTGAAACTGGGAGAAGGAGTGGAAGACTTAAACGTCGGAGACCGGGTAGCGTTAGAACCGGGATATGCCTGCGGGAAATGTGAATTCTGCAAGAGCGGGCGGTACAATCTCTGCCCGGATGTAAAATTCTTCGCGGCACCTCCGGTGCGGGGCGCATTGCAGGAATATGTGGCCCATCCGGCGGATATGTGTTTTAAACTCCCGGACAATGTATCGACGATGGAAGGTGCGCTTGTGGAACCGCTCGCCGTAGGGCTTCATGCGACGGGACTTGGAAATGTGGGGCTTGGACAGTCCGTTGTAATTCTTGGCGCAGGATGCATCGGCCTTGTGACACTCCTTTCTGCCAGGGCGAGAGGTGCCTCGAAAATCATCGTTGCAGACCTGTATGAGAAACGGCTGGAATACGCAAGGGAGATGGGAGCGGATGTCACAATCAATGCCCAGACAGAGGATGTGCCCGGACGGATCCGGGAGATCTTGAAGGAAGGGCCGGATGTGGTACTTGAGACGGCGGGGTCTCCGGCGACCATTGCCCAGACTGCGCACATTGCGAAGCGGGGAGGAACGATCGTACTCGTGGGAATGTCGGCGCAGAGCGAGATTTCCTATAATTTCTTCCAGATTATGGAGAAAGAGGCGACGGTGAAATGTGTCTTCCGCTACCGGAACCTGTATCCGACGGCGATTGCGGCCATTGCAAGCGGAAGCATTAACGTGAAGCAGATTGTGACCAATGAATTTTCTCTGGAGGATTCGAATCTGGCGTTTGACACGGTAGTGAAAGATGCCAGAAACGTTGTGAAAGGGATCATTAAAATGTGTTGACAGGTGGCGGATATGAAAGACGAGAAGACAAAAACATATGACATTCTCTGCGTCGGAGCCTGTGTACAGGATATTCTGATCGACGGAATGAGCAGGGAAAGCTTTGACCAGCCGGTGACAATCCTGAGAGAAGCAGTCTTTACTTCGGGCGGCGATGCGACGAATGAGGCGGTGGTACTGAGCCGCCTTGGAAGCAGGACGGTGCTGGCTGCGAGAGTGGACGGCGGTGCGGTTGGAGATTTCCTCTGTGCAGATCTCCGGAAAGAAGGCGTGGGCACGGACTGTCTGGTGAGAGACGCTGACAGCCGCTCCACCAGCGCATTTGTTGTGCTGGGAGAAGAGGGAGAGCATACATTCTTTCTGGCAAAAGGAGAGAACGAAGGGATTTCCCTGGAGGAGATGGATCTTTCAGTGCTTCAGGAGACAAGGGCAGTCTGTATCGGGAGTCTGTATACCTCCTACCGTCTGGACCGGGGAGGCGCCGAAGAACTGATGAGGCTTGCCAAAGAGGCAGGGGTGCTTACCTTTGCCGACATGGACCACGATGTGGAGGGACTGGGGACCGAAGCGATGGATTCTGTCTATCCCTACATCGATTATCTCATCCCAAGCATCAGTGAAGCGCAGTATGTCACCGGCAGGGAATCTGCCCCGGAGGCGGCAGAGGTACTGCTGAAAAAAGGAGTGGGAACCGTGGTCATAAAACTGGGAAGTCAAGGATGCTATGTGAAAAATGCCACGGAAGAGTTCTATATGGACCCATATGAAGTAGAGCCAAAGGATACGACGGGATGCGGAGATAATTTTGTGGCAGGGTTCATCCATTCCATTCTGGAAGGAAAATCATTGTATGACAGCGCGAAGTTCGCCTGTGCCGTGGGAGCTGTGAATTCCCAGGCGACCGGAGGACACCGGGCAGTCAGAAGCCGGGAGCAGATCGAAGCGTTCATGAGGATGGCGGCGCAGAGGGAAATCATCAGAGAGTAGCGGGAGGATATGATATGGGCAGGGTATTGGCAGTAGATATTGGAGCCAGCAGTTACAGAGTGATGGAAGGGACGCTCTTGGACGGCAGCATCTCCATGAAAGAACTGGCCAGATTCTCACATGCGCCTGTGTGGGAGCAGGGGCATTATTACTGGGATATCGACAGAATGAAGGAGAATCTGATCGGTGTGATACAGGAGACGGCAAGAGCCGGGGAAGAGATCAATTCAATTGGATTTGATACATTCGGCACAGATTTTGGTTTGATTGACCATAAGGGATGTCTGCTGGCGAAGCCGTTGGCTTACAGAGACAGTATCAGTGACGGGATGTACCAGAAGTATTTTCAGAACGAGGAGCGTCTGTACCAGAGAATCGGCGGGACTTATGCCAACACAAGTACGGCGCACTTGCTGATGGGGATGAAAGAGCAGGGATTTGAAAGTCTGAAAAAGGCCGGCCGGCTTTTATTTCTCCCGGATCTGCTGGCGTGGATGTTCACGGGAATTTATGTCAATGAGTATACCATAGCTACTTCCTCAAGGCTTCTGGATGCGAAACGCAGACAGTGGGACTGGGAGCTGATTCATGACCTGGGACTTCCCGGGGAAATGTTCCATCCGCTGTCGGATGCGGGAACTGTGGCAGGGAGATTGAAACAAGAGATTTCTGCAGGGATTTCGAATCTGTCCCGTACGGTTGTGACGGCGGTGGCGTGCCATGATACGGCGTCGGCGGTGGTGACAGTTCCAAAGCAGCCGGGCAGCTCTTTTATCAGCAGCGGTTCCTGGTCGGTAAAGGGAGTGGTAAGTTCTGTACCTTATACGTCCATGGAAGCCTGCAGGTATCAGATGTCAAATGAAGGGCAGCCAAAGGGGCAGTACCGCCTGATCCGCAACATTGCGGGACTTTGGATTCTGGAGGAATGCATGAGAAGTTACCGGGAGAAGGGATATTCCATCGGCATTACAGAACTGGTAAAACAGGCAGAGAAGGCAGAGGCATTTCCATCCATGATCTATACCGATGCCAGAGACTTTGCAAAACCGGGGCATATGCCAGAGAAGATACAGAGTTACTGTAAAAGGACCGGACAGAAGATACCTGAGACTTTGGTTGAGATCATGCAGACGGTCATCGGAGGGCTTGCGTGCGAATACAGACTTCACAATGAAGAACTATGCCAGGTGACGGGACAGCAGATCAGCAGCCTGTACATCGTCGGAGGCGGCAGCCGCAATGGGTATCTGAACCAATGCGCAGCGAATATCACGGGATGTACGGTAAGCTGCGGGCATCCGGAGGCGACGGCTCTTGGGAACCTGCTGATGCAGATGAAAACACAGGGACAAATCAATTCCATAGAAGAATTTCTGGGAGAACAGGTTTTCAGTGACAGGCAGTATGAACCGCAGAATTCAAGGGAATGGGAAGATAAATACGGACGGTATTTGAAGATAAGAAAAGAAGAAAATGAAACGGATTACAAGAGATCATAGGAGGAAGATCACATGTTAATGAATATGAAAGATTTGCTTGCACCAGCGGACGAAGAGTATTTTGCCGTTCCGGCATTCAATGCAGGGAGCGGACAGATATTGAAAGCAGCGATTGAAGTGGCGGAAGAGAAACACTCACCGGTCATCATTGAAGTTCATCCGGACGAACTGGAATTCCAGGGAGATGCCTTTATCACCTACTGCGCAAAGATGGCGAACGACACAAGAATTCCCGTATGTATCCATCTGGATCACGGCTCTACGTATCAGCAGATTGAGCGTGCCATACGTGCAGGATACACTTCAGTCATGATCGATGCTTCACGCTGCCCGTTCGAGGAAAACATCGCACTGACAAAACGGGTCGTTGAATTTGCCCATCCGCTTAATGTCTCGGTGGAAGCAGAACTTGGAACGATTGGGATCATGGGGAACAGCGCAGAAGAGGGGACAAAAGAGATCACATATACAGTTCCGGCAGAAGCGAAAGAATTTGCAGAGAGAACAGGGGTAGATACACTGGCAGTCGGCATTGGCACAGCACATGGACTGTATCCGAAAGGATATATTCCGAAATTGAGGCTTGACATTCTGAAAGAAATTAAAGAAATGGTGAAGATACCGCTTGTACTTCACGGGGGAAGCGGCAATCCGGATGCAGAGGTTGCGGAGGCAGTAAAGCTTGGAATCAACAAGATCAATATTTCCTCTGATATCAAAGATCCGTATTATCAGCAGGTGAGAAAGACACTAAAAGACCAGGCGCTCAGAGAACCGAATGAAATCTATAAAGAAGCAATTGAAGTGATGAAGACTGTGATGAGACAGAAGATGGATCTGTTCGGATGTACGGATGCGGCGAAATATTACCGTCTGTAACAGATGAGGTCTGGATCAAAGGGGGAATATTATGCAGCATCTGGTGGTGGATCTTGGATCAAGCAATGGGAAGATATATCTGGCAGGGATCAGAGAAGACCGGACATTAGAGATGGAAGAGGTGGACCGCTTTGAGATGGGGCGGTCGATGTTTCAGGGGCATCTGTCTACCGATGTGTTCTCAGTATATGGAAGAATCTGTGAGAATCTGAGAAGACTTACAGCCCGGGGAGTGCAGATCGATACGGTGGGAATTGACTCGTGGAGTTCCGATTACAGTCTCATAGACCTTGACAGCGGAATGATCGGAATGCCGGTGTTCTACCGGGACTTACGGACAGACGGGATGGAAGAAGAGGTGGAACAGACTCTGGATTACCGGGAGATCTACCGTCTCACGACACAGCGCAGGCTGGAAAGTTCTTCTCTGTGCCAGCTTCTGGCCTACAAAAAGGAATATCCTCATGGGCTTCAGGGGAATAAAAAGATCCTGTTCCTTGGAGATCTTCTGATGTATCTTCTCACGGGAAATCTCTGTTCTGAGGTGTCGGTTGCGTCTTACTCACAGCTTTTCTGCATGGAGAAGGAAGACTGGGAAGATGAGATGTTTGTAAGGTTCCAGATACCAAAAAGCATCTGCCCTCCGGTTGTCCGGGCGGGCACCGTACTTGGAAACGTGCAGGAAAATCTTTCAAAGTTCCTTGGAATCGGGGAGGTCAAAGTGATCACACCTGCGGTTCATGATACTTCGTCAGCGGCAGTGGCAGTGCCGGCGCTTAAAGGAGAGCGCTATGTATTTCTGGCGACGGGCTCCTGGTTTCTGATGAGTATGGAACTGGAAGAGACGGCAGACCTATTGAAATCTTACGAATATGGCCTTTCCAACACGGGACTTGCGTTTGGCAAAGTGCTGTTAAAGAAGAATATTACAGCCATGTGGCTGGTACAGGAATGCAGACGCCAGTGGGAACAGATGGGTATTTCCTATACGTATGAAGAACTTGCGCATATGGCGGGAGAGGCAGAAGAGTTCTACGGAATGCTGGATACGGAAGATGAAAGTTTTGGACGTCCCACAGAGATGGCGTCAGCAGTCTGTCATTACCTTGAAAGAACCGGGCAGAGAGTGCCAGGGGTAACGGATGCGGGACAGATTGTCCGTATCATCTATGAGAGCATTGTGATGCAGTCCAGGCGCGCGCTTTGGATGCTGGAAGATACCACAGGGACAAAGGCGGAGGTTTTGTATGTGGTTGGAGGGGCAAGCAAGGTGGCGCTGTTGAATCAATTCCTGGCGGATGCGACCGGACTTCCGGTAAAGACGGGACCTGCGGAGGCATCTGCTGTCGGCAATGCACTGCTGCAGGCGTATGGGACAGGGATCGTGGAATCAGAGCAGGAGATGAGGGAGATTGTGAGAAATTCTTTCCCTTCGGAAGTGTATGATCCAAAAGACAGGAAACAATGGGACAGGCAGTATAAAAAATACTTGCAGTTGTGCATTCATAAATCATAAAGGAGGGCTACAGATGGGCGAAAAATACATGCGCGGTATCGCCGCGGTGGGGGATGGAAAAATAAAACTGGTGGAGGATGTTCCGGTTCCGGAGATCGGTCCGTATGAGGCGCTTGTAAAAATGAAATCCTGCGGCTTCTGCAACGGAACGGATTTCCATATTCTGAGAGGCGAAATGTCAGTGGAAGTAGACAGTTTTCCGACGCTGCTTGGACACGAAGGGGTCGGAGATATTGTGGAACTTGGAAGTAAGGTCAGAAATTATAAAGTGGGCGACCGGATTATGAACCCGATCATCCGTATTATGCCGGGAACCCCATATGGGTGTACCTGGGGCGCGATGTGCGACTATGGGCTTGTCCAGGATCAGAAAGCGATGATGGAGGACGGGGTGGATGAATCCCTTCTGATTCCGCGTCAGCTGGAATGTGTGCAGATACCGTCCGACTTCGATGTGATCGACGGCGGATGCCTGATCACATTGAATGAGTGTTTCAGTGCGGCAAAGAATTTTAACGTTGAGGGAAAAGATGTCCTTGTGTATGGAGCGGGTCCGATGGGGCTTGCGACGATGAAATATATGAGATACCTGGGGGCAAAGACGATCACGGTGATTGATGGAGTGGAGGAACGTCTAAACCTTGCAAAGACACTGTCAGAAGTTGACGAGACAATCAATTATACAAAAGTTGACAAAAAAGAAGCACTGGAAGGAAGGCTTTTCGACCGGGTGATTGACATTGTGGGGCTGACCTCCATTCTGATGGAAGGCTCCCATCTGCTGAGACCGTATGGAATTGTCGGGTCGATGGGAGTTTTGAGAAACTCAGACTCGGTGGTCGATGTGACCAGGTTAAAAAATAACACACTGCTTCAGATGTTGAATTTCCCATACGGACAGTATGCGATTACGAATGAGAATATCGAACTGATGCAAAAAGGAGTGATTAATCCCAAAGATTTCTACAGCCATGTAAAAACCCGGGATGAGATCGATGAGGTAGTGGAACTGGTAGTAGAGAAAAAGACGATCAAAGTCATACTGGATCTGGAGAAATAACAAGTCTTATGCACGGATAAAAGGAGAAAATGAGTATGGAAGAAGCCAGAATAAAAGAGATGATCTGCGATATCGGCAGAAGGATTTATACGAATGGATTTGTGGCGGCCAATGACGGAAATATCACGGTAAAATTAAGTGAAACGGAGTATCTCACGACTCCGACGGGAATCAGTAAAGGATACCTTACGCCGGAGATGATTGTCAAGGTGAATGAAAAAGGTGAGACATTGGAAGGAACCTATCCGCCATCTTCAGAGGTAAAAGTGCATCTGCGGGTCTATGATAAACGCCCCGATGTGGGTGCGGTAGTGCACGCCCATCCACCGTACGCGACGACATTTGCGGTGGCACACATTCCGCTGGATGAGTATCTTCTTCCGGAGGCAGTCTTCGGGCTTGGGGCAGTGCCGGTTGTACCATATGCACAGCCATCCACACAGGAACTGGCAGACGGGCTGATTCCGTATCTTGATGATTATGACGCATTTATTCTGGAGAATCACGGGACTGTGACGGTAGGGACGGATCTGATTAAGGCATATTATAAGACAGAGACACTGGAATATAATGCAAAGATTATATACCTTGCCAAAGTTCTCGGAAAGTCCTATGAGCTTCCAAGGGAAGAGATTGATAAGCTTGTGGCAGATTACCGGAGGAAGAATCCGGATGGAAAACATCCTGGATATGTGAAATTTGGGAGACAGGAGGAAGAAGACTGATGAGCGGAAAACCAAGATTAGGGATTATGGGATTGTCTGACGGTGACCCGGAAGTACATGAACAGCTGAAAGAAATTGTGCAGGCGCAGGTGGATGCCATTGTAAAAGCATTGAGAGAGTCAGGACAGGTTGAGGTCGTGGAGGCAGAAGAACTTGTGCACAGTGTAAGGACAGCGAAGGAGCAGGCGGAATATCTGAAAAATCAGAACGTCGACGGAACGATTTTATCTTACGGTGTGTTTGCTTTTCCAAATTTTTCTGCCATTGCGGCTGAGAATGGCAAGGGTCCGTATCTTCTTGCCGCGAACCTGAACCCGGATTGGCCTGGGATGGTGGCAATGCTGGCGGCCGGAGGGGCATTGAACCATCTTGGAATTCATCATTTCCGGGCAAGCGGTGACGTATGCGACCCGGAAGTGTTAGAGAAATACCTCTGTTTTGCCAGGTGCGCCAAAGTGGTCAGCCGCCTGAACGGGCAGAAATACGGGCTGATTGGGGGCAGAAGCCTTGGCATGTACAGTGCAACCGTCAGTATGCAGGACTGGCAGAAAAAGTTCGGTGTGGATGTTGACCATATGGATCAGAGTGAGCTTGTGAGAATGGCAGAAGACGTTCCTGAGGAGCAGGTAGAGAAGGCTTTTGCCTGGCTTGAGCAAAATGTCGGGGAGATCCGCTACAATGGGACAAGTTTTACCCCGGAGAAACTAAAAACCCAGATCCGCCACTACGAAGCGCTGAAGAAAATCATCCGGGAGAATGAATATGATTTTGTAGGTGTCAAATGCCATTATGAGATGAGCCGGCATTATTGTACGGAATGTATCTGCGCGGCATTCTGCAATGACCCGTATGACTGGGACGGCCCGAAAGACCCGGTTGTCTATGCCTGTGAGGCAGATTCTGATGCGGCTCTTACCATGCAGATTTTAAAATTACTGACCGATGAGCCGGTTATTTTCATGGATGTGCGGCATTACGATAAAGAAGAAGACGTGATGGTATTCTGCAACTGCGGATCACAGTCCACTTACTATGCAACAGGAAAAGACGATTATCAGGCAAATCTGGCAAAGACAAAGCTGTATCCGGCACTTGATATCTATGCGGGAGGCGGATGCCATGTGAATCTGATGACAGCGCCGGGCCAGGCTACGATTGCGCGCCTGAACCGAAAAGAAGGAAGATACAGGATGACGCTCATCCCGGCAGAATTCGTTACACTGCCGGAAGAAAAAATGAAAGAGACGACAGAAGAATGGCCGCATGTATTTGCAAAACTTCCGTTCGACCATCAGATCTTTCTTGATCAGTTCGATGCCAACCATTGCCATGCAGTCTACGGTGATAAGATGAAAGAGCTGAAGATGATCTGTGAAATGCTGGAGATTGACGTGGAGATTCTGGGAGAGTAAAAAGGAGCGAAGAAACGATGCAGAGAATATTAAATCATCCGGATGATATTGTGGATGAGATGCTGAAAGGATTTCTGAAGGCTCATTCAGAGATTGTGAAACCGACAGAACATCCAAGGGTTGTGAAAGCAAGGAAGCGTAAAGAAGGCAAGACAGGTGTTGTGACAGGCGGAGGTTCCGGCCATAAACCGGCATTCATCGGATATGTGGGGGAGAATCTGTGCGATGCGGCGGCGGTGGGGGAGATCTGTTCTTCCCCCACTGCGGCAGCATTCCTTGAAGCATTCAAAGAAGCAGATCAGGGACAAGGCGTTGCCTGCCTGTACGGGAATTATTCCGGAGACAACATGAATGTAAAAATGGCAGTCAAGATGGCAAAGAAACTGGGCATCGAAGTGAAGACTGTAGTCGCCAATGATGATGTGGCATCTGCCCCGAAAGATCAGAAAGAGAAACGCCGCGGTGTGGCCGGGGAAGTTCTGATGTGGAAAGTGGGAGGCGCGAAAGCCGCCCAGGGAGGAACTCTCGATGAGGTGATCAAAGCAGCGCAGAAAGCAATAGACCAGACAAGAAGTGTAGGAATCGGATTATCCCCATGTACCCTTCCGGCAGTCGGCCACCCGAATTTTGAGATTAAAGAAGGAACGATGGAAGTTGGAATCGGGCATCATGGAGAGCCGGGAATTGAGGTGGCAGAGCTTGGGACGGCTGCGCAGATGGCACAGAAGATGACAGATATTGTACTTCCAGATTATCCGTTCCAGAGCAAAGATGAGGTTGTTGTTCTGGTCTCAGGCCTTGGCGCGACTCCTGTGATGGAGCTGTATGTTCTCTATGATGAGATCGATGAAATTCTGAAAGCTAAGGGAATCAGGACTTACAGGGCTTATGTTGGGAACTACTTCACTTCCCTGGATATGATGGGCGCCACTTTGACGGTAATGAAACTGGATGAGGAATTGAAACATCTGATAGATATGCCGTGCAACAGTATGGGATTGAAGCAGTTTTAAGATGAGGTGGACAGATGGGTACATTTAAAAATAGCGAGGGAAAACCGATCCTCATGGAGATGGTCAGGGCGGTGCAGGAGAATAAGACGTATCTTGGAGATATCGATGGCCTCATTGGCGATGGCGATCACGGCATGAATATGAACAAAGGGTTTACGCAGTTTGAAGACAGATTCCGGGAGACAGAGCCTGGATTCACGGAAGGTCTTCAGGAACTGGGGATGATCCTTCTTAATGAGATCGGCGGTTCCATGGGACCGATTTATGGAACCATCTTCATGGAGATGGCGGATGCGGGAGATGATTTTGAGACGATTGGACTTTCTGATTTCAGCGCAATGCTGGAAGCAGGTCTTTCCGGACTATGTGAGATTGTCGAGGCGAAAGTCGGGGATAAGACATTGGTAGATACACTTTCCCCGGCAGTTTATACTTTAAAAGCAGAGGCGGAGACAGGCGGAGACTTTAAAGAAGCGCTGGGCAGGATGAAGGCAGCCGCATGTGCAGGAAGAGACTCGACGAAAGAGATGACCGCGAGGTTTGGAAGGTCAAGCAGGCTTGGGGAACGGTCCAGAGGAGTGCTGGATGCCGGGGCAGTGTCGTGCTGTATTCTGCTGTGTGCGATGGCCGATGGGATAGTTAAGCTTCTGAAATAGAAAACAGAGATATAATAAATGCAGAACATGAAAGAAGTCTTTCAGTAACGGTAAGTGAAAGGCTTCTTTTTTTGTGCCTTGTTTTAGATGAGAATGAGACAGATAGGAATAAAAGGAGATTTTGATGTGGTTAATATTACCAAATTTAGAGACAAAAAAATACGGTAACATAGAGAAAAGGGGTTGACAAGGCGAGAAGTGATACACAAATGAGACATAATAGAGACAACTATGATACAAAAACACAGATATAGAGCGATTTGATTGACACTTTGATTTAATACACTTAAAATAAAGGACAATTAAAAGAAAAAAACGAGATGAAGTTCTTAATTGTCTCATAATTCTGTCTCAATAAGACATAAAATAAAAATTTTGGAGGAGTGAAGTCCTATGGCTGGAACGAAGTGTGACACACTTACAGAGCGGGAAATGGAAGCATACACGGCTGTTTTAAAAGAGGAACTAAAGCCGGCACTGGGATGTACAGAGCCCATATCGATTGCTTATGGAGCGGCATATGCCAGAACACTTCTGGGGAAAATGCCGGATACCTGTGAGATCCTGTGTTCGGGAAATATTATTAAAAACGTAAAAGCAGTCACAGTCCCTGAGACAGGAGGCTTAAAAGGAATTGAAGCAGCCGTACTGGCAGGAGCGCTCTGTCAGAAAGCAGAACTGGGGATGGAAGTTCTGTCAGCGATGACCGAAGAAAAGAGACAGAAGCTGATACAGCTTTTGCAGCAGAATATAGTGAAAACAGGGATTCTTGATACGGCCCATCCACTTCATTTTATTCTGACGATGAAAGCAGGGGATGACAGTGTGAGCCTTGAGATCATTGATTCTCACATGAATCTGGGGGAAGTCTGGAAGAATAAAAAACGATGCCGCAGGCTGGAAGAGAAAATACAGCAGGACAGTAAGGAAGGAGAAGAGCATTTTTCCATTCGGAAAATATTCTGCTACGCCTGTCAGGCAGATCTGGAAGAGGTGAGCGAACTTCTGAGGCGGCAGGTATCCTGCAATATGGCAATTGCAAGGGAAGGAATGAAACACGCCTGGGGAGCATCCGTAGGACCCGTGCTTTTACAGAGGGATGACGATATTTACAGCCGTATCTGTGCAGCCACAGCGGCAGGGAGCGATGCAAGGATGAACGGATGTCCTCTTCCTGTAGTGATTAACAGTGGAAGCGGGAACCAGGGACTCACAGTTTCAGTACCGGTAGTGATGTATGTGCAGTACCGTAACTGTCCGGAGGAGCTGATGCTTAGAGCGCTGTGTGTATCGAACCTGATCGCCATTTACCAAAAGAGAAGTATCGGAAAACTATCCGCATTCTGCGGTGCGGTAAGCGCAGCGGCAGCAGCGGTATGCGGCATTGCATTTTTAGATGGGTGTGAACCGGAAATTCTGGAACGGACACTGGTGAATACGGTGGCATCCG
This sequence comes from uncultured Lachnospiraceae bacterium, assembly GCA_900549995.1. Classification (GTDB taxonomy): domain Bacteria; phylum Bacillota; class Clostridia; order Lachnospirales; family Lachnospiraceae; genus UMGS1251. Next base: position 129,807 of record URQQ01000002.1, on the reverse strand, counting down.
TGGGAGGGATGGTCTGCGACGGAGCCAAATCCAGTTGTGCAGCAAAGATCGCGGCAGCACTGTTCAGTGCACTTCTTGGGTATGACATGGCAAAGCAGGGCAGAACCTTTCCGCCGGGAGAAGGAATTGTAGGTGAAAATGCAGACAGAACGGTGGAAAATATAGGGCGTATGGCTGCCTGCGGCATGAAGGGCACGGACAGAGAAATACTAAAAATTATGCTGGGGGAATGATGGATGGAACTCATTGATTTGAAGGAAGATATCAAACAGATTGCCTATATGCTGAAGCGGATGCTCAATGCAGATGTTATTGTGGTGGACAGGCATTTAAACAGTCTGATCAACACATTTGAATATGAGAAAAAACCCATAGATATCAAGGTGAATTCCGCGGTAGGCAGCGTCATTGTCAGCGGAGAGATGAAAATAGTGGAGGATAAAAGCTGTTTCGATGAATGCAGAAACTGTCCTCAGTATGAAGACTGTGAGATTGCAAGTATCGTAGGAGTTCCCGTAACTGCCGCACAAAAATGTATCGGAGCAATCGCATTACTGATACAAAAGAGACGGGAGTATTATCCGGACTGGACATTTGAAGATGCGGTCATTTTCCTGGGGCAGATTGCGGAGATGCTGGGAAATAAAATTCAAAACGTTACATATGCGCACAGAATAGAAGAAATTCCGGGAATGATAAGCTCTGTGCTGAACCATATGGCAGAAGCGGCGGCGGTCGTAGATGAGCGGAAGTCTGTTTTATTCTATAATCAGAGATTTGAGGCATTTTTTGGAGATGGAACAGAAATGGCCGGCAGAAATATCGAGGAAATATTAAGCCGCCGGATCGGAAGAAGAGAAGCCAAAGCCCAGTCTTATGGAAACGGAACGGGATTTCAGAAATATGCGGACGGAATTACAGAGCTGTCCTTTGTACAGGAAGTAGAGAATGCTGAAAAGAAAGAGCGGTACCTGTATGTGTTCCAGGATGTCAGCACCGATATTTTTCTGAAGAAGCAGGCAAAGAACTATGAACTGAAAGGATGGATGGAGCGGTTTTTTGGTCCCGGGCCTGAGATGAGTGCAGCTAAGGCCGCCGCTGAACAGGCATTAAACAATGATTTGTCCATTATGATCACTGGGAAAGACAAGGTTCAAAGTGATGAACTGGCCCGCATGTATCTGATGAAGTATGCGGCGGACGGCAAAGGAATCCTGGAAATCGAATGCGGCAGTGAGGAGCATTTGCTGGAACAGAAGCTTTTCGGCATTCCGGCCAGATTCCACGGCTATCTGGATATGGCGAAGGGAAAAGCACTCTGCTTATATTCAGCAGAGCATCTTCCCTTGCATCTGCAGAAAAAAGTGGTTGAATATCTGGTGAAAAACCAGATGAGGGGGCAGTTTGGTTCCAGTATCAGGATGATAGTAACCTCTGAAAAAGATTTGAAAGATCTGGTGGAAAAGGGGTTGTTTTCGGACAAACTGTATTACTATATCTCCCGCAATCAGATATATGTACCTTTGGCTTCAGAGAACAAAGAAGATTTAAAACATTGTTTCCGGATGTATCTTGATGATTACGCAGCCGTCTATCAGCGACAGCAGAGCATTAAAGTGAAGAATGACGTGTGGGATTACCTGACCGCCTGCAGATGGGAGGAAGGAACACGGTCTTTGCGGCAGTTTGCGGAGCTTTTGGTAATGGAAATGAATACAAATATAGTAACCGTCGGATTGATTAAGCGGATCCAGTTCAAATACGGCTATAAACGGATGGGAGGAATGGAGGACGAGAAAGAGGAACAGATTCGGGAACTGCTGTTATACAGTGGGAAGACGAAGAAGGAAATCGCAGAAGAGCTGGGAATCGGAAGAGCAACTTTATATCGATGGCTAAGTAAATACAATCTGTAATACCGGAGGCTCTAAATGCTGCCGGAATCATAAAGGAAGAAGAGGTGTTATCAGTGAACGGAACAGAAAGAATTCAAGCGCTTTTACAGGGAAAGGAAATTGACAGAACCCCGATCGGCGGGTGGTATCATATGCCTTTGGCGGATAGGAATATCCGTGATTTTTCAGAAGAATTAATCATGTCTACAGACTCCAACCATTGGGATTTTATGAAGATTATGACCAATGGACATTATTACACAGAAGCATATGGAGGGAAAATCCATTTTTCAACAAAGCTGGATCAATGGTATGGAACCATTTTAGAATATCCGGTTAAAAATGCCAGAGATGCAGAAAATCTTCCGGTGCTGGAAGTGGATAATCCCGTATTTCACAGGGAACTGGAAGTGCTGAAGCGGATGAAAGACTACTATCAGGACAGGATTCCATTAGTTGCAACAATATTTAATCCGCTGACCGCATTGCAGGAATGCGCAGGCTCTCTGGATGCAGGACCTATGAAAAAACTGATGGAAGAACATCCGGATGCATTACATAAAGCGCTCAAGGCAATGACAAAGACCAATATGAATTACCTGGATGCGCTCTTTGCAGAAGGAATCGATGGAATCTTTCTTGCCAACCAGTATTCGATGGAACACATTATTTCGGAGGAACAGTACGATGAATTTTGTGTGCCTTATGAAAGAGAGATTATTCAGTATTGTAAGGGCAGAACCTGGTTTAACATGGCACATGCGCATGGGGACAAAAAGCTTAGAATCCAGAGATATTATGGCTATGGTATGGATGAGATTCAGGCACTGAATTGGGAAAATTGTCCTGCCGGCCTAAAAGAAGATGAAATTACAACCATTAAGAGTGTCCGGAGTGAAACAGATAAGATTTTGATTACCGGTATTGACCAGAATCATGATTTTATGACGCCGGAAAATGACAGGGAATTGGTAAAGAAAAGGCTCGTAAAACGCTTTCAGGATGCAGTGCTTGAGAATGGAAGCAACCGGTTTATCTTTGCGCCAGGCTGTGCCATGACACCGGGAGGCAGCTATCTCAACCGCCTGATTTATGAGGTGGCAGAGGAGTATGGAAAAAGTGCTTCTGCAAAATAGATAAAGGGGGTGATGGACTTGATTGAAATCAAAGGATTATGTAAACGATTTGGAGATACACCCGTATTGGAAGGGATTGATATTAAGATAGAGGACGGGGATATATATGGGCTGGTGGGAGTCAGCGGCGCAGGAAAATCCACGCTACTGCGCTGCATCAACGGACTTCTTCCGTTCGAGGAAGGAAATCTTTATGTGAACTCTGTTGATATTCAGGCATTAAAACGGAAAGAACTTCGGAAATTCCGTTCCGGTATCGGGATGATATTCCAACAGTTTTCGCTTTTGGAACGGATGAATGTACTGGATAATGTCTGTCTTCCGATGAAATGCCTGAAATATGACAAAAAGGTAATGCTCGATAAAGCGATGGCGAATCTGGAACTTGTTGGGCTTGCAGACCGGGTCAAGTCTCTTCCGAGAGAACTTTCCGGCGGGCAGAAGCAGAGAGTCGCGATTGCGAGAGCTATGGCACTGGAACCGAGTATTCTTCTGTGCGATGAGGCAACCTCTGCGTTAGATCCCAATATTACACAGTCCATTTTACAGCTTCTGAAAGAGATTAATAAAAAATCTGGAATCACCATTGTAGTGGTGACACACCAGATGGAGGTTGTAAAAAATGTCTGTAATAAGATGGCAGTACTCAGTAAAGGGAAGCTGAAAATCAGTGGTTCGGTGGAGGACATTTTCCTGAATCACCCGGATGAACTCTCAGAACTTCTGGGTAAGAGTGTTGAATTCCCAAGAGAGATGGGAATGGGTTACATCGAGGTATTAAAAAGTACAGAGTCCGGGCATGAAATGCGGCATATTCTGTCAGAACTGGCAGTATCGGCAGGGATCGACTTTGATGTGGTATGGGGCCAGATGGACCGGTACCGGGATCAGGTTGCAGGAAATCTGGTACTTGGCATTGACCAGAAGGACATGGAAAAAGCAGAAACATTTTTGAAAGAGAAGAACGCTGAGTGGCGGAAACTGTAAAGGGGGAAGAGTAATGACGATACAGCGGTTAATAGAAAGTATTATTCTGCCGGGGTTAAAAGAAACAATGATCATGTTCGTTGTATCCAGTGTCGCCTGTTTCGTAATCGGACTGATTCTGGCATTGGTACTGGTGACGACAAACCCCAGAGGGCTGCATCCGAACAAAGTAATCTACACAACATGCGGAACCATCATCAATGTACTGCGTTCCATTCCGTTTTTAATTCTGGTAATTGCGATCATTCCGATCACCAGAGCGGTATGCGGTACAGTCATCGGAACGAACGCAGCAATCTTTGGAATTACAATCGCCGCGTCACCGCTTGTGGCAAGGCTTTTGGAGAGCAGTTTTAAGGAAGTAAATCCGGCGCTGATAGAGGCGGCACAGTCCTTCGGCGCAAATGACATTCAGATTACATTTTATATCATCGTTAAGGAGGCAGTTCCGTCCGCGGTAACCAATATGACCATGGCAGTGGTTTCGGTACTTGGTTATACAGCTTTGGCAGGTGTTGTGGGTGCAGGCGGACTGGGCGCTGTGGCACTGACTTACGGTTATCAGAATTTCGATGACCTTGTAATGTACAGTACGGTCGTGGTTCTGGTAGTAATGGTACAGATACTCCAGCTGATTGGTAACTGGACTTACGATAAGGTGAAATAACAGACGGGCTTCGTTCCATAGAGGAATGGCGATAAAAGAAAAGGAGGAAACAAAATGAGAAAGAGAAAGATGAGACTTGCAGCAGCGGGGTTATGCGTAATCATGGCCTTTACGATGGCTGGCTGCGGGAAAAAAGAAAGTAAGGAAAGCAGCGGAGAGGGCAAAGAAAAGAAAGAGATTACCGTGGGCTGTCTGGCACGTGACGAAGAGATAGTGAACTGGATTGCGGACAAGCTCTCCGACAAGTATGACATCAAGGCGCAGGTTTATTCGGAGACGATAAGTATCATGCAGGCAGCGGCAGAAGGCTCCAATGAACTGAACTACATAGCGAATATTCCATACCTGAATTCTTACAATGAAAGCTACGGAAGCGATTTGGTTTATTATGCGGACCAGATTACCAACAGCCCGGTATATGTCATCAGCCAGCGGTATAAGACATTGGAAGAGATCCCGGATAACGCGGTCGTAGCGGTAGCAAACGATAATTCGAACCGCTCCAGAGAACTGGATCTTTTACAGGCCAACGGGCTGATTGAAGTAGACCCGGACGCGGAAAACGCATCCGCGCTTGATATCACTTCCAATCCGAAGAATCTTCAAATCAATGAAATTGACGCAAGAAGCAGGGTAGGAGCACTGCCGGATCTGGACGCAGAAACCATGCCGGCTATGACATTTCATCAGATGGACAAAGATGTGAGAGACAAATGTAATATTCTTGCAACAGAGTCAGACCAGGCATGTCTGGACATCAGCGGACAGGGACTCTGCTGTTTGGAAAAGGACGCAGATTCAGAATGGATGAAAGATATTTATGATGCTGCCTGCACAAAAGAATTCGGTGACTGGCTGTTAGAAACATACGAAGGCGCCAGAATTCCAACCGGCTATTATCTGCAGAGCGGAGAGATGAAATACGAAAATCCGACGTTTGAGGTACCGGATATCTACTAATTGAAAATCAAGTATAAAAGGAGATAAAGATTATGGCAACAATTATCGTAACAACAAGTATGCAGTTTACAGAAGAAGAGAGCAGGAGTTTTGTAGAGAAGACAGGGGAAGTGGCTGTTGAGGCATTTCATCTTCCAAAGACATTAAGAGATGTGTATCTTTATCCGATTGACGAGTGCAGGCAGACACCGCATGACGGCGGTCAGATTACGTTCTTCATCTATACGGCACCGGGAAAACCGATCGAGTATAAAAGAGCTATGGTGCAGGGAATGCAACGCATGGCGGAGGAATTCTTTGACGGCAGGAAGGTCAATACGGTAGTCATTATAAAAGAACACCCTGATGAAAATGTAGGTGCAGGCGGGCAGTTAAGATTTGACGCACAGGCTGGAAATTAGCGGAAGAAGAAGCACTGCAGCTCTGGCTGTAGTGCTTCTTTTGTCTGCGGAACAGGAGACCCCACATTGAGAATAAATTGGGAAAAAAGACTAAAGGAGACAGAGCCGGAGATCAGAAGCTGGTTCCATCATCTTCATGAGAACCCGGAACTGGGATTTGAAGAATTTGAGACGTCTCTTTTTGTGGAACAAAAGCTTAAAAGCTTTCAGAAAATGGAGGTCAGAAGGATTGGCAGTACAGGAGTACTGGGAATTCTAAAGACGGGAAAGAAAGGCCCCGTCCTTGCGTTCCGGGCAGACATGGATGCCCTGCCGATCGAGGAGGATGAGACGCATTTGATCCGTTCACGGAATCCGGGAGTGATGCATGCCTGCGGACATGACGGACATACGGCATCTCTGCTGGGGGCAGCAAAGATATTGGCAGAACAGGCAGACAAGCTGCGCGGGGAGATCCGGTTTTTATTCCAGCCTTCGGAAGAAATCCAGCCAGGCGGCGCGAAAAGAATGGTGCAGGAGGGAGTGCTTGAAGGGGTAGATTATATCTTTGGCATGCACTATAGCATTGATGAAGACGCCGGCTGTTTTTCCATCCAGGAGGGGGCTGGCTTTGCGGCAAATTATAAATTTGACATGACCGTTACCGGGCAGGAGGGGCATGCGGCATTTCCCCATCTGGCCAAGGATGCCATTCTGTGTGCGGGTGAACTGGTATGTGCGCTGCACCGGATTGCAGGCAGGGTAGTCTGCCCGTCAGAACAGGTGGTACTCAGTGTTACTGAAATATCCGGCGGCAATTCTTATAACAGCATTCCGAGGGAAGTACAACTTAAGGGAACCCTGCGGTTTCTAAACAAAGACCTGGCAGAATCTCTCCTTCAGAAAATGAAGGAGACCGGGGAAGGAATCTGCAGTGCCAATGGATGCAGATTCTCGTGGAGCTTTCAGGAGGGATGCATGCCTCTTTACAATGAACCTGCACTCACTGAGAAGATCAGAAACATTCTGGAAGAAAACTTTGGAAAAGAAAAGATTCTTTCTCATGAACCTGTCATGGGCTGTGAAGATTTTTCCGAGTATTTGAAAACAACAAAGGGAGTATATTTCCGGACGGGCGCAAAAACAGTGGAAGCAGATGGGACGGTATACCCGACTCATAACAGCGGTTACCGGCTGAATGAGGAGGCACTCGTGTATGGGACGGGCAGCATGATTGCAGTGCTTCTGGGTATGATGGAACAAGAGGAAGAGCAAGGAAAGGAGAACATATTATGAAATATATGGAAATAGGGAAGTCCGGGGTAAAAGCATCAATCATCACCATGGGAGCGATGGGAATCGGGGGCGGAACATGGTGGAGAAATTCGGATGATAAGGAATCGATAGATACCATTCACCGGGCACTGGAGCTGGGCGTGAATACCATCGATACTGCTCCCGTTTACGGATTTGGACACAGCGAGGAAGTCATCGGCGAGGCAATCAAAGGCCGTCGCAGTGACTATGTAATTTCCACAAAATGTGGCTTGTGGTGGGACGATGACGAGGGGAGTTTCCGCTTTGAAAAAGACGGCCACCGGGTATCCAGGAATGTGACAGCCCACGCGATCCGTACGGAGGTGGAGCGAAGTCTGAAACGGCTGAATACGGACTATATTGACATTTATTATACGCACAATCCGGCCTGCCCTCCAGTGATGACACCGGTGGAGGAAACCGTGGGGACATTGATGGAATTGAAAAAAGAGGGAAAAATCAGAGCGATCGGTTCTTCGAATATGACACCGGATGAAATCCGCGCGTACACAGCCTGCGGGGAGATTGATATCATCCAGGGACATTACAGCATGCTGGATAGAAGTGCAGAAAAGGAGATCATTCCGCTCTGCCGTGAAAAAGGAATGTCCTTCCATGCGTACATGCCACTGGAAAGAGGCTTGCTTACCGGAAATGTGGCAAGGGATTATGTCGTACAGCCGGGCGATGCAAGAGAAGATTCGGTACTTTGGAAACCGGATAAATTTCCAGTTGTTCTGGACTTTGTAGACAGCCTCCGGGATATCTGTGAAAAATATCATTGTACCTGTACTCATCTGGCAATTGCGTTTCTTCATGCACAGGGGAGAGATATCAATGTCATTTCCGGTGCCCGCAGGCCGTTTCAGATAGAGGACATCGCAAAAGCCGCGGACGTGGTGCTGGATGCCTGCGATGTGGCTGATATTGAAAACCGCTTAAAGGCGTCAGGAATTTAACCAAAAATCAAAAAAAAACAGAAGGAAACGAGAAAGGAGCGTATATGGCGAAAAAAATACTAAATGCAGATACGTCTCATGTGGTGGAAGAAATGCTTGGTGGTTATCTGGCAGCATATGGAAGGTATTATGAGCAGATAGGCGGATATAATGCATTGAAATACCGGCATCACAGGAGGGATAAAGTAGCAATGGTCATCGGAGGCGGCAGCGGTCATGAGCCGTTGTTCTACGGTTTCTGCGGAAGAGGGCTCGCCGACGCGGCAGCCTGCGGTAATATCTGTGCGTCCCCCAACCCGGAGCTGATTATGGAGACGGCAAAAGCGGTGGACCAGGGAAAGGGTGTGCTGTTTGTACATGGATGTTATGCCGGAGATAATATGAATTTTGAGATGGCAGAAGAACTGCTGGAAATGGAAGGCATACCAACGGCGCATGTACGGGTGTGGGATGATTGTGTGTCGGCACCGAAGGAACGGATCTGGGACCGCAGAGGAATTGCGGGAAATATCTTCGTGATGAAGGTAGCAGGAGCTGCCTGTGATGCAGGGCTTACCTTGGAAGAAGTGGTACGGGTGACCGAAAAGGCAAGAGATCAGGTGAACACCATCGGTCTGGCAGTTTCGCCGGGCATTCTTCCGGGGAATGAAAAACCTACATTTGAACTTGCAGAAGATGAGATAGAATTTGGCATGGGAATTCACGGGGAGCCCGGAGTTGAACGGACAAAAATGCGCCCGGCAAATGAGCTGGTTCAGCGGATGTATCGTGAACTGAAGGAAGAAATGAAACTGGTACAGGGAGAAGAAACAGCAGTGCTTGTGAACGGACTTGGCTCCACTCCCTTGCTGGAATTAAACATTGTATATTATGAACTGAATAAGCTGATGACAGCGGATGGTCTTGTGGTACATGACGCGGAGATAAAAACCTACTGCACCTGTCAGGAGATGGGAGGATTCTCCATCTCAATATTAAGGCTGGATGAGGAAATCAAACAGTATTATGACATGGCATGCTTTTCGCCCTACTATGCGCGGGATCAGATAACAGCAGAAACGGAGGGATGATATGGGGACATTAAATACAGAGCAGACCGTGGATATGATCATCTGCGCCTGTGATGCCATTATTAAAAACCGGTCTTATCTGACCGAGGTGGACAGCAGAATTGGGGACGGAGACCATGGAATCGGAATGTCGGGAGGGATGGAAAAGGCAAAATCAGCCCTTATGGAAAAACGTCCTTTTGCAGATATAAATACCGTATTCAAGACCACAGGAATGACGATGCTGAATTCCATGGGCGGAGCATCCGGTGTGATTTTCGGTTCCATGTTTCTGGGCGGCATGAAAGGGCTTGAGAGTTTCAATGAATTAGACGGGCGTCTTTTTGCCCGGATTATGAGAGGCGCACTGGAGGCAGTTAAAGCACGGGGAAAAGCCTCGGTGGGTGATAAAACAATGGTGGATGCTTTGGAACCGGCTGTGGCCGCAATGGAACATGCAGATACAGAAGACATGAGAGAGACACTGGAAGCTGCTTATAAGGCAGCCTATGAAGGAGTGGAACGTACGAAGACATATGTGGCGCGGTTTGGACGTGCCAAATCATTGATGGAGCGTTCTATCGGTTTTCAGGATGCCGGGGCGACATCGGTGGCAATTATTTTTGAGGCAATGTATGGCTATGTAGACGGGGAAGAAGATTGCTGGGCAGGGAGCCGTCAATGTTAAATGTTGAAAAATAGAAATTTGACATTTCATCCCTGTTCTGCTAATATAATTGTATAAAAGGTGCTGCCGATAAACGGTGTGCCCGGCAAATTAGTAAAAAATAGACCGAATCTGCTAGGATTGGCGGTCTATTTTTTTGTGTCTATGTAGTGAAGAAGTATCATGACAATTAATGTCAAAATAGCTAACATTAAACTTAGAATTTCATAATCACTCATGACGCATCATCCCCTTTCCAAAAGTCAGGGGACGAATCCCCTGCGAAGAGGGGCAAACCGCCTACCGTAAGGTAGCACCTGATGCTATCATAGCAAATCTGTATTTGAAAGTCAAAACACTTTTCGGGTTACATAAACAGAGTGAGAGTTATTAAGGAAAAGTGTAAATGATATAGAAATATATACACTTAGTTTTCTAGAATAAACTTCCAAAAAGTAGCAAAAATTAGCCCTCAATCTGTTTATACCTTGACATTATGGATATATTAGGTAATAATCTAAATAAACAGGTTGTAATACAGCATACCAGTCGGGAGGTTATAATATGAGTATCAAACCAATTAAGCGTGTGAATGTTGGGGAACAGGTTTTTCAGCAGTTGAAACAACTACTTATAGATGGTGAATGGGCGCCGGGAGACAAGATCCCGTCAGAGAATGATCTGGCGGATAAATTCGGCGTAAGCCGTATTACGGTAAGGCAGGCATTACAGAAGCTGAATGCACTGGGATTATTGGAGACGAGGCTTGGGGAAGGATCATTTGTGAAGGAGCTGGACGTAGGTGAAAGTATGAATGCCCTGATTCCTACAATGTATCTGGAAGAGGATACTGCTTTACAGGTATTTGAATTCCGTGAAATTATCGAAACAGAATGTGCGAGGCTTGCGGCGGTCAGAGCAACAGAGGAGGATATCAATGATTTAAAAGATATTCTGGAGCGTATGATCAGATGTAAAGAAAGTCTGGATTTGAAAGGATTTGGACGGGCGGACCTGGACTTTCACTTTAAAGTGTCCCAGATTACAAAGAACGTCATGATTATCAAAACAATCTCTATTTTGCGGGATGTATTGGAGCATTCCATGGAAGAAGTAATTGATAAAATGGGATGCGAAAATGGTGTTTTTTATCATAAAAAAATTCTGAAGGCAATCGAAGATCATGATGAAAAACTGGCAAGAGAAACCATGAGGGAACATATCCAGAAGAACAAGATGTATTTCAAACATAACGAAGAATAACAGAGACACTCTGCTGATGTTTATCTATGTGATAAACAGATTGGCAGGGTGTTTTTTGTTGCCTGGAAAAGTTATTTGAATTTGTCCACTTTGTTTTATAACCTGGAAAAGTACTGTGGTGGTAAGAAGTGGTACCAGCCTGACCCGCAGCAAGCAAGGTTCATATTCACGTCTATGCTGTCGGGTAAAAGAGAAATGCTATCAAATGGAGTGACTGCTATGGTGCACACTGAACTATTGCACAGTGTGAAAACTGTGCAATATGTATAATAATTCAATAAAATAAATCGGTGTATTGACAGATTTAACTATTCGTGTTAATCTCAGTGCATAGATGTAATACAGGTGACAGCAAACAAGTAACAACATACAAACAAAAAGGAGGAAGTGATATGAGAATATCAAAGGTATTAAGTTTGTTTCTGGCAGGAGTTATGGTGACCGGTTCATTGGCTGGATGTTCCGGGAAAAAAGAAACAAAAAGTGACAACAGTAAAAAAGCTCCGGAAGAAATCAGCGCGGAACTGACATTGTGGGATGCGTCATGGAATGAGAATATTACACCGGGGCTTATTGAGAAGTTCAACGAGAAATATCCGGATATTAAAGTGAAAGTAGAATTTTTCCCAAGTGACGGAATGTCAGATAAGTATCTGACTGCACTGACAAGCGGCAGCGGACCGGATTTGCTCAGCATTAATAATGAATGGGTTTCTACGTTCGCAATGTCTAAAGGGCTTTTGAATCTGGATGATTACATCAGTGAAAATGATTACGATATGAGTGATTTTTATGAAGGGGCACAAAAAGGAGTAAAGTTTAACGATTCCGTATATGCATTGCCGTACCGTGCAGAGACACATGGAATTTTCTACAATAAAGATCTGTTTGAGGCAGCTGGGTATGAAGACATGCCGGATACATGGGAAGAATTTCTTCCGATCGCGGAAAAGATCAGCCAGGCAGGAGAGGCAAAAGGAATTGCAATCCCAGGCGGTGAATGGGGAAATACCTCATATCAGCTGATTAATATGATTCTATGCGGCGGAGGAAGCGTGCTGAATGAGGATAACAGCGTTTGTACCTTAGACTCTCCAGAAGCGATAAAAGTAGCTGAATTCTTCGTAGACCTTTACAGAGAGAAGAAGGTAGTGCCGGACAGCATTATGGAAAATGATAATGCCGCAGGCAGAACATTATTCAGTGAAGGTAAAGTAGCATCCTTTATGTCAGGGGCATACGATATTTCAGCAATTCAGGGAATTAACGCAGATCTCAATATGGCAACTGCACTGGTTCCGGTATTTGAAGGCAATGAACGGAAGACGATTTTTGCAGGATGGAGTACGGCAGTCTCAGCACACTCCAAGAATCCGGACGCGGCATGGCTGTTGGCAGAATTTTTGGCATCACCGGAGATTTCGGTAGAATATTCTACTACATTTTCGGCAAGAAAATCAATGCAGACCAATGAAAAATATGAGAGTGATCCATTGTTAAAGAATCTGGCAGAAGCAATCCAATACGGTGATCCGCTGCCTGTCATTCCGCAGCTGACACAGATCAGACAGATCATGTATGAGCAGATTCAGTTAGCACTCTCAGGTGAAATTACCGCAGAGGAAGCAATGCTTGAAGCAACAGAACAAATCAATCAGATCTTATAAACACTGTCTGGCAGAAGGGGAAGATAAAAATGAGAATAAAAAGGATGAAACTTGGCCGAAAGGATACGGGAACATTATATATTGTGCCGGCACTGTTAGTAGTGGCATCAGTAATGCTTTTCCCACTTCTGTATAATATCTCATTGAGTTTTTTTGAGAAATCCATCTATAACCCGGATTGGAATTTTGTGGGAATTGAACAGTACAAAATGCTGCTTACAGACAAGGGGTTTTTAAACGCATTAAAGAATACAGTCATCTGGACATTTTTCAGTGTATTGTTCCAGTTTGCGATTGGGTTTATATGTGCTCTGGTTTTATCTCAGGACAGAGTCCGCTGCAGGGGGATATGGAGATGTCTGATCATGCTTCCCTGGATACTGCCGGCAGTGATCGGAAGTATGGTATGGAAGTGGATGTATCACTCGGATTTTGGGATTTTGAATACCATATTGATGAATTTGGGCATCATCGACTCGGCGCTGCCATGGACTGGCAGCAAAGAGCTGGCTCTGATCTCTGCCATCATTGTGAACACATGGAAGATGTTTCCTCTTGTCATATTATATATTGAGGCCGCACTTCAGTCGGTGCCGGGAAGTCTCCATGATGCGGCGGCCGTGGATGGAGCTAATGTATGGAACCGCTTTAAAGTAATTACATGGCCCCATATCTCAGGAACATGTAAGACCGTCGTATTGCTTTTGACAATCTGGACACTGAACGCGTTCACCTTTATCTTCGTATTGACAGGCGGAGGCCCGGGAACTTCATCTCAGGTATTGTCGATGTTCATTTACAAAGAAGCATTCCAGAACTTTAACTTCGGCAGGGCAGCGACGGCGAGCAGCATATTATTCGTAATCGTAGCATTATTCAGCAGTATTTATATCAAATCAACGATTGGAGGTGACGAAGACTGATGCAGAAAAAAACAAAAGAGACGATAAAGACAACATTGGTTCATCTTTTTTTAGCAGCTATGGTGATCATCGCGGTGTTTCCTATTTTATGGATGTTCGATTCTTCTTTAAAAGGCCAGTCTGAGATTTATTCGTCGCCCCCGACATTTGCGATAGAACGTGTGACATTTGAGAATTACATTCGTGTAATATTTGACAGCGGGATTCCGAGGGCGTTTTTAAACAGTGTGATTATCTCGGTGACCGCGACATTTCTCACCGTGGTACTTGGATGCCTGGCGGGATATGGATTTTCCAGATATCGTTTTAAGGGAAAAAAGGCAATGTATGTGGGACTTTTATATGGACAGATGATGCCTGCGGTTGTCCTGATTATACCAATCTACCTGGTATTTTCCAAAATCGGCCTGATGGATACACACTTTTCCCTGATTCTGCCGGATGTGGCAATCACAGTGCCGCTTGCAACATTGATGCTGAAAGGATTTTTTGACGGAGTATCAATAGAGCTTGAAGAGGCGGCAAGGCTTGACGGGGCTTCGAAGCTTGGAATCCTGTGCAGGATTGTCATACCAATCGCAAGACCCGGACTGATATCGGTTGCAATTTATACATTTTTAGCGACCTGGGAAGAATTTATTTTTGCATTGAATCTGACAAATTCAGAGAATGTAAGAACACTTCCGATCGCCATCAATATGTTCAAAGGAGAATTTATCATAGACTGGGGTGCCATCATGGCTTCCGGCGCGGTAATTTCGATACCTGTCATACTGATCTTCATGCTCTGCAATAAAGTATTTGTAAAAGGAATTGCAGAAGGAAGTGTCAAAGGATAGTTACTAATTTTAAAATTGGAGGATAAAAATATGATCGTACAAGGATTAGCACATACAGCGTTAAACGTTTCTGACATGGAGAAATCAATTGCATTTTACTGTGATGTATTGGGATTTGAAAAGGCATTTGAAATGGCAGAGCCTAATACAGGGGAGCCATGGATCGTCTACTTATATGCAGGGGGCAGCCAGTTCATAGAATTATTCTATGGAGGAGTGAATTACACAGAGTATGCCAACGAGAATATCGGATTTTCACATTTATGTTTTGAAGTGTCTGATATCCACGCCATTGCTGAGAAGATCGAGAAAGCAGGCTGTGAACTGGACCGTCCGGTAAAATTCGGAATCGACAATAACTGGCAGTGCTGGGTGAGAGATCCGGACCGTAACCGTGTGGAGTTAATGCAGTTGGGAGAAGAATCTCCGCAGATGCAGTTCTTAAAGAAAAAACAGCAGGAGGAGACAGCGTGAGCGAGAAATTAAACAGTACGAAAATCGTGAAAATAGGAATTGTAGTAAAGGACATTGAAGAAGCTGCAAAGCGGTACAATGAGCTTTTTGACCTGAAAGAAGAAGCGGTGGTCCGCTATCCGGATCCTTTAAAAAAGCCGTTGGAAGGGGCTTACAAAAAGCTGAGAGGAGAAGAAGTCACACCCAAATTAAAATCCTGTATTGTCAATCTGGACCCGGTTTATCTGGAAATTGTAGAGCCTTTTGATGATACCCCCAGTCCATGGCTTGAATATCTGAAAAATTATGGACCGGGTGTCTGCTTTATCTCTTTTTATGTAGATGGTTTTGAGCACCAGATTGACCTGATGGAACAGGGCGGATATCCGATGACATTTGTGGAAGAGAAAATGTTTGAACGTTATGCTTATTTTGAAACACAGGAAAAGCTTGGTGTTACGATTGAGTTAAAAGAGAGGCAGTCCCGTGAGAAATAGGAGCGTACATATATGGACATATTAATCACCGGAGCGGGGCAGGGGCTTGGAGTCTGCATGACACGCCTTGCCCTGCAGAGAGGGCATACCGTATACGCGGCAGCCCATTCGCTGTCACATGTCGCAGAAGAATTCAATGACTGCAGAGGAAGATTTGCCGCATCCATGCATCCAATTGTCATGGATGTGACGGATGCAGGCAGTATCAGGAAAGCATCGGAAGAGATATCCCGGCAGGGCGGCAGGCTGGATGCGATTGTAAATAATGCGGCAGTTATGATAGAGAGAGAAAAAACAATTGAGGATCTTGACCTGTCGAAAATGACAGAGTCATTTGAAGTTAATACCATCGGGCCAATGCGGGTCATCCAGGCATTATTGCCAAAGCTGTACCGGGGGAAAGAGCAGGTGATTGTAAATATATCATCAGAAGCAGGGACGATCATCAATGCGTTTGAGACAAATTATCCCTACAGCATGTCAAAGACGGCACTGAATATGTTTTCTGAAAGGCTGCGGGAATATCTGAAACCAAAGGACATTCTGGTTTATGCAGTTCATCCGGGATGGATGCGCACCAATATGGGCGGGACGGATGCGCCTGCGGACCCGGAAGATATCGCCAATGGAATTTTGGATATCCTGGAACGCAAAAAGAAGATTTATTCTAAAATAGCATTTATTGATTCCACCGGAAGGCCGATGCCGCTGTAGACGGGACAAGGAGGATACTTATGAATATGAAAGCGGGGGAAGAGGCAAAATTTTCCCATATTGCAATCGTGGTAAAAGATATTGAGAAAACACTGGAGGAATACTGTAAGGTATTTCATCTGGAAAAACCGGCTGTGAAATGGACCGGCAGTAAAGAGGAAGCCAATGTCATGTATCGGGGAGCTTCTACACCGGCCAGGGCGAAGCAGGCATTTTTACAGCTGGATACTCTCCGTGTGGAACTGATGGAGCCAGATGAGAATGACAGCACATGGAGAGAGTATCTGGATCAAAAGGGAGAAGGATTCCATCATATAGGGATTGAGATTCAGCACATGGATGAGATTTTGGAGACATTGCGAAAGAATCAGATTCCGGCTGTGCAGACAGGGCAGTATCGTACGGGACAGTATGCGTATGTGGAAAGTGAAGGAAAACTGAACCTCATGTTAGAATTATTAGAAAACCATTGATAATGGAAGAAGGGATCAGAGATGGACAGGTTAAATGTAGGATTAATTGGATGCGGTGTCATTTCCAATATCTATCTCACGAATATTAATAAATATTATAAGAAGCTGCAGGTAACTGCGTGCTCGGATATTTCTGAAGAGAAAGCAAAACAGACAGCCAGGCAGTACAAAATAGAGAAAGTATGTACCGTAGATGAACTTCTTCAGGATGAGTCAGTTGATATTGTGCTCAATCTGACGATACCGAAAGTTCATTATGAGATCAATAAAAAAGCAATCTTAAGCGGAAAACATATCTATTGCGAAAAACCACTGGCACTGACCGCGGGTGAAGCAAAAGAGCTAGTTGCACTTTCGAAAGAGAAGAAGGTTATGCTTGGGTGTGCACCGGATAGTTTTCTTGGTTCTGCATTACAGACATGCCGCAAGTTAATTGATGACGGCTGGATTGGAAGACCAATCAGTGCAACTGCCAATATGGTTAACCATGGAGTCGAAACATGGCATGCGTCACCAGATTTCTTCTATCAATATGGGGGCGGTCCAATGATGGATATGGGACCTTATTATATTACCGCATTAGTGTTCCTGCTAGGATCGGTTGCACAGACAGGCTGCTTTATGACAAAAGGCTTCAAAGAGCGTATGATCTACAGTAAGCCGAGACGCGGAGAATATATAAATGTAGAAGTTCCGACCCATTACGCCGGCATCCTGAGATTCCAAAATGGGGTTGTGGCGAATATGAATATGAGTTTTGATACGTGGCTTTCGAATCTTCCGAAACTGGAAATCTACGGAACAGAGGGGACTCTGGTTGTGCCAGATCCCAACCAGTTTGGCGGGAAAATTCAGTTAATCAGGGGAGAAGAGCTGATCGATGAAATCGATGGGCTGGAGAACAGTGATGCAGTCGGCCTCTTAAGCAGACCCCAGATGTGGGAGAAATTCCGTGAGATGCCGCATGTATACCGGCAGCCGGATAAAAATATGCGTGGAATCGGTCTTTTGGATATGGCCTGCGCGATTGAACACCAGAGGAAGAACCGTGCAAGTGCTGAACTTGCCTGTCACGTAACTGAAGTACTGGAAGGACTGCAGACCGAAGGGACAGCAGTGACAATGCAGACGAGCTGTGAGAGACCGAAACCGATACCGATTGGACTGGATGTAGGTGAACTAGATTAAAGGAGGAGCATATGGAGAGTTATCAATTTCCCGCCGATTTTGTATGGGGATCTGCGACTGCATCCTATCAGGTGGAAGGCGCAGCCAGGGAAGATGGACGTGGTGAATCTATCTGGGACAGGTTCTGTTCAAGCCCCGGAAATGTCGCGAACGGGGATAACGGAGATGTGGCGTGTGACCATTATCACCGTTACAGAGAAGATATCAAATTAATGAAAGAACTGGGACTAAAGGCATACCGATTTTCCATTGCATGGCCCAGGATTCTGCCGGAAGGTACAGGAAGAATAGAAGAGAGAGGGCTTAAGTTTTACTCTGACCTGGTAGATGAACTTTTGAAGGCGGGAATTGAACCTTACGTGACATTATATCACTGGGACTTGCCGCAGGCACTTCAGGATATGGGCGGCTGGGTAAATCCCCGGATGCCGGAGTATTTTCTGGAGTATAGTAAGATTGTATTTGACAGGCTTGGTGACCGGGTGAAAAAATGGACGACATTAAATGAACCGTATTGCTCTGCATTTTTAGGTTATTATGAAGGACGGCAGGCACCGGGGATCAGAGATTTTGCCGCAGCACTGCAGGCATCATATCATTTGTATCTCGGGCACGGCCTTGTAGTAAAAGCGTTCCGCAGAAGGAATATGACAGGGGAGATTGGCATTACACTGAATCTGATGCCTCGCCATTCTTACCAGAATAAGAAAGAAAATGAAACGGCAGCAAGACTGGCAGACGGTTATTTAAACAGGTGGTTCATAGAACCAATTCTGTGTAAAAAGTATCCGGAAGACATGATCACACATTATAAAGGACTTGGCATTTCCTTGCCAGAGTTTAAGGAAGAAGATATGGAGCTGATCGGACAACCGGTTGATTTTATAGGATTGAATTATTACAATGACAGTTTTATTAAACAAAATGAATATAAGTGGCCGCTGGGCGGAGAGGTTATAGTGCCCGGCAATCTGCCAGTTACTGATAGACAATGGCCGATCACCCCGGATGGGCTTACGGAAATGCTGGTCAGGCTTAAGGAAGAATACCATGTGAAGAAAATCTACATCACAGAAAACGGAGCATCTTTCCACGATGTAGTTTCTCTGGAACATAAGGTAGAAGATATGGGGCGGAAAGACTATATCAAAAGACATCTGATTGCGGTACATCGTGCAATGGAGTGCGGTGTTTTGGTGGCGGGATATTTTGTCTGGTCTTTGATGGATAATTTTGAATGGGCGTTTGGTTATGGAAGCCGGTTTGGAATCGTGTATGTAGATTTTGAGACGCAGGAACGGACGGTAAAGGAAAGCGGCAGGTGGTATGCAGCCTGCATTGCCCGGAATGAGATTGTGGACTAGGATTTTATATTCTGGTGAACAGTCAAATCCGGGATATTTAAGACATGTAGCTGTAGGACAACTGTCAGTATAAAGGAGTGAATGTGATGGGGTACAGTAAGGAATTAATACAGGAATTAGAGGAGAAAGCCAAAATTTTGAGAAGAGATGTCATCGTCAGTATGGGTGTCGGGGTTGCGGGCCATATCGGGGGTTCGAACTCAGCGGCTGATATTGTAGCGGCACTTTATTTTTATAAGATGAATTACGATCCAAAGAATCCGAAAATGGAAGACCGAGACAGGTTTCTGCTGAGCAAAGGGCATGTGGCGATCTTGCAGTATGCGGCACTGGCAGAAGCTGGGTTCTTCCCGGTGGAAGATTTAAAAAAGACAAAGGAGATCGGATCGTATCTGCAGGGGCACCCGGATGTCAGAAAAACACCTGGAATTGAAGCGGGTACCGGTTCACTGGGACAGGGGCTGTCCATTGGACTTGGCATGGCACTTGGCATGAAATTAAATGGAATCAGGCGCAAAGTTTACGTGCTTGTCGGAGACGGCGAGATTGCGGAAGGACAGATCTGGGAGGCGGCGATGGCCGCGAATGCATTTCATCTGGATCATCTGGTTGCCATTGTGGACCGCAATACACTGCAGGCCAATGGCCCCATTACGGAGCGCATGGATTCAAACCCTATGATTCCGAAATGGAAGAGTTTTGGGTGGAACGTCATTGAAATCGACGGTCACAACATGGAAGAAATACTGACGGCGCTGGATGCGGCAGACGAAGTGACAGGGCAGCCAACGGTGATTATAGCGAACACAGTCAAGGGCAAGGGAGTCAGCTTCGCGGAGAATGTTGTAAGCTATCATAATGGGGCACTGACAGAAGAAACTTATCGGCAGGCATTGGCGGAACTTGCATAGGAGGCAGTATATGAGTTATAAAAATCAAAGAATAGCGTATGGAAATACACTGGTAAGTCTCGGAAAAGAGAATGACAGGATTGTAGTGTTAGATGCAGATCTTGGCGGTTCAACGATGGGGAAGATGTTTGAACAGGAATATCCTGACCGCCATTTTGAGATGGGAATTGCAGAAGCAAATATGACATCCGCTGCCGCAGGACTTGCGCAGACCGGAAAGATTCCGTTCACCAATTCCTTTGCGGTCTTTGCAGGAGGAAGGGCTTATGACCAGATCCGCCAGACGATCGCAATAGGGAAACTGAATGTGAAAATATGCGGATCTTCCTCAGGGGTGTCAGATTTTGGAGATGGTTCCACTCATCAGGCAGTGGAAGATATGGCGATTATGAGGGCAATTCCTAATATGACAGTTCTATGCCCGGCAGATGCCAATGAGACGGTGGAGGCAGTAAAAGCCATGGTAGAAATGGAAGGACCATGCTATATCCGGCTCAACCGCAATGATTATGAAAATGTAACGAAGGAAGGGGAGCCTTTCCAAATTGGGATTCCTTCTATATTAAAAGAAGGAACCGATATTGCAGTGTTTGCAACTGGGTACATGACAGGACTTGCAATGCAGGCGGCCGAAGAACTGGAAGGTAAGATTTCTGGAAAAGTTATCAATGTCAGTACGATCAAACCGATGAACAAAGAAGCCATAATCGAAATGGCACAGGGGTGCAAAGCAATTGTAACAGCCGAAGAACACAGTGTGATAGGCGGTCTTGGAAGTGCGGTTGCAGAGGTAATGAAGCAGGAATGCAAGCCGATTGAATTTGTGGGTATCAATGATACCTTTGGATGCAGCGCACATTGCTATCAGGATGTACTCGCTTATCACGGATTAACAAAAGAACATATCATAGAAGCAGTTAAACGGATGAATGATCTGAGGTAAAAGAAGGGAGAACGAGATGAAATTAGGATTTATAGGGCTTGGAATCATGGGTAAACCCATGGTGAAAAATTTGTTACAGGCAGGATATGAAGTGCTGGTCTATGATGTCGTACCGGAAAATGTGGCCTGGGCGGCAGAACATGGCGCAGTCCCAAAAGAATCTTCAAAAGCAGTAGCTGATGGGTGCAGAATTATCATTACCATGCTGCCGAATTCGCCTCATGTAAAAACGGTTGTGCTGGGAGAAGGTGGAATACTGGAAGGGGCACAGGAAGGAACAATACTCATCGATATGAGTTCCATTGCGCCGCTGGCTTCCCAGGAAATTCAGAGAGAATGTGCAAAAAAAGGTGTGAAGATGTTAGATGCGCCTGTATCGGGAGGAGAGCCGAAAGCGGTTGACGGAACATTGTCGATCATGGTGGGTGGTGACCAGGAAGTATTTGACCAGGTATATGATATTTTGATGGTGATGGGGAGCAGCGCCGTGCTTTGCGGAGAAATCGGGGCAGGTAATACGACGAAGCTTGCGAATCAGGTAATTGTAGCCTTGAATATTGCAGCCGTATCAGAGGCATTTATGCTCAGCACGAAAGCAGGTGTCGATCCAGTCAAGGTATTCGATGCGATCAAGGGCGGTCTGGCAGGATCTACAGTTATGAATGCGAAAGTACCGATGATTACAGAAGGAAATTTCCAGCCTGGATTTAAAATTGATCTTCATATTAAAGATCTGAATAATGCTTTGGAGACTGGACATGAAGTAGGCGCTCCGCTCCCGCTGACGGCAAGTGTGATGGAAATGCTTCAGGTACTTCGCATGGATGGGTGCGGTCAGGAAGATCACAGTGCAATCGCAAAATATTATGAGAAGATCGCGGGTGCCTGTATCCGAGTTCCGGAAGGAGAGTAGAATATGGCAGAATCATCTTATCTGGAACAGTTATTTTCTCTCGAGGGAAAAGTCGTTGTATTTACCGGAGCTGCGGGAGGAATCGGAAAAGCAATTGCGGCAGGGCTTGCACTTGCAGGTGCAAAAGTGGCACTTTGTGATATCAATCAAAAACAGCTGGAAGTATGCCAGGCTGAAATAGAGGAACAGGGAGGCAGTGCATCCTGCCATCTGCTTGACGTGACGAAAAAGGAAAGTATTGAAAACTGTATCAAGGAAATCGGTGACAGATATGGAACGATTGACGTATTGGTGAACTGTGCCGGGATTAATAAGCGGGAAGGTTTTATGGATGTCACGGAAGAGACGTATGACAGGATTATGGATATCAATTTAAAAGGGGTATTTCTGGTGTCTCAGGAAGCCGCACCTTATATGAAGGCTCAGAAGAAAGGAAGTATTATTAACATAGGTTCTCATAATACCGGAAGTATTCTGGGCGGCTGTGCAGTATATGGGGCAACAAAATGTGGTGTACTTTCATTGACAAGGTCTATGGCTGTGGAGTGGGCGAAATATAATATACGGGCAAACTGTGTAAGCCCCGGGCATATCAAGACGCCGTTGACTACAGTGACATGGGAACATAAAGAGCGTTCAAAATACCTGCTAGACAGGATTGCATTAAACAGGCCGGGATACCCGGAGGATATTGTCGGCGTCTGCATTTTGCTGGCATCTGATGCTTCAGCTTATATTACGGGAGCTGAGTACAGAGTGGACGGCGGATGCATTGCAGGAGGACAGCCATGGCCGTATGATACAGAGTTTTAACTGCATCAGGCAGCCGGCAAAACAAAAGACGGATCCCCGTGTTGGCAAAAAGCCATCGGAAAGGAGCATATGCGTTTAGGAGTTTCGAAAAATTTAGGTTATGAAGATCCAAAAGAATGGGCGTTACAAATGAAAAAACTTGGCTGCGGAAGCGTTGTATTTCCCATTGATTATACAGGCGGTGAAGAGGTAATATGGGAGTATGTAAAGGCGGCCAGAGAAAATGGCCTGGTGATTGCGGAAGTCGGTGTCTGGTGCAACCCTCTGTCTGAAAATGAAGAGGAGAGGAATGCTGCCATCAGAAAGTGTAAGGGACAGCTAAGGCTTGCAGATGAAATAGGGGCAAATTGCTGTGTGAATGTTGCCGGTACCAGGGGGGCTTGGTGGGCAGGTGCTTACAAGGAAAACTTTTCATCTCAGACATGGGACGAAACTGTCCGAGTGATTCAGGAAATCATCGATGAAGTACAGCCAAAGTCCACCTATTATACGGTGGAGCCAATGCCTGCCATGTATCCGATGAATCCGGATCAGTATCTGGAATTGATCCGCTGTGTCAACCGTGAACGGTTTGCAGTGCATATGGATTTGTTTAACTGGATTACTGACCCGCGCAAATATTTTTTCCATGAAACATTTATGGAGGAGTGTTTTGATAAACTCGGAGGCTATATAAAAAGCTGCCACTTAAAAGATGTTTCACTGCAAAAGGAAGCGACATTTCAGCTGCGGGAGGTTCCGTGCGGAGATGGAGAGCTGAATCTGGAAACTTATGCCCGCCTCGCAGAAAAATGTAATCCGGATATGACGATGATCATAGAACATTTGCCGTCGAAGGAAGCATATATAGAAAGTATGAAATACGTGTCAGAGCGTTTCAGGAAAGCAGGAATTACACTCGAGTAATAAAACGGTACATTTTCATCAGACAGATGGAGGAGAATCATGGATTTTACAAAAAAAGCAGAAGAATTAGTAAGCCAGATGACATTGGAAGAAAAGGCATCCCAGCTCCGATTTGATGCACCAGCAGTCAAAAGGCTTGGTATTCCAAGATATCATTGGTGGAATGAGGGGCTTCACGGTGTTGCGAGAGCAGGGACAGCGACGATGTTCCCACAGGCAATAGCAATGGCGGCAATGTTCGATGAGAATGCAATGAAAGAAATCGGTGACATAATTGCAACAGAGGCAAGAGCAAAATACAACGCCAGCTGTAAGGAAGAGGACCGAGATATTTATAAAGGGCTGACACTCTGGTCACCGAATATTAATATCTTCCGTGATCCCCGCTGGGGCAGAGGCCATGAGACCTACGGAGAGGATCCCTGTCTGACAGGGCGGCTTGGCGTCAGTTTTATCAAAGGAATACAGGGAGACGGGCCTTATTTAAAAGCGGCAGCCTGTGCGAAACATTATGCAGTACACAGCGGGCCGGAAGAACTGCGCCATGAATTTGATGCAGTGGTATCTAAAAAAGATCTGTGGGAGACCTACCTTCCGGTGTTTGAAGAATGTGTCACAGAGGCGAAAGTCGAAGGCGTTATGGGTGCATACAACCGGACGAATGGGGAACCATGCTGCGGCAGCCGTTTTTTGATGCAGGAGATACTGAATGAGAGATGGAAGTTTGATGGGTATTTTACATCGGACTGCTGGGCAATCAAGGATTTCCACGAATTTCACGGAGTTACCAACACTGCGACAGAATCTGCGGCACTGGCATTGAAAATGGGATGTGATATCAATTGCGGCAATATTTATCTGAAAGTGCTGCAGGCATACCAGGAAGGTCTGGTAACTGAGGAAGATATTACAAAGGCGGCGGTTCATGCGATGAGAACCAGGCTGCGTCTTGGAATGTTTGCTTGCGACTGTGAATATGACAAGATTTCTTATGAGATGGTCGGATGCAGGGAGCATCGGGAGAAGGCAGTGGAGGCGGCGCAAAAGTCAGCGGTGCTCTTAAAAAATGATGGTATTTTACCGCTTCATAAATCTTTAGATGCAATCGCTGTCATTGGCCCAAATGCAGACAGCAGATGGCCTCTGATTGCCAATTATCATGGCACAGCGCCAAGATACATCACGGTTCTGGAAGGGATCGAACAGGTGACACAGGGCAATGTCCGTATCTTTTATTCGGAGGGCTGCCATACGATGAAAGACCGGGTAGAAAAACTGGCATTGCCAAATGACCGTACTTCAGAGGCGGTAATTGCCGCTAAAATGGCGGGGATCGCGGTGGTATGTGTCGGGCTGGATGAACGGTATGAGGGAGAACAGCAGGATACCGGCAACCGCTTTGATGAGCAGGGAAGTGTTGCTGACAAGGAGACGACAAAACTTCCAGACAGCCAGATCCACATGCTGAAGGCGGTGATTGCGACAGGAATAGATCTTGTGGTTGTGAATCTCACCGGAAGTGCGGTGGAACTCAAATGGCTTCAGGATACTCCAAATGTGAGGGCAATTTTACAGGGCTGGTATCCGGGAGCGGAAGGCGGACTTGCCATTGCAAGGATACTGTTCGGGGAAGTGAATCCGTCAGGAAAACTTCCGGTTACATTTTATGAGGATGCAAAGGGCCTGCCTAAGTTTACAGATTATGCGATGAAGAACCGTACCTACCGCTATATGGAATATCCGGCACTCTATCCATTTGGATATGGTCTTAGTTATTCCAGGTATGAATATGAGAATCTGGAAGCGGAATCTATGGGTGACGATTATCAGGTTCGGATTCAGGTGACAAATAAAGGGAATATGGCCGGGGAGGAAGTTGCCGAGGTATATATCAAAGATCTGGAGTCTGAATATGCAGTACCCAATTATAGTTTGTGTGCATTTAAAAGAGTGTATCTGGAGCCGGGAGAGACAAAACAGGTAATATTCGTGATCCGGAAAAAATCATTTGAAATCGTAGATGAGAATGGAGAGCGGTACCAGGACAGTACGAAGTTTCGGATTTATGCCGGAGGCAGCCAGCCGGATGACCGCAGTGCGGTACTGCTGGGCCAAAGGCCGTTGGTGATAGAGGTTAAAAAAGAGAAATTTGACATTTCATCCCTGTTCTGCTAATATAATTGTATAAAAGGTGCTACCGATAAACGGTGTGCCCCAAAGTGTAGTTTTAAAATAACCGTAACCTGGGCAGGGCGGTTATTTTTTTGTGTCTATGTAGTGAAGAAGTATCATGACAACTAAGGTCAAAATTGTTAAGACTAAACTTAGAATTTCATAATCACTCATGACGCATCATCCCCTTTCCAAAAGTCAGGGGACGAATCCCCTGCGAAGAGGGGCAAACCGCCTACCGTAAGGTAGCACCTGATGCTATCATAGCAAATCTGTATTTGAAAGTCAAAACACTTCCTAATTCTATTCAGAAGGTCAAGCCTATGAACATTTCATTTATCATTCCCGGGCAAAAACCATATCATTCACGGACATAAATGCACAAATCCTAATAATTGTGATATACTGACACAAATGAAATGAAGTCTGAAAAAAGCTGATTTCAGATTGAAATATCAAATAACATCAGATAAAACTAAAAATAGAATTTTAAACATGTTAGGAAGAAGTGATAATGTTAAGAATACAACAGACAATAAACTAATCATACAAAAGCGTTTGTTAATCAATACAGTTAATATAAATCACAGTTGTAATATGACAGGAGGCTTATATGGATAAATTAAATCAAGAGTTCATCACCGTCAGTACATTAGATGAAGCCTTAAAAATAGTAAACCAGCTGAATGAAAATGGAATCCACAATACCTATAAAGTGACTGGAGGTAATAATACCTGGGTAGGCAGGGGAACGATTCGGTCATATATCGGTTCATCTAAGCTGAGTAAAAAATATAGTGATAGGTACAGCATATATGTTGAAAGTGAGCAGTATGAAAGGGCAAAAAGCATAATTTATAAGTAAATAGATGGAACTTCTGATGACAAGATAGTAAAAATAAATTCAAAGAATATCTAAAAAAGAGTTTCAATATCTAGTGCAAATCAAGGAAATGGCGTGCGTTTTTTGATAGCAAATGGCATTATTATAGACCTTCATCCTCAATAAGTGTTATGGAATAAGGAGAAAAAAATGTTTGATATTTTGGAACCAAGTACAGTTAATATTTTATTCATCTTAACAGCCATATGTTTTATAATTACTCTATTTATAACTAGGAGTAAAACAAAAAAAATTCAATATATAACCAGAGGAATTTATCTAGGTATTTTTATGATACTTACGGTTTGCGATTTAATCTCAATGGGGTTAATATAAATTTTATGGTAGAATTAAGGTGTAGTACATAGTGTAAGATAGTATGTGTATTTGTAAGTGAATGACTCCTTTTTGATAAGAGCTAAGATATGGCAGTTCTTATCGAAAAGGAGTATTTTTATAATATACTCAAACTTCGCACTTGAATAAGTGTCTATATACCTTGAAAATTCAATAATAACTGGAATAAAAACAGCATGAAACCATCTGATTTGGTATAATTGAGTTGTTCAGAAACAAGAGTGTTTGCTTGATGGGCAATAATAAGCAGTAGGAGGAACAACGCATGAAGATTATCATATCACCTGCGAAGAAAATGAACATAGAGAACGATACAATGCTTCCGGTATCAGAGCCGGAACTTTTTGAATATACAACAAAATTATATAGAACCCTAAGAGAAATGGAAGCACCTGAACTTCGGAAATTGTGGGGATGCAACGAAAAGATTGCGGCGTTGAATTATGACCGCCTGCAGGGACTTTCCCCGGATGGTGCAGCATCCCCGGCGCTTTTATCTTATGAAGGAATTCAGTATCAGTACATGGCCCCACACGTATTTACGGAGAAACAGTGGGAGTATGTCAACAGCCATCTCCGGATTCTCTCCGGCCTGTATGGAATTCTGCGCCCGCTTGATAAGGTAATCCCTTACCGGCTGGAGATGCAGGCGAAGCTTATGACGGACGGAAAGAAGAATTTATATGAATTCTGGGAAGATCACATTTACCAGATACTTGTGAAGGACGAGAATGTCATTTTAAATCTTGCATCCAAAGAATACAGTAAGGCCATTGAGAAATATTTAGATCCAGGAATTCGCTATATCACTTGTGTGTTTGGAGAGTACCAGGATGGCAAAGTGAAAGTAAAGGGAACGCAGGCGAAGATGGCAAGGGGTGAGATGGTGCGCTGGCTGGCAGAAACGGGGATTACAAAACCGGAAGAGATTATGGGATTCACGGGGCTTGGATATCGCTACAGTGAGGCAGAATCCACAGCAGACACGATGGTGTTTTTGAAAGAGAAGGAGAAGTAAGCATGAAATTTTTTCATTTATCAGATCTTCATATAGGAAAGCAGCTTCATCATTATAATATGAGGGAGGATCAGGAGAAAATCCTTTCAGAGATCGTAGATTATGCCAAAGACCTGCACCCGGATGCGGTCATCATTGCGGGTGATATCTATGACAAGTCTGTGCCTTCAGCGGAGGCAGTCACGGTATTTGATGAGTTTCTGACATCACTTTCTGCAATCCGCCCTGCGATTCCAGTCCTGATCATCAGCGGGAACCATGATTCGGCGGAGCGGCTTTTATATGCCTCCAAGATACTTAAGAACCATCAGATCTACATGGCCGGACAGGTGCCTGGAAAGCCGGATGAATTTATTCAGAAGGTAACACTTGAAGATGCCTTCGGAGAGGTAGACTTTTATCTCCTTCCGTTTCTGAAACCTTCCTATGTAAGAAATGTATTCGAAGAAGAGGCACCGCAGAGCTACAGTGATGCTGTCGGTAAGCTGCTTTGGCGGGAGAATATTGACTATCAGGGACGCAGGAATGTTCTTGTGTCACATCAGTTTTATACAGGCAACGGCGAAGTCCCTGTGACTTGCGATTCAGAGATGATTTCCGTGGGGGGAATTGATAATGTAGATATATCTGCGGTAAAAGAGTTTGATTACGTGGCGCTTGGGCATATCCACAGGGGACAGCAGGTCGGGTATGAGCATATCCGCTACTGCGGAACCCCGCTGAAGTATTCGGTCAGTGAAAGCGGGCATGAGAAGTCGCTTGCGGTTGTCACACTTGGAGCCAAAGGTGAGAAAGTGAAAATAGAGATATTTCCGTTCCATCCGCTCCGTGATGTGCGGGCGGTGAAAGGAGAACTTGCAGATCTGCTTCTTGAAGCCAGGGAGGAGAACCGGGATGACTATATCAGTGTGACTTTGACAGATGAGATTGATCCGTATAAGCCGAAAGACCAGCTGGAACGGGTATATTCACATATTCTTGAGATTCGTGTGGATAACTTAAGGACAAGGAAGAAATTAAGTGAATATGAGAAAGAGATTGTATTTCTCGATCCATTTTCGGCATTTCAGGAATTCTATGAAGAGATTCAGGATCGGAAAATGTCAGAGGAAGAACTGGAAATTATGGAAGAAATCTTTGAGAAGGCGAAGGGGGAATAGCAGATGAAGCCGGTAAAATTAATAATGTCAGCATTTGGTTCCTACGCCGGAGAAGTGGCAATCGATTTCTCAGAGGTGCAGCATGGGCTGTTCCTGATCACAGGGGATACCGGTGCAGGGAAAACCACGATATTCGATGCCGTTACGTATGCCCTTTATGACCAGACAAGCGGAGGAGTGCGGGAAGGAAGCATGATGAGAAGCCAGTATGCCGGGGAAGACGTGGAGACTTATGTGGAGTATACATTTTCTTACCGTCAGGATCTCTATACTGTGCGGAGGAATCCGGAGTACATGAGACTTGGAAAGAGAAAGTATGCCGATGGCTCGAAACGTCTGGTCAAAGAGGCGGCAAAGGTGGAGCTGATTCTTCCGGACGGCATGGCGTTTCAGGGAAAGAAGAAAGAGATTGACCAGAAGATCGAGGAAATCATCGGGCTGGACGCGGAGCAGTTTACACAGATTGCAATGATCGCACAAGGAGATTTTCTGAAGTTGTTACATGCAGAATCGAAAGAACGGAAGAAGATATTTTCTAAAATATTTCAGACAAAGCTGTATTACAAAGTGCAGGAAGAGTTAAAAGACCGGGCGAAGAAGCTGTATATCCAGCTGGAGGATAATAAGAAAGACCAGCAGAGGGAAATAGAACGGGTTGAATATGGCAAAGACAGCAGATGGGCAGCAGAGTGGGATGAGCAGAAGAACATAGCTGCGGCAGATGGGGATGAGCTGGTACGTGTATTGAAGGAGATTCTGAGAGAAGATGGGGCGGTTCAGAAGAAAAAAATACAGGAATCAGAAACACTTCAGCAAAAAATCGATGACATCCGGGGGAGACAGAAGGAAGGTGAAATGCTGAATGCGCTCTTCGCGGATTATGAGAAAGCGAGAAATGAACAGAGAAAGCTGCAGGCAGAAGAAGCAGACTATCAGGGGCTGGAAGTTTCCATCGAGAAGGGAAGGCGCGCCGAAAGCGTAGCGCCCTTTGGAAGCCACTGGATCGAAGCACAGGAGGCAGTGAAGAATGCAGAAGTATTAGCTGCAAGGCTTAAAGAATGGCTTCAACATGCAGAGGTAGAAATGAAGGAAAAGAAACGTCTGGCGGCGGTGCTTGAACGTAAGAGACTGGAGGAAGAGCCGGGGCTTCAGGAGCGGATTGTAAGACTTCGGGATTCTTTGCCGGAGTATGAGAAAATCTCTGTGATGGAGAATGAACTGAGGCAGTTAAAGAAAAGGGGAGAGGAAAGTACCAGGGCTTACGGTCAGTTTTCAAAGAAACTTCAGCAGGTAAAGGAGCAAAGAGAAAAGCTTCGCATAGAACAGGAGGAGCTTTCAGGATGTGAAGTGGAAAGGGAGCGGCAGGAGAGAAAAGCACAGGAATCCAGAGCATATATGGATGCACTGGCAGCCCTTGCCGGAAAGCTTCTGCAGATCAATGGAATATGCAGGGAATACCGGGTGAAAAAAGAAGCACTGGATCAGAAGATGAGTGCGTACCGTCAGGCATCGCAGGTATATGAAGAGACGTACAGTGCTTTCTTAAGCGAGCAGGCAGGGATACTGGCAAGGGAACTAAAGCCGGGCAGCCCTTGTCCGGTATGCGGTTCCTGTGAGCATCCGAAGGTCCGGCAGCTGTCAGGCGGGGCGCCGTCTCAAAAGGAAGTAGAGGCGGCAAAACAAAGGAGGGACCGGGCAGAGGAAGAACGGGATCATCAGGCAGCCATTCTTCAGGAGACTGCAGGCGGCCTCCGTGCCGAGCAGGATGTATTTGCGGCAGAATACCGCAGGATACTGGGACAGGAGCTGACAGAACAGGATTGGAAAAGCCTGAAAGGACTGGACGAGAAGATACGGCAGGAACAAAAAGAGGGCAGTAAGACTCTGGAAGATGAGATTGCAAAACTGAAAACGGCACAACAAAAGACGGAAAAATTCACGCAGAATAAAATGGTGCTGGAACAGTGTGAGAAACAGGCAGCATCACTGGAAGAGGTGGTGAAACGGACAGAGCAGGAAGTACGTGAGACAGCATTGAAAACCGGCCAGGCAGAGGAAACTTTAGAGCAGAAGAGGACAAGTCTTCCGTATACTTCCAAAACAGAGGTTGAAAAAGATCTGTCAGAGCTTCAGATACAGTGGAAAAACCTGAGAGATGCGGCAGTAAATTCACAAAAGGAATCCCAGGAACTGGAGGGCGAGTTCCAGAGAAAAACCGGGGAGTGGGAAAGTGCCGGGATGAATCTGGAACGTCTTAAGGCAGAACGTGAGAAAGCCTGTACTTCATATCAGGAAGCCATGAAGAAAGCCGGATTTGCAGGGGAAGCAGAGTATGAGGAGGCAAAGGCTTTTCAGGCAGAAGTGAAAGAGATGCAGGAGAAACTGAATGGGTACAGGCGCAGAAAAGATGAGAATGCGGGTACAGTACTCTCTCTTTCCAGGCAGATCAACGGCAGACAGCCGGTAGATCTGGAGGTGCTAAGAGTAGAGGCTTCAGGGTACGGTCAGCAGAAACAACAGGCAGAAGCAGAGCAGATGGAAGTGTATGGGCGGATCAGGAAAAACAAAGATGTCCTTGATCACCTGAAGAAATATTTTGAGAAGAACGGTAATCTCAGAAGCAGATATGAGCTGGTGAACAACTTGAGCAGAACTGCGAACGGCGGATTAAGCGGCAGTGCCAAGATGGACTTTGAGACGTATATACAGAGGCAGTATTTCAAACAGATTCTCTATGTGGCAAACCAGCGGCTTGGACAGATGACAGCCAATGAGTTCATGCTTCAATGCCGCGAGACAGACAAGCTTGGAAGCCAGGGGCAGGTCGGACTTGATCTGGATGTCTATAATATGGTGAATGACTCCGTGAGGGATGTCAAGACATTGTCCGGCGGAGAGTCCTTTATGGCATCACTTTCCATGGCACTTGGACTTGCGGATATCGTACAGAATACAGCGGGCGCAATCCGGCTGGATACTATGTTCATAGATGAAGGCTTTGGGTCACTTGATGATGCGGCGAGGGAGCAGGCAATGAAAGTGCTGAATGATTTGGCAGACGAACAGCGCATTGTCGGGATTATATCTCATGTAAATGAACTGAAAGAGCAGATCGATAAGAAGCTGATTGTTAAAAAGACGGAAAAAGGGAGCGAGGTATACTGGTCAATGGATTAGTATCATTGAATAGTTTTCACATTTTGCATAATATATGGTAGAATAGTAGGAATAATGGAAAGAGGTAAGGGAACATGATATATAATAATGTACTTGAAGCGGCCGGCCATACACCGCTGATTCGTTTGAACAAAATGTCAGAAGAAGGGGCAGCACAGATTCTTGTGAAATTTGAGGCTGTGAATGTAGGGGGCTCGATTAAGACGAGAACTGCCCTCAGTATGATTGAGGACGCTGAGAAGAAAGGCCTGATTGGAAAGGATACAGTGATCGTAGAGCCAACGAGCGGGAACCAGGGGATTGGGCTTGCGCTGATCGGAGCCGTAAAAGGTTACCGAACCAGAATTATCATGCCGGATTCCGTCAGTGAAGAGAGGATGAAGCTGGTAAAACAGTATGGGGCAGAGGTCATCAGAATCCACGATGAAGGTGATATCGGAAAATGTATTCAGGCCTGCATGGATCTTGCGATGAAAATGAAGGAAGAAGATTCAAACGTATACGTGCCGCAGCAATTTGAGAATCCGGCAAATGCAAGAATTCATTATGAGGCGACAGCCAGAGAAATTCTGGAAGATGTTGACGGCCAGATTGATGGATTCTGCTCCGGAATCGGCACTGGCGGAACAATCACCGGAATTGGAGAATGCTTAAAAGAAGCAAATCCTGAGATCTGCATCTGGGCAGCAGAACCTGAGAAGGCGGCACTGTTCTCAGGAGGCGAGGTAGGAACACACCTTCAGATGGGAATCGGCGACGGAATTGTCCCTGCAATATTAAACCAGGATATTTTTGAAGACATCTGCATTGTGACAGATGAAGAAGCAATAGAGACAGCAAAGCAACTCGCAGTAAAAGAAGGACTTATGTGCGGCATTTCCAGCGGAACGAATGTTGCAGCAGCGAAAAAACTCGCGAGAAAACTGGGGGCAGGCAAAACGGTAGTGACAATCCTCCCAGACACCGCCGAACGCTACTTCAGCACCCCACTTTTTGACTCCTAACAAGCCATGCACGGATCATTTGTGAGGATGCGAAGCAAGCTTGCTTGTGGAGCAGAGTCAGAAATGATCCGTATACGGCGATTAGCCGCACCGAGATGAAGCGAAGCGAAATCGAGGTGGCATGGCTTAGAATAAGCATTTGTGAGGATGCGAAGCAAGCTTGCTTGCAAAGCAGAATCAGAAATGCTCCGTATACGGCGATTAGCCTGCTTTACAATTTCCGACAAAATGTGCTATGATAGAAAGGTGTAAAAAACGGACGAAAATGGTAAGAACTTGGATTGCAGATATAAGACCTCTGGCAGAAAAAGAGGTGTACCGCAGGTATTATATGGATGCCCCCGGCTTTCGGAAAAAAAAGGCGGACCGTATGCGTACGGAGCAGGGGAAAATGCAGAGTATCGGCGTATGGACATTGTATGAGAATGTGTGTAGAACATATAATCTGAGTAAAGATGCGGTATATAATTTTTCACATTCCGGAGATTATGTCCTCTGCACGGTCGCTGATGCGGCGGTAGATGGGACATTGGCAGGCTGTGATATTGAAGCAGTCAAGACGCTCCGAATGAGTGTAGCAAGGCGTTTTTTCTGTGAAGAAGAATACCGGTGGATTGAAAGCCGGGAATCGGAAGAAAAACAATGCCAGGAGTTCTACCGTTACTGGGTCTTAAAAGAAAGTTTTATGAAGGCCGTCCGCATGGGAATGAAACTTCCGATGAACACATATGAAATACGGATCGGAGCCGATGATATACCGGTTTTGACCAGGCAGCCCGATGCGATTGCCGGAGAATTTTTCTTCCGGGAATATAAATTTACAAAGAATGGAGAAGCAATTCCGTACAAGATTGCGGTCTGTACAACCGATCAGGAGATGGAAGAAGAACTGACGGAGATTATTTTGTAAAAAGATGCTAACCGGCTGAAAACTGCCGTTTCAGACAGAAAATCAATGTGTAGTAAAAGGAGGAAACACGCATCCGGGAAACACCGGTGATGCTGTGGAGTGAAGATTATCATATGAATCAGGAAACGAAAGAAAAGTGGATATTAATCGGGCAGGCGATGAAAAAGCGTTTCAGACGCTTTCGAAAGAAAATAAAGAGAATACATCCGTATAAAAAGGCTGCAGTGATTGCAAGTATTATTACTTTGGCAGGCGGGTTGCTTATCGGAAATGTTATGGGAAAATCTCTGGAATCCAAGAAATCAGAGAAACAGATCCAGAAAGTAACCAAGGAACTGAAAGCAGAGGCGAAAAAGGCGGCTGCGTCGAAGGAAACAAAGAAGACAGATGTAAAGGATCTTCCCTGGAATCTGACACTGGTAAATGAGCAGCATCCGATGGATGCAGCCTATACGCCGGAAGTTACCGCAGTCAGCGGGGAATATTCTGTAGATTCAAGAATTGCAGATGCGGTGAATCAGATGCTGGAAGCAGCGAAAGCGGATGGAATGAATATGCATATTTTATCAGCATACCGTACGATAGAGAAGCAGACACAGGTATTCAACGACACGATGTCGACCAACCTGGACGGTGGTGAGGACTACTGGGCAGCATACAGTACTACAAAGCAGTCGGTTGCCCTGCCGGGATACAGTGAACATAATCTGGGACTGGCACTTGATATTGTGGCTGATTCCTATGAAGGGCTTGACGACCAGCAGGCACAGACACCGGAAGCACAGTGGCTTGAGAAGAACTGTGCCGATTATGGATTTATCCTCAGGTATCCGCCGGATAAAAGTGCGGAGACAGGTATCATCTATGAGCCATGGCATTATCGCTATGTAGGCAAGGAAGATGCGAAGAAAATTATGGAGTCCGGGGTGACACTGGAGACATATCTGAAAGAAAATTACGGAATAGAATAAGGATGTATGAAGCGGAATCTTCCTTTTGAGAGTATAAAATAGAGTGTGTAAGTTCGAAATGAACTTCACACTCTGTTTTTTGTAAAAGTATAGATTCATTTACAAAATTTTGAAAACAGAGAGATACGATTATACTGTTATTAGATCTTCCCTCCTTCAACCAGAAATTTAAAAAGGAGCTCCTTTCATTATTCATGTCATACAACCATGTTCTGAAAGGAGCTCCTTACATTGATTATCTGAAAATAGATATCTTCTCCGCAATATCTGAAATGATGAATTACTGGTATAGAAGCGGAAAACAGATCGGGTTAAAGCGGGTTTTCTGCCGTATGTAGTCGCTGGTATTAAACGGTGCCAGGGCATTTACTGAAGAAAAGAAATTTGCTAGAATGTTTAACTTACATATTCAGCAATGGCCAGCACAAGAATTAAAATCCCACATGCTGCTGTTACAAGGTTAGATTTATTTTTTCCCAGACGTTCCCGAAATATTAAGCTAAGTATTATAATAACAACGATAGCCAGCTTGAGTAACAAAAATAGCGTTTTAATCATATGAACACCTCCCAGTAAGCACATTGACAAAATATTAAACATTTAAATTACAATTTTATTCCCCTCCCCGACCGCTGTTTTTGCATTTATCTGTATAGTGTAATCATAACACAAAATTTAATTCTAAACGTTTATTTGTCCTCGAAGTGTACTTTTTTGCCCCTGAATATTTTTGTATGTAGATTTTGGTATTACTGCGCTGAATACTCAAAGGAACCTTTAAGATTTCTTAAGAAATTTCGGATGTTCCCCTTAAACTTTGTCTGGTAATCTTGTATACTGTAAGGGAGGTGATGAAAATGTTTAAAGTATT
The DNA here is from genome assembly GCA_900549995.1 of uncultured Lachnospiraceae bacterium. Lineage (GTDB taxonomy): Bacteria > Bacillota > Clostridia > Lachnospirales > Lachnospiraceae > UMGS1251. The sequence goes on along the minus strand of URQQ01000002.1, from coordinate 93,400 downwards.
AGTATGTGATGATGACAAGGAAATTGTAGAAGCAATAGAAATATATCTTACGCAGGAGGGGTACAAAGTACTGAAAGCATATGATGGAGAGGAAGCTCTGAAGGTGCTGAAAGCTGAGGAGGTAGATCTTCTGGTAATCGATGTGATGATGCCTAGGCTTGACGGAATCAGGGCGACGCTTAAGATCAGAGAAGAGAACAGCCTTCCAATTATCATACTGTCTGCGAAATCAGAGGATGCTGACAAGATCCTCGGATTGAACATCGGTGCGGATGACTATGTGACCAAACCATTTAATCCGTTAGAGCTTGTAGCCAGGGTGAAATCCCAGCTTCGGAGATATACCCAGCTTGGAAGTACTGTGACAGAAGATTCCAAGGCAATTTATGAGGTCGGAGGACTTAAGATTAATGATGACCTTAAAGAAGTGACAGTTGATGGAGACACCGTGAAACTTACACCAATAGAATATAACATTTTACTGCTTCTGGTAAGAAATCAGGGCAAAGTATTTTCCATCGACCAGATTTATGAGAATATCTGGAATGAGGAAGCAATTGGGGCGGATAACACAGTGGCGGTTCATATCCGGCATATCCGTGAAAAGATTGAGATTAATCCGAAAGAGCCAAGATACCTGAAAGTGGTATGGGGAGTTGGCTATAAGGTGGAGAAACTTTAGAAAGGAGAGCGTATGAACAGATGGTACCGTTCGGCACCATGTAAGGGGATATTGATTGTACTGGAACATGTACTTGTGGCAGTGATTATTATCTGCTTTATGTGGGGAATGATATATCCGGGAGGCGAGTACGGAAAGGCGATTACAGCAGGTTCAAAAGCAGAATATGAGGATACCAAAGGGTTTGGAAAGAACATGCTGGAGGCCGCAAGAGAGGTACTGCAGGATATCAATGACAGCCGGAATCTTGAGACGGACGGAGTTTATGATAAAGATAAGATTGTAGATCTGCAGGAATTTGCGGAAGATGGGATTATCAGCGGAGAAGATAAGAATGGAGTTGCTTATCATATTAAGGATCTTCTGAAGATTTCTGATGATGGCTATAATGACAGTAAAAGTATTGTGGTGTGTAAAAAACCAGACGAGACATACCATTATTATGAGTTAGATAATTTTGAAAGTCTTATCAATCAGGGAAAGCTGATGTTTACTGAAGCCTATGCTATGCAGGGGTCAGGGGATACGGAGAACTATTCTTATTATGTAGAATCTTCTATTGATGAATTAAAAAGAGGCACTGTTAGCCAGTCCGGCGGCAATGATGGTCTGATGGATGAGGAAGGCAATCTTCTTTATACGGAATATTGGAATCTCAGTACGAATGTCAATGATACGGTCAAAACAATAGACGGAAAAGATCTGGTTACGATTGCAAATGAGGAACCTGTATGGAATGGGCGCCTTCAGGAGCTATACCAGAACCTGAATACTGCGGTGAGACGGCTGCCTGATATGCTCAGCAGATACGATGTAAGCCATCAGCAGTGGGAAGAGGGAAACACCAACCTTATATATATGTTCATTGATCTGGATAAAAAAGAAATCTATACGAATAAAGAAGAGTACAGGAAGTACGAAGAATATCAGAAAAATCTGGACGCTATTACGAACAATGGGAAGTATGCAATTGTAGCGCCCAAACTGGTAGACTTTAAGGCGAATATCAATTCAGGTGCGTCAAAATGGAGAGATACTATCCAGTTCTATGGCGGCAAGCTGACAGATGGAAAATACATTTACGCAGTCGGGATTGATACCGCATACCCTATTCAGGATGTGTTCTATACACAGAACCAGTTTTACAGACAATATGCGCCATGGATGAGAGTGATACTGATTACAGGCATGGCTTCAATGACGGCGTTCTTAATTATTCTTGTCTGGCTGACGATTATTTCCGGGCGGACCAGGGAAGACGGGGAATTGAAGCTTGTATGGATTGACCGTCTGAAAACGGAAATAGGTGTGGCTGTCATCGCTGCTTTGAGTATGGCGTTGATAGGATGTGCATTGGTCGGAGCGGGTATTTATGTAAATGGAATCAACTATATGGGCAGTATGACAGCGGATGGTATTGTGATGGATGCCGTGTCGTTAGAATCCATTGACCTGAATGAAATTGCGATGAACACAGCAGTTGCCGCTGCGGCTGTTACCGGAAGTTTTGCGTTGTTTTTAACAGGATATCTAAGTCTGGTCAGACGTCTGAAAGCAAGAACGATCTGGTCAAACAGTATTTTGAGATGGATTTTAAGTGAGTTCACAGCAATATGGAGCCATCGGAAAGTTTCATTTAAAATAATGGTCAGCTATCTTGTATTTGTGATGATACACTGGATCTGTATAGCGAGCCAGTCGGGATTCTTTATGGTGATGACCTTTGCTGCAGATGTAGTAGTGTTTGTCTATTTCGTGAAAAAGGCAATTGCGAAGCAGAAGATTAAGACCGGGATTCAGAGAATTGCAGGAGGAGAAGTGGAGTATAACATTCCGGTTGCAGGACTCAAAGGCGATGAACTTGATATGGCTGTGAGAATTAATAACATTGGTGACGGACTGAATGCAGCAGTAGAAGAGAATATGAAAAATGAGCGGTTGAAGACGGATCTTATTACAAATGTATCCCATGACATCAAGACGCCGCTGACATCGATCATTAACTATGTAGATCTGTTGAAACGGGAAAATATAGATGACCCGAAAATCCAGGGATACATTGCAGTACTTGAAGCGAAAGCCCAGAGGCTAAAAACATTGACGGAAGATGTTGTTGAGGCATCTAAGATCAGCAGCGGTAATATTAAGCTGGAAATGATGCAGTTGAATCTGACGGAACTTGTGAATCAGACGGAAGGCGAATTTATAGAAAAATTCGAGGCAAGAGATCTGAAGATTGTGACGACGATATCAAAAGAGCCTGCGATGATTATGGCAGATGGACGGAGAATGTGGCGTGTTCTTGCCAATATATTTAATAATGCGGCCAAGTACGCAATGGAAGGGACAAGGGTCTACGCTGATTTAAGTGTTACTTCCAGAAATGTCATCTTTTCACTGAAAAATGTGTCCGATCAGCCGTTGAATATCACGGCGGATGAACTTACAGAACGGTTTATCAGAGGAGATGTATCCCGAAGTACGGAAGTAAGCGGACTGGGGCTTTCGATCGCAAAGAATCTGACAGAGATCCAGGGAGGAGAATTTACCCTGTATCTGGACGGAGATCTTTTCAAGGCGACGATTGTATTTCCAAAAGCTTACCAGAAGACGGAGGAATCTGACACAGAACCGCCTGTACAGTAAGAGCATTGTCAGAAGACAGGGAATTTTGAAAAATTCCCTGTCTTTATTGCGTTTCCTGTCGATAAGCATTACAATAGATGGGTATAAATATGGGAGATTGATAATGGATGAGGTATGACATGGAAGAACTTAGAAAGATACTGGAAGACAGTTTGAATATAGAATTTATCATGGCTGTTCTGAGCAGTCCCAGAACAAAAGACCAGGCTCAGAAAGTAAAAGTGCGCCCTGTGTTAAAGCAGGGCACACTTTTCTTTCAATGTGAACGATTTCAAAATAATCAGGCGTTTCATGAAAATAAAAATGCACAGGAAACGTGTGAAAGTATTCTCGCGTATATGGAACATTTCCGGCAGATGCAGCTGGATACAATGACTGCCAGGTATACGGTGCTGATCAGCAAAAAAGGAAAAGTGACAGTGAAACAAAAGAAGCAGGACAGAGAAATAAAACAGGCAGATCTTTCCCACAACAGGAAAAAAAATTATCTGCTTCAGGAAGGAATTCATGTACCGTTCCTGGAAGATCTGGGGGTAATGACGGCAGAAGGCAAGATTGTCAGAAGCAAATTTGATAAATTCCGCCAGATTAACCGTTTCCTTGAATTTATTGAAGATGTGCTGCCGGAACTTCCATCGGATCGTGAACTGAAGATTCTGGACTTTGGATGCGGAAAGTCTTATCTGACATTTGCGATGTACTATTATCTACATGAACTGAAGGGGCGGGATGTCCGGATGATCGGTCTGGATCTGAAGAAGGATGTGATTCGCCACTGCAATGAACTTGCGCAAACATATGGATATGAGAAGCTGAAATTTCTGGAAGGAAACATTGCTGATTATACGGGTGAAGAAAAGGTGGACATGGTTGTGACTCTGCATGCCTGTGATACAGCGACAGATTTCGCACTGAAGAAAGCTGTTGGATGGGATGCCAGGGTGATTCTTTCTGTTCCGTGCTGCCAGCATGAATTAAATGCACAGATACAGAATAAGGTATTAAGTCCAATTATGAATTACGGATTGCTGAAGGAACGGTTTTCAGCGATTGTGACAGATGCATTGAGGGCAGAATATCTGAAAAGCGAAGGGTATGAGACGCAGATACTTGAGTTTATAGATATGGAGCACACACCTAAAAATTTATTGATCCGGGCTGTAAAAACAGGAAAAAAAGGGGAAAATCTGGATACAATAAAAGCATGCGAAGAATTTCTGCATGTGACACCTACGCTTGGGGTATTGCTTGAACATAAAGGGGAGTAAATATGAAAAAAGGATTAATTAAGGCAGGGGTACTGACAGCTGTTTTTATTGTGGCGTGCGTGGTGATCAGCATTTTGACGAACCGGGGAAACGCAGACATGACAGCTGATATGGGTGCAGCCACACTTCCGGTGATTGCATTCGATGTGGAAGGAACAACGGTAAATACATTGGCCGGATATGTAGATGAGATGGATCTGACGGCGATGCGGGATACGATTACGCCGATCGGCGCGGATGGGAAACTGAAAGTCAGGATCAAGGCTTACGATAATCAGATCAAATCTCTGAAGTATGAGGTGCTTTCCCTGGACGGACAGAGAAGTCTTCTGAAGATGACGGAGAAGAAACCGGAGGAAGAGATCAGCCTGATGCTTGCCAATGCAATGACTTCAGAAGCGGAGGCAGTCCTTAAGGTTACATTAAGTACCGAGAGCAGGAATATTTACTATTATACCAGGATTATCAAACCGGATGATCTGAATATAAAAGCGTGTATGGACTTTGCACAGCAGTTCTCAGAGAAGGCACAGCAAAAAGACGAGGCATATGTGGCGAGGCTGATTGAGTCAAATGAAGAGGGAGATAATACAACGCTTCAGAATGTGACGATACATTCAGATGTGCAGCAGGTGCTATGGGGCAAACTTAACCCGGAGATGTCATCAGATATCCAGTGGAGCATTAAGGAAACAAATGCCTCTTATACATCGCTCCTTTTCACCTATACTGTGGCCTGTCAGGAAAGCGGGGAACAGACGGAGACTTATAATATCAAAGAGTATCTTAAGGTCAGAAACGGCAAGGATGCAATGTATCTTCTCGATTACGACAGGACGATGAACGAGGTGTTCGATGAGAAGAATCAGATTCTCTCTGAGAAAGGGATTGAGCTGGGAATTGCGCCATATGATGTCCCTTATCTGACGAATTCTGATGGGACAATTGTTTCATTTGTAAGTGAGAGGTCGCTTTGGAATTATAACAAAGATGCAGATGAAATCTCTATGGTATTCAGTTTTACTGATTCTGAGAACAATGACCTGAGGAGCAAGTATGACCAGCATGAGATCAAAATGATCGATATGGATAAAACGGGTGATACGACATTTGCAGTCTATGGATATATGAACCGGGGACAGCATGAAGGTAAAGTCGGTGTAGCAATCTATTACTATGACATTGACAAAAACTGTGTGGAGGAGAAAGCGTTTATTCCAAGCAATAAATCTTACGGGATTGTGAAGAGTGATCTCGGGAAACTGGTATACTATAGCAGAGAGGACAATCTTCTGTATGTGATGGTTGAAGGAAACTTATATAAGGTGGCTCTTTCTAAAGGGGATAAGGAGATTCTCGTAAAAGATCTGAAGGAAGGCCAGTATGCTGCATCTGAGGATGGAAAGCTTCTCGCGTATCAGAATGATGGCGGGCTTTACGATGCTTCACAGATTACGGTATTGAACCTGGAAAATGGAAAGTCGTGGACTGTTGACGCGGGAGAGAATGAAACGATCCGCCCGCTGGGATTTATTTACAGCGATTTTATCTATGGGATTGCGAATAAAAATGATACCGGAAAGACCATTTCCGGGGAAACCGTTCTTCCGATGTATAAGGTTGAAATCCGGGATTCCTCTAATGAGGTGGCAAAGACATACCAGATGGATCAGATTTATACACTGGATGTATTTATAGAAGGCAATATGCTGACTTTGAACCGTGTGATGAAGAACGGGGATATTTACATGTCAGTGGCACCCGATTATATTACCAATAATCAGGAAAAAGAGGAAAGTAATATCACGCTGCAGTCTTATACAACAGATACGAAGGAAGTACTGATGAGACTAAAATATGAAGATGGCATCAAAGACAGGAAACCGAAACTTCTGAATCCAAAACAGGTTCTTTTTGAGAGTCCGATCACGGTGGGATTTGATAATACAAGCCAGACAAATAAATACTATCTGTACGCGAAGGGAGAACTGGCGGGTGTCTATGATAAGGCCGGTTATGCTGTCCAGAAAGCAGAGAGTGTATCAGGAGTTGTGGTATCTTCCAGTCAGGCTTATGTATGGGAGAGCAGTAACCGGGATCTGAGACATGAAATCGAAGGTCTGGAAGGGTTCCAGGCAGCGGCAGGTGAGACAACACTGGCGGCAAGTGTGCGGGCAATCATCATGAAAGAAGGGGGAAATGCGGATGTACAGGCAGAGTTAAATGCCGGAAGTTCCCCGATGGATATTATTGACCAGTACACACAGGCAGAAGCGATTGATCTGTCCGGATGCACGGTCGAAGAGGTATTGTATGTGATTAATAAGGATACGCCTGTGATTGCATTGATTGACAGCAGCAGTGCGGTGCTGCTTACAGGATATGGCCCTGAAAATGTAATGTATATTGATCCATCTACAGGTCAGTCTTCCATTGTTTCGATGGGAACAATTACTGAGATGACAGCCGGAAGCGGAAATACATTTCTTAGTTATGTGAAATAAAAAAAACAAGATTTCTGCATGGCGGAAATCTTGTTTTTTTCTATCGGGAAAGTACTTTTGTCTGTTGTGCTGGAAAAATGATGTGACTGCCGTGGCATTAAGAAACATCGGTAAAATGAAAAATGCGGTATCTGTATCTGCGGAGGGCGAGATATACAATGATTCCAAGCAGCCCGCAGGAAAGAAGTTCCCCGATTCCGATCTGGAGCATTAACAGAGGAATAGGCAGAAGAATTCCATATCCATAGTAAAGTATCAGAGGAACAACGATGGTGTTGGATATGATTGGCGGCAGCGGTCCGAGAAATGGGTGCTGTCTCAGACGATACGTAAAAAATGCGCCGGCCAGTGTAGCAAGGCTGCCGAAGATAATGTCGGGAAGGATTGCACCTCCGAGAATATTGGCCGTCAGGCATCCGATAAATAAGCCTGGTATTGCTGCAGGGGTAAAAAGTGGCAGAATCGTCAGCGCTTCAGAGATGCGGACCTGTATTTCCCCGAAACTGAATGGGGCAAAGACGAGGGTCAGAACCACATAGATCGCGCCGATCATGGCAGCCTGAGTCATAAATACGACTTTATGCTCCCATAGTCCGTTGACAGAATGTTTTGTTTTTGTTTTCATAATAAAAATCTCCTTTAGTTTTGTTTTACGTGTGGAAGGTCTCGAACACACGGTATAATCAGCCCTAAGACCTTATTTTTCTGGGCTCTGGAACGATTGAAAGTATAGCATGATATGGAAATGAAATCAAGACATCAAAAAAACCGCTTGGGGGAGCGGTTTTTTTGGAAGGAAAAAGTTTTATGAAAAAGTTTTTAAAAAGTGTGTGTTCCTTTGAACACTTATAAGTATAGAGACTAATTGTGATGAATGTGTGATATAAATTTGAAGGAAATGTAAACAGTTTTCGAAGAAATTGTGAAGGTGGGCTTATTTGGAATCATATAATGAAAAACCTGGGCAGATATGTGGTTTTTTCTAATGAATACTGCGCAGGCAAAGAGAAACTCCCCCTTTGCAATGACAGACGTTTCTGCTATAATGAACGCATAGCGGCGAACGAAGGTTCCTTAAATGTGTGAAACATTAAGGAAATGAAGTTAATGAAATAGAAGAAGGAGTCAGAGAAAATGGAACTTACAACAGTCAGAGAGATTTATAAAAACAAAGAAGAATATATCGGGAAGGAAATCAAAATAGGGGGCTGGGTACGCAGTCTCAGGGATTCCAAGTCATTTGGTTTTATCGTAGTGAACGACGGCTCTTATTTTGAGACACTTCAGGTAGTGTACCATGATACGATGGAGAATTTTCAGGAAATATCCAAATTAAATGTTGGAGCGGCGATTCTTGTGAAGGGGACACTTGTTGCGACACCTGAGGCAAAACAGCCATTTGAAATCCAGGCAGACGAGGTGACCGTGGAAGGTGCTTCAGCACCGGAATATCCACTGCAGAAGAAACGCCACAGTTTTGAGTATCTTCGTACAATTACACATCTTCGCCCAAGGACAAATACATTTCAGGCAGTATTCAGAGTCCGTTCTCTGATTGCATATGCGATTCACCAGTTTTTCCAGGACAGAGGTTTTGTGTATGTGCACACACCGCTGATTACAGGAAGTGATGCAGAGGGTGCAGGAGAGATGTTCCAGGTTACAACACTTGATCTGGAGAATGTGCCTAAGAATAAAGATGGCTCCGTGGACTATGATTTGGATTTCTTCGATAAGAAGACAAGCCTTACGGTGAGCGGACAGTTAAATGGCGAGACATTTGCACAGGCATTCCGTGACATCTATACATTTGGACCTACATTCCGTGCGGAAAATTCTAACACGACAAGACATGCGGCAGAATTCTGGATGATCGAGCCGGAGATGGCGTTTGCCGATCTGGATGACAATATGGCGCTGGCAGAGGCAATGCTGAAATACATCATCAATTACGTGATGGAGAACGCGCCGGAAGAAATGAACTTTTTCAATTCGTTTGTGGATAAGGGGCTTCTGGACCGTCTGCAGAATGTCGTATCCTCAGATTTTGCGAGAGTGACTTATACAGAAGCGGTGGAGATGCTTAAAAAGCACAATGACAAGTTTGAATATAAGGTAGAATGGGGAACAGACCTGCAGACAGAGCATGAGAGATATCTTACAGAGGAAGTGTTCAAGCGTCCGGTATTTGTGACAGATTATCCGAAGGAAATCAAAGCATTTTACATGAAGATGAATGAAGATAACAAGACGGTTGCTGCAGTTGATTGTCTTGTACCTGGAATCGGAGAGATCATTGGCGGAAGTCAGAGGGAAGATGACTATGAGAAGCTGTTAAAGAGGATGGAAGAGATGAAACTGGATCCTGAAGATTACCAGTTCTATCTGGATCTCCGTAAATATGGATCTACAAGACATGCAGGATTTGGACTTGGGTTCGAGAGATGCGTGATGTATCTTACGGGAATGTCAAATATCAGAGATGTCATCCCATTCCCAAGAACAGTGAATAACTGCGAGTTATAGGCTGACAGAGCCGGAGTGCATATAGCTCCGGCTCTTTACATTAGGCATGTAAAAACAGTTTTGACATGCCCGGATTGTGAAAGGTGGTGGAGTATGAATATTTTAGTAGTGGATGATGAGAAAGAAATTGCAGATGTGATAGAACTTTATCTGCAGAATGATAAGTACACAGTCTTTAAGTTTTATTCGGGGGAGGAAGCTTTGGAATGTGTCGCTGGTACCAAGATAGACCTGGCAATTCTGGATGTAATGCTTCCGGGAATTGATGGGTTCGAGATACTGAAGAAAATCAGGGAGAAATATACATTTCCGGTGATTATGCTGACGGCAAAGACTGAGTACATTGATAAAATTACGGGACTTACTCTGGGGGCTGATGACTATATACCGAAGCCGTTTAATCCGCTGGAGCTTGTTGCCCGGGTGAAAGCGCAGCTGCGCCGTTATCTCCAGTATAATGACGGCGGTAAGGGAACGGATGATATGATTGATTTTGCGGGGCTTCTGCTGAATAAGACGTCCCATGAATGTATTTATAATGAGAAACACCTGACTCTCACACCTACAGAGTTTCAGATTCTCTGGATTCTCTGCGAGAACAGGGGAAAGGTCATCAGTTCACAGGAACTTTTTGAGTCTGTATGGAATGAGAAATATTATAAAAACAGCAATAATACGGTAATGGTACATATCCGTCATCTGAGAGAGAAAATGAGCGGACCGACGGGCAAATCAGATTTCATTAAAACAGTCTGGGGAGTGGGCTATAAGGTTGAAGAATAATTACAGGAAATTAAAGTTCAGCATTATGCTTCAGACGGTATTCGTGACAGCGCTTACGGTTCTTGTCGGAGGGTTTCTGCTGAATTATGTGATTGACGGAATATATAATGATACGTTTGCCAGAGCTTTTGTGAAGTTTCTGATGTCATTTCACATGGGAGAAGAAAAGGCAAAGCACATGTACTGGATGTTGATCGGGGATAATAAGACATTTTTTATTATCCTTGGTTTTCTGTTGCTTTTTGCATTGTTTTTCTATGTTGCGCTGTCGAAAATGATGAAATATCTGGATCAGATTGGGATTGGGATTGAAAATATCCTGTCGGATTCTGAAGAGTCAATCCGTCTGATTACGGAGCTGAAACCGATTGAGGCGAGGCTGAATGAGATTAAAAGGACGCTGAAAAGGCAGGAGAGAGAGGCGGAGGAAAGCGAGAAGAAAAAGAATGATCTCGTCGTGTTTCTGGCGCATGATCTGAAGACTCCGCTTACATCTATTGTGGCATATTTAAGTATGCTGGATGAGCATCCTGACATGCCGGCAAAGGAGCGGGCAAAATACACGCACATTTCTCTGGAAAAGGCAATCCGCCTCGGTGAGCTGATTGAAGAGTTTTTTGAAATTACAAAGTTTAATCTCCAGGAGATTAAGCTGGAGCCGGATGACCTGAATCTGACGATGATGCTTGAACAGATCGCAGATGAAATCTACGGTGTACTTCAGCAGAAGCATCTCACCTGTGAAATTAAGGCAGATGAAAATCTGTGCGTATATGGTGATGCGGACAAGCTGGCCAGGGTATTTGACAATATCCTGAAGAATGCGATTGCTTACTGCGATCCGGATACGGATATAAAAATCACGGCGTGCCGGAAGGATGGAAGTATTGAAGTAGTTTTCGCGAATCAGGGGAGACGGATTCCGGAGAATCAGCTGGAGACTATTTTTGATAAGTTTTACCGTGCGGACAATTCCAGATCGAGTGCAACGGGAGGAGCAGGACTTGGGCTTGCCATTGCTAAGGAGATTGTTGTACTGCATGGCGGTGATATCTATGCAAGAAGTGATGACCGGCAGACGGAGTTTGTGGTGATACTTCCGGATGAAAAGGAGGGAGAGGACAATGAAATTCCTGCACATAGCAGATGTACACTTGGGGGCAGAACCAAACGCAGGAAAGTTCTGCACTTCAAACCGGGGAAAAGAAATCTGGGATAGTTTTCAGCGGGTGATTGAAATCTGTAAAAGAGAGAGGACAGATCTGCTTTTGATTGCGGGGGATCTGTTTCACCGGCAGCCGCTTCTCAGGGAATTAAAAGAGGTGAACTATCTGTTTTCTACCATTGAAAACACGGAGGTAGTTTTGATTGCCGGAAATCATGATTATATAAAAAGGGATTCCTATTACCGCACGTTTCAGTGGAATGAGAATGTTCATCCCCTTTTTTCGGAGGAGATAGATTATGTAGAACTGCCCGGGATTGATACCTGTGTTTATGGACTGAGTTATCATCAGCGGGAGGTGACAGAGCCGCTTTATGACCAGGCAGTGCCAGGGGAGCGCATGCCTTATGAGATTCTTCTGGCCCACGGGGGCGACGAGAAAAGAATTCCAATTAAAAAGAACCGTCTGGCATCTCTGGGTTATGATTATGTGGCGCTTGGACATATCCATAAACCGATGGAGCTGTTAAAGGACAGGATAGCGTTTGCCGGGGCGCTCGAGCCGATTGACATAAATGATACTGGAAGACATGGGATGATCAGGGGTGAAATTGATGAGTCGGGGACAAAGATTTCTTTCGTTCCGCTGGCAAAACGGGAATACATACATCTCTGCGTTGAAGTTGATAAAAAGATGACCAATGGTTCGCTAAAAGAAAAAGCCAGACAGCTGATGGAGAAAATGGGAGAACAGAATCTGTACAAACTGGTAATTTCCGGTTTCCGTGATCCGGATATTGAATTTCGGACAGAGGAACTAAATGATTGCGGAAACGTTGTAGAGGCGGAGGATCAAAGCAAGCCTGCGTATGATTTTCAGAGGCTGTATGAGAATAACAAGAATAACCTGCTGGGACATTACATAAAAAGCCTGATAGAATACCCGGAAGATACAGTGGAATATCAGGCGCTTTACGAGGGTGTGCAGGCATTGCTGACAACGAAAAGGGGTTAAGTATGAGGATTAAGGAGCTGATAATCAAGAATTTCGGAAAGTTCTCCGATGAAGAGATATGGCTGAAAGATGGTCTGAACCTGGTCTATGGGGAAAATGAATCGGGAAAATCGACAATCCACACATTCATAAGAGCAATGCTTTTTGGCTTGGAAAGGGGGCGCGGAAGGGCGTCTCTGAATGATACCTTCAGCCAATATGAACCGTGGGAGAATCCCAATTATTATTCCGGAGTCCTGAAGTTTGAGTCCGGAGGCAGAAATTTCCGCCTGGAGCGGCATTTTGATAAATATGCCAGGGGAGCAGAACTGATCTGTGAGGATGATGGGGAGGAGCTGTCTGTTGAACAGGGAGACCTGGAAATGCTTCTCCTGGGAATGAACGGTTCTTCCTATGACAATACAATTGCTTCGGGGCAGCTTAAAGTGGAGACAGGACCGGATCTTGCTGCGGAGTTAAAGAATTATGCTACGAATTATTATGTGACAGGTGACAGTGATCTGGACTTAAATGCCGCGGTTCTTGCCTTACAGAAGAAACAGAAAGAGGCAGAGAAGAGTGCGAAGGAGAGCTTTCGAAAGAAAGAAGAGAAAAGGGAGAAAGCGGCTCAGGAAGCGGCGTATGTATGGAGAGATATTCATAAACTTGAGGAGGAACTTGAGCAGGCCGAAAAGGAACTGGCAGGTGTCAGGAGAAGAATCAGGAAAAAAGAAGACGAGAAGCGCATGGAAGAAGATACAGCCGAAGAACGCGGGCGATTCCGGGTTCATCCGGTGGAGATTTTAGCGGCTGTTGTCATTATTGTGCTCCTGTTCATCCGGATAATAAGGCCCTGGAACTATCTCGTTGGAATTGTGGCGGCTCTTGCGGAAGGACTCCGTGTCTGGAACAGGATGAAAGATGGAAGAAAGAAAAAGATGGAATATCTTGAGACAGAGGAAGAGAAGGCAGACCGTCAGGCGGAGAAGAAACTTTCCTGGGAAGCAGAGCGTATCAGGGAGGAGAAGAGGGAAAAGCAGGTGCTCTATGGGAATATTCAGGAGAGCATCAGCGAGCTTGAGTCTCTGAATGAGGAAGAAATGCGTCAGGACAGCCACAGGAAGGCGCTGGAACTTGCGGCGGAAAAGATCGGTTTCCTGTCAAAGGAGATACAAAAAGAATTAAGCGGGCACTTGAACAAGAAAGTATCGGAGATATTCTCGGAAATGACGGACGGTAAATATACAAATGTGCTGGTGGATGAGGAACTGAATCTTCTGCTCTTTTCAGAGGGAAAAAGAATATCCATACGCCAGGTCAGTCAGGGAACAGCAGAACAGTTGTATTTTGCGCTGCGGATGGCGGCTGCTGAAGTGCTGTATCAGGAAGAGTATCCGGTCATTTTGGATGAGACGTTCGCATTTTATGATGACTGCCGGCTGAGAAACACGCTTCTGTGGCTTCTGAGACACAAAAAACAGGTACTGCTGTTCACATGCCAGGGCAGGGAGGAAGAAGTATTGAAATCTTTGGGCGCAGAGTACCATAAGATAGAGCTGTCAGATGGGAGGATACGCTGAAATCAGCGCCATCTGGACGAGGCAGCGGGGAAACAAAAAATAAGAGACTGAACCGGTTCATGAGTTTACAGGAACGGATCAGTCTCTTTTTTGTTTACGCAGGAAAGCTGCTTTACAGCTGCACTTTGTTCTAGATCGCTTCGCCTCTCTGGTATTTGCCGACAACATTCTGAATACGCTCATTCGGATTCAGAATACTGCTGATGGAACCGTCGTGGTTCAATGTATCGATCAGGAGGGCAATATATTTACTCAGGTCACAGTTGATATAGTAAGGCTTGCTGAGAAGCTCCGGAGTCTGATAGATCAGATTCGTTGTGAGGATTCCGTTGATCAGGCCCTGTTCGTAAGCCTGATCGAATTTCTCAAGGCCATTGGTGAACAATCCGAAAGTAGCGGCAGCATAGATTCGTCTGGCTTTGCGCTCTTTCAACTGTTTGGCAACATCCAGAATACTGTCGCCGGAAGAGATCATATCGTCGATGATGATCACATCCTTATTCTCAACAGATGCGCCGAGGAATTCATGAGCAACAATCGGGTTGCGTCCGCCTACAACTTTCGTGTAATCACGGCGTTTGTAGAACATACCCATGTCAAGGCCGAGGACATTGGCCATATAAATTGCGCGGCTTGTAGCGCCTTCATCAGGACTGATGACCATCATATGCTGGCTGTCGATCTGAAGGTCAGGAACGCTTCTGAGAAGACCTTTGATAAACTGGTAGGTAGGACGGACAGTCTCAAATCCATGAAGTGGAATCGCATTCTGCACTCGCGGATCATGAGCGTCAAATGTAATGATATTGTCAACTCCCATGCGGACAAGTTCCTGAAGTGCCAGTGCACAGTCCAGTGATTCACGGGAACTTCTCTTATGCTGACGGCTTTCGTACAAAAACGGCATGATGACATTGAGACGTCTGGCTTTTCCGCCTACAGCGGCAATGATTCTTTTCAGATTCTGGAAATGATCATCAGGTGACATATGGTTTATATGCCCTGAGAGTGAATAAGTCTCACTGTAATTGCAGACGTCTACCATAAGGTACAAGTCTTTTCCTCGTACGGAGTCATTGATAATTCCTTTGGCTTCCCCTGAACCAAAACGTGGAACATTGGTGTTTACAATATAGGAGTCTTTTTCATAACCGGTATAAGCCACATCGTTTTTGTGCTCATGCCCATCCTCGTGTCTCCATTTCACGAGATAGTCATCGACTCTTTTCCCCATCTCCTGGCAGCCGTTAAGCGGTATCATACCAAGAGATCCCACTGGAATATTTTCTAGATTACGTTCTGTACGGTGTAACATGATTGTCCTCCCTGTTATTTCATTAGTTTCTTTTTAATACGAATATCATCGCCTGTTAATTTTAACATTGTAAAGTTACTTGTAATTCTGGAAAAAGTTCTTTCAGAATACAGGTCCACCAGAGCTTCCAGTGAAAGATTGGTTGATATGATTGTGGAGCGGTGGCGGAGCAGCCGTTCATTCAGGCACAAAAACAGCTGCGATGTGGTAAATGAGTTGGATAACTCAGTTCCCAGATCGTCAATAATGAGCAGATCACAGTCAAATATATGCTCGTACATAGATTCGGCTTCGTCGTCTTTCTGAAATTTACTTTTTGCAAAGATGTCGAAAAGTTCAAAGGCGGTAAAGTAGATAACGGAATAAGAATGATCCATCAATTGTTTCGCAATACAGTTTGCAAGAAATGTTTTCCCGACCCCGGTATCTCCATAGAGAAACAGATTTTTAAAATCTTTGCCGAAAGTATCAGCAAATTCGTGGCAGATCAGAAGTGCTTCCTGTGCTGCCTGGTATGAAGAACGTCCGGTTTTGGGATCCATATGGTTTTTAGAATAGTAGTTTAATGAAAATGTATTAAAGTTTTCCTCTTCTGTAATGTTTTTCAGATTCGACTGTGCGTAAAGCAGTTCAATCACAGCTTTTTTAAAACAGTGGCATTTTTTCCCCCCGGCATAACCTGTATCCTGGCAATCCGGACATTCATAATGAGGAGTCAGGTAATCGGCGGGAAAACCGTTTTCTTTCAACAGAAGAACACGCTTTGCAGAAAGCGTGTTGATCTGTTCCTTTAAGGATGTTAAAGCGTGCTCATCCCCATTGAGCAGTTTACGGGCCTGAGAGACACTGAGCTCAGAGATGGAGTTATCCAGCTCCTTTATAGAAGGAATTGCCGCGTATACCTCCTCATAGCGCTTGTGGAGCCTGTTGCGGCTGATATACTGTTTTTCTTCATAAGTACGCATGATTTTATCGTACTGAGAATTTTTAAGTGCCAAAGCGGGCCTCCTTTAAAACGGTGACTATTTGCTCTTTAACAGCTGGGCTTCCAGAGAATCCAGGTCATAGGAACGTCCCTGAAAGTTATTGAATTTATTGGAAGATGGCTGCTTTGGTGCGGCAGTCTTCCGGGTATTTTTTTCGCGCTGGTAAGCTTCATCCAGTGCAAGAACATCTGAAACGCTGTGTACTTTATGTTTTAACCAGTTTGTAAGAATGGTGTCAGCATATTCAAAACTTGGCTGATGCGTGCTTGCAATTGTACGGTTGCAGGCTTCTGATATCAGGTCAAGTGCAAAACCATATTCCTGTGTCCATTTTTTTATGTAGCTTAATTCAGCAGCAGCGGGTCCGCGCCCGGAGATTCCGAATGCCTTTAAAACGGTATAGCAGTTTTTATTATATGCACTGGAAACCTGTTTTGCCTCCGAGACAGTCGTAATATGCCTGTCCGCCCATGCCAAAGCCACACTTTTAATATAATGCATGCTTTTGTGGTCATTGTCAACACAGTATTCAATCAGATACTCAATTAAATCTGTGGAAAACTGCAGACCGTCATGAAAATATGTAATTGTATCAACATCGGTCTTGGAAAGTGTTTTTCCAAGGTACTGTTCTGCTACAAACAGGAGCTGCTTTAATTCTTTACGCTCTTTGGCCGTTTTTACCGGTGCGGCAGGAACTTCCATGGTATGATCCGCAGAAGAAACTGCTTCCTGTTCCGGATGAATATCAGAGACTGGCTCTTCAGGGTCTGCCTGCAGGGAACCCCCCTCAGTGTTCTGTGCAGATGCAGGGATGTCCAGAAGTTCCAGAGCAGCGACTTTACCATCTTCATCATAGTCGATGGCAAGAAGCCCCTCAGTTTCCCAGTATCCCAGGGCTCTCAGAACATCACGCTCCGTATCGCCCAGACAGTCTGCAATTGTAGAAATAGTCAGGGAAATGCCCGGATTGTTCAGATGGCGCAGTAAAAATAAGTATACTTTTACATACTCTCCATTTGCCTCCGACATATAATAATCGATAAATCCGTTTTCAATGATGGTACTGTTTCCTTGAAAGCGATTTCTTAACGTAAGTGTTTTCATGATGCATTCCCTGCCCTTTCCAAGTTTCGTTCTCTCATTCGTGTACTTGGTATTATAGCATCAAGAAAGCCGTTGAAAAAGCATTTTTGAACCTAAAAAACGGCTTTTTTGTGGATAAAATTCTGTGGATAATGTGGATAACTATGCGTTTAAAAGTTCTTCCCCAATGTTTACAACGTCTCCGGCTCCCATAGTTATCAACAAGTCCCCTTTTTTGCAATTTTCCGTTATAAATTCTTTGATAGCCTGAAATGACGGAAAATAATGAGAATCGGTTCCAAGAGACTGAATGGTTTCTGAAAGCTGTTCTGATGACACGCCAAGTGTGTCGGTTTCACGAGCGGCATAGATGTCAGCAAGAATGACGTGATCCGCAAGTGAGAGGGCTTTGGCGAAGTCCTGGAAAAATGCTTTCGTACGTGTATAAGTGTGCGGCTGGAATACGCACCACAGCTCTTTGTGGGGATAATGTCTGGATGCGTTTAATGTTGCCCGTATTTCTGTCGGATGGTGTGCATAATCATCGATAATGGTAAAACCATTCTTCTCACCCTTATATTCAAAACGTCGGTTGGTTCCTGTGAACGACAGGAGACCCTTTTGGATCGTATCCATTGAAAGACCAAGAAGCCTGGCCGCAGCGATCGATGCAAGTGCATTGGAGATGTTATGATCTCCTGTGACAGACAAAGTCACATGGCTGGTGACAGTTCCCTGTTCCATCAGGTCAAATGCGGCGCGTCCCATCTCATCGTAGCAGAGATTGCATGCACTGTAATCGCAGGAAGGAGCAGAACCGTAAGTGATGACACGGCAGGAAAGCCCGGCAGTGATTTCTTCATAATGATCGATATCTCCGTTAATAATCAGTGTTCCGTCTTCTGGAAGAAGTTCGGAAAATCTGCGGAAAGAGTTCCGAATATCATTCAGGTCTTTAAAAAAGTCCATATGGTCTTCTTCTATATTTAATATAATGCTGATTTTTGGAAAAAAATGAAGAAAGCTGTTCGTGTATTCACAGGCTTCTGTCACAAATATGTCAGAATTTCCGACACGGATATTGCCGCCGATTGCTTTCAGTATACCGCCGACAGAGATTGTCGGATCTGTATTACCCTCAAGCAGGATGTGAGAAAGCATGGAAGTTGTTGTCGTTTTTCCGTGGGTTCCGGAGATGGCGATTGGGAGTTTATAGTTCAGCATAAGCTGGCCGAGGAGTTCTGCGCGCGACAGCATCGGAATCTGACGGCGCTTTACTTCTGCATATTCCGGGTTATCTTCATGGATAGCCGCAGTATAAACGACAGCATCAATTCCGTCAGAGATATTATCTGCCTTCTGTCCGTAGAATATGCGGGCGCCTTTTTCTTTCAGATGATTGGTAAGAGCGGATTCTTTTGAGTCAGATCCGGATACGGCAAAGCCTTCTTTGAGAAGAATTTCGGCAAGACCGCTCATGCTGATTCCGCCGATACCGATAAAATGAATATGAATGGGGTTTGAAAAATCAATTTTATACATGAAATACACTTCCTGTTCTGTATGGGTTATAGTTTTTTATTTATTATAACTGTATCCTGAAAAAATGTAAAGATAATGTCCGGTCTGCGAATTCAGCCATGCCACTTCGATTCCGCTGAGCGAAATCTCAGTGCGGCTTACGCCGCATACGAAGAATAATGGGATATCCTCTGCAAGCAAGCTTGCGCCGAATATCTCATTATTCTTCGTGCATGGCTTAATTGTAACAAATATGGAAAAAATTTGAATAAAAATTCGAAAAAATGCATTTTCTTTAGTGCTGATGCATAGTATAATTAACATAGCGAATTTAAACAAGGGACAAGTGTTTGTTATATTTACATAAAAAGTAAAGAAAAATATGGATTTTTTTGTAAAATATGTTCACGTTATTCGCAAAGTGTGATATACTTAAATGACCAAAATACTGAAAAGGGGTGACGGTATGATAAAAAAAGAAATGATAGCGATGCTATTGGCTGGCGGACAAGGCAGCAGATTAGGAGTACTCACAGCAAAAGTAGCAAAACCAGCGGTTGCATTTGGCGGAAAATACAGAATTATTGATTTCCCGCTGAGCAATTGTATAAATTCTGGGATTGACACAGTAGGAGTATTGACACAGTATCAGCCACTCAGGCTGAACACTCATATCGGAATTGGTATTCCGTGGGATTTAGACCGGAATATCGGGGGGGTAACAGTTCTGCCACCATATGAGAAGAGCACGAGCAGTGAATGGTATACAGGAACTGCGAATGCGATTTACCAGAATTTGGATTACATGGAGAATTATAACCCCGATTACGTATTGATTTTGTCAGGTGACCATATTTATAAGATGGATTACGAAGTGATGCTTGATTTCCACAAAGAGCATAATGCAGATGTAACAATCGCGGCAATGCCGGTACCGATTGAAGAAGCAAGCAGGTTTGGAATTGTTGTTACTGATGACGAAAGCAGAATTAAGCAGTTTGAGGAAAAACCGGAACATCCAAGCAGCAATCTGGCTTCCATGGGTATTTACATTTTCAGCTGGCCAGTATTAAAAGAGGCACTTTTAAAATTGAAAGATCAGCCGGCCTGTGACTTTGGAAAACATATTATTCCATATTGCCATGAAAAAGGGGACAGGCTCTTTGCTTATGAATATAATGGATATTGGAAAGATGTAGGAACACTTGGATCTTATTGGGAAGCAAATATGGAATTGATCGACATCATTCCTGAGTTTAACCTTTATGAGGAATTCTGGAAAATATACACAAACAGCAATCTGATTCCTCCGCAGTATATTTCTGAACAGTCTGTCGTTGAGAAGAGTATTATCGGAGATGGTTCGGAACTCTATGGAGAAGTACATAATTCGGTAATCGGTTCCGGTGTCACAATCGGCAAGGGTGCCGTGGTACGTGATTCCATTATCATGCAGGATGTAACGATCGGAGATAACTGTGTAGTTGACAAAGCCATTATTGCAGAAAGTACAGTGATTGGCGACAATGTAACCCTGGGAATTGGAAGTGATGTTCCGAATAAAGAGAAACCGCAGGTATATTCTTTTGGACTTGTGACAATCGGTGAAAATTCTGTGATTCCATCCGATGTACAGATCGGAAAGAATACTGCGATCAGCGGTGTTACAGAAAAAGAGGATTATAAAGACGGAAAATTAGACAGCGGTGAGACATTGATAAAGGCAGGTGAGAGATAATGAGAGCAGTAGGGATTATTTTAGCGGGCGGTAACAGCAACAAGATGAGAGAACTGACTCACAGACGTGCGGTAGCGGCTATGCCGATTGCAGGAAGTTACAGAGCGATTGATTTTGCCCTCAGTAATATGTCCAATTCTCACGTTCAGAAAGTTGCTGTTTTAACACAGTATAATGCAAGATCACTGAATGAGCATCTGAACTCTTCCAAGTGGTGGGATTTCGGAAGAAAGCAGGGAGGATTGTTTGTCTTCACACCTACGATCACGGCAGACAATGGATACTGGTACCGCGGAACTGCAGATGCGATTTACCAGAACCTTGATTTCCTGAAACAGTCCCATGAGCCATATGTCATCATTACCTCAGGGGATGCTATTTATAAAATGGATTACAACAAAGTGCTGGAATACCATATAGCAAAAAAAGCGGATATTACGGTTGTATGTAAAGACCTTGATCCAAGTGAAGATGCGAGCCGTTTTGGTACACTCAAGATGGATGAGACGATGCGTATCCAGGAGTTCGAGGAAAAGCCAATGGTGGCAAACTCTAATACAATATCGGCAGGGATTTATATTATCAGAAGAAGACAGCTGATTGATCTGATCGAGCATTGTGCAGAGGAAGAAAGACATGATTTTGTAACCGATATCTTAATCAGATATAAGAATTTGAAGAAGATATACGGCTATAAGATAAAAGATTACTGGAGCAACGTTGCCACAGTAGATGCCTATTATCAGACAAATATGGATTTCTTAAAGCCAGAAGTACGTCAGTATTTCTTTAAGACAAGCCCGGATATCTATTCTAAGGCGAGCGATATGCCGCCGGCGAAGTATAATCCAGGTTCCGCCGTGAAGAATAGTCTTGTGGCAAGCGGTTCTATTATTAATGGTACCGTGGAAAACTCTATCTTGTTTAAAAAAGTGTTTGTGGGTAATAATTGTGTGATCAAGAATTCGATTATTCTGAACGACGTTTATCTCGGGGACAATACATATATTGAGAATTGTATTGTAGAAAGTCGTGACACAATCCGTGCGAATACGCGCCATGTGGGTGAAAATGGGGTGAAAGTAGTCGTAGAAAAAAACGAGAGATATGCATTATAAAGAGTGATGCAGGACTAGAAAGGGGCTAAACGATATGCAGATCACAGATGTACGCGTACGTAAAGTTGCAAAAGAAGGTAAGTTAAAGGCAGTTGTCTCGATTACTATGGACGAAGAATTTGTTGTCCATGACATCAAAGTGATTGAGGGCGAAAAAGGACTTTTTATTGCTATGCCTAGCAAGAAAGCATTAGACGGCGAATATCGAGATATTGCGCATCCAATTAACTCTTCAACGAGAGAGCGGATTCAGAGTATTATTCTTGAGAAATATGAAGAAGCGCTCCAGGAGGAACCGGCAGCGGAAGAATAGGGGCTGGTTGTGATTGAGAGGCAGAAAAGGACATCCTCAGACAGGAAGAACTGAGAATGTCCTTTTCTGTGTAAGGACTGCGGTGAAGCCCCCCCGAAAGCATGCTTTCAGGGAAGGCGGAAATCCAACTGCTTTTTTGTAAAAGGGTGGATAAAAGTCAGCCTGTATGCCCAAAGTGCAAGTGTTTTGTAACTTTTACTGTTTTCTGAGGCAGAGGAAGGCCCATATTTCTGGTCACCGGCAATTGGACAGCCCATGTGTGCCATCTGCACACGGATCTGATGATGGCGTCCGGTATCGAGATGAATGTTGGCAAGAGGCAGCTGGGTGTCGAAAGCGGAGAGGAAGGAGAATTCTTCGGTACGGGGAATGATTTCATAATGTAAAACCGCCTTCTTAGCGCCAGGAGTGCTGGCAGGGCAGATTCTGGAGGTGTTGGAGCGGCTGTCTTTGACCATATAGTCTGTCAGAGTGCCCTCCGGGGCGTCCGGCTTTTTTGTGAGCAGCGCAAGGTAATATTTTCCGAAACCGCCGTTTTGCAGCTGGCGGTTCAGCTCTTTGGCCGCGCGGGGCGTTTTGGCAAATACAAGAATTCCGGCCACTGGCTGGTCGAGCCGGTGAATCACGCCAAGATAAGGCTCCCCCTTTTGGGTTGAATTTTGGTGAAGATAATTCTTAAGAATGCTTACCATATCGGGAACCCCTGATTTTGAATTCTGGACTGCCGTTTTTTCAGGTTTTATGCAGACAAGGATATCACGATCCTCGAATAAGATTGTAAAAGTCATAATGACCCCTTTCTTTTATGGAATTAAATACAAACTGCCTTGACATTTGGAATGAAGGAAGGTACACTTAGTGTCAGAAAACGACGTAAAAGGGAGTAGCTTCCATTGAATAATTCAATGTGATATGGATCGTCATCACGATTATTATTTAACCATAATCCGGTTCATATTGTCAATTAGCGAGACTTTTATTGCACGACAGGGATAACAGATCTGATTCTGTTTATTCTGTGAGCAATAAAGTCTCTTTTTTTTCGGAAGGTTTTCAGAGAGAGGCAGAAAAAGGAGAAGAATGGGATGTTTGTGTATGTAACATTAGTAATTGGGTTTGTTCTGTTAATTAAGGGAGCGGATTATTTTGTAGATGGGAGTTCCAGTGTGGCGAAACTTCTGCGGGTGCCGACGATTGTGATTGGTCTGACTGTCGTTGCATTTGGGACAAGCATGCCGGAGGCATCTGTCAGTATAACGGCCGCGCTGGCGGGAAAAAATGATCTGGCGGTGAGTAATGTCATTGGATCAAATATTTTTAACCTGCTCGTAGTGCTTGGGGCAAGCGCATGTGTGCGCCCTCTTCAGGCGAAGTGGTCGGTGCTGAAAAAAGAATTTCCCTTTTCCATTCTTATCACAGTGGTCCTGTTGATAGCAATCGTCGGGGTAAATGTGGGTTCGGTTATGGATTCCGGTGCCGTCTTTGTTCTGGGAAGAGCGGGAGGACTTGTATTATTTGCACTCTTCGTAATCTTTCTTGTATCCACAGTCAGGGATGCGATGAAATCAAGAAACGATGCCGCAGTCAATGAAGAGCTGGCAAATGAAGAATATGAGATATTCAGCAAAAGCAAAAGTGCGGTTTATATTGCGGTGGGAATGTGCGGAATTATCTTCGGCGGGGATCTGGTTGTTGACAGCGCGTCTAAAATTGCAGAACAATTTGGAATGAGCCAGACATTTATCGGCCTTACGGTAGTGGCACTTGGAACTTCACTGCCGGAGCTTGTGACTTCTATGGTGGCTGCCAGAAAAGGGGAAAATGATCTTGCGCTTGGAAATGTTGTGGGATCGAACATTTTTAATATCCTTCTCATTCTCGGCACTTCTGCGGCGATCAAACCGATTACTGTAAATGTGCTTGCGGTATATGATACAGTCATCCTGATTGTGGCAAGTCTGATTGTCTATGTGAGTGCAGTGAGCAGGAAAGGAATTTCCAGGAAAGAGGGGATTTTGTTTCTTGCAGTGTACCTGGGATATTTTGCATATATTCTTCTCAGATAATTAAGAGGCGTCACACTGAGTAATTAGTGTGTATGCCCTGTTTTTGTGGAAAAACCAGAAAACGGCTTGACAAAAATGCTTTAAGCAATTAAAATAACGTTTAACTGAAAATGATTACTGACGGCGATGAAGAGGATTAGTATATACAGGACGAGCCACAGAGAGAGAGCCATATGGTGAGAGGCTTTTGCGAGAAGTGTATAGAACCTGCCTTGGAGCCACTGCGTGAAAATGCAGCGTGACATCAGCGTTAATGATGAATGGAGTGAGCTGCAAAAGGGTTGCAGTTAATTGGGGTGGTACCGCCGAGTCTTTCGGTCCCTTTGGGGCGACGGAAACTTGGGGGTTCTTTTTTTGCAGTTAAATGTAGATGAAACAGCTGAACTGATGAGGAAAAGAAAAAGAATCACCGGTTTTCTCCCGACAGATTAAGAAAGTGGGGCAAGGGTCCTGCAGAGAAAGAAAAGGAGAAGAAAAGATGGCAAAGGAAAAGAAATTTGTAAAAGCGATTACAGCAAGAGATGTTGATTTTGCTCAATGGTACACAGATGTTGTAAGAGAAGCGGAATTATGCGATTATTCCAGTGTTAAGGGGTGTCTGAACTATCTGCCTAACGGTTACGCAATCTGGGAAAATATTCAGAATGATCTGGATAAGAGATTTAAAGATACAGGGGTAGAAAATGTATACCTTCCAATGCTGATTCCGGAGAACCTTCTGGAAAAAGAGGGTGACCATATCGAAGGATTTGCACCGGAAGTTGCATGGGTAACACATGGCGGAATGGAGAGACTTCAGGAAAGATTATGTATCAGACCTACATCTGAGACATTATTCTGTGACCACTGGAGCAAAACAGTACAGTCTTACAGAGACCTTCCGAAAGTATGGAATCAGTGGAACTCCGTGCTTCGCTGGGAGAAAACGACAAGACCGTTCCTCCGCTCAAGAGAATTCCTGTGGCAGGAAGGACATACAATTCATGCAACCTATGAAGAAGCAGAAGACCGTACAAAATTAATGCTGAAAGTATATAAAGATTTTGTAGAAGAAGATCTGGCGATTCCGTTGATTTCAGGGAAAAAGACAGAGAGTGAGAAATTTGCAGGTGCACAGGATACGTATACAATCGAGGCAATGATGCATGATGGTAAGGCGCTGCAGTCAGGCACAAGCCATTTCTTCGGAAATGCATTCCCGGATGCATTTGACATCAGCTATATTGATAAAAACAATGAACCTCACAGCGTATATGAGACTTCATGGGGATTATCTACAAGAATCATCGGGGCAATTATCATGGTACATGGTGATGATGATGGTCTTGTACTTCCTCCAAGAATTGCACCGGTTCAGACAAGAGTGATTCCGATTGCACAGCATAAAGAAGGCGTTCTTGAGAAAGCAGATGAGGTGCTTAACAGACTGAAAAAAGCCGGATTCAAGGCAAAAATTGATGATACAGAGAAGAGTCCTGGATGGAAGTTCAGTGAACAGGAGATCCTTGGTATTCCTACACGAATCGAGATCGGACCAAAAGATATCGAGCAGAACCAGGTAGTTGTTGTACGCCGTGATACACGTGAAAAGATTATTGTTTCATTAGATGAGATCGAGACAAAACTTGGAGAGATCCTCGAAACAATCCAGAAAGATATGTATGACAGAGCAAAAGAATTCCTGGATTCACATATCGATACAGCAGTTACAATGGATGAAATGGTTGAGAAATTCAAAAAGAACAGAGGATTTATCAAAGCAATGTGGTGCGGAGATGAAGAATGCGAAGGCGAGATCAAATACGCAACAGGCGGAGCATCTTCACGCTGCATCCCAGAACACGAAGAACACCTCTCAGACACATGTATTTTCTGTGGAAAACCAGCAAAACACATGGTATACTGGGGTAAATCCTACTAAAATACAAAAAAGCGGGAAACGAAAGTTTTCCGCCTTTTTTGGTCATTTGGGGACAGGTCAGACTGCATTTGGGGACAGGTTAAAACGCAGTTTGGGACGTAATCCACTTCAAAAGGATTACGTCCCAAACTGCGAAACAACCTGTCCCCAAATGAAAAAGGAGAGTTACAATGGAAATCAGATTACCGGAAAAAGTGGATATTATCATTAATACGATACAGTCGGCGGGATTTGAGGCCTATGCGGTGGGCGGATGTGTCCGGGATTCGATTCTTGGAAGGGAGCCTGGGGACTGGGACATTACAACTTCTGCGATGCCGCAGCAGGTTAAGGAGTTGTTTGCGAAGACATTTGATACGGGCATTGAGCATGGGACGGTGACGGTGCTTCTTGGAAGAGAGGGGTTTGAGGTCACAACCTACCGGATTGACGGCGAGTATGAGGACAGCCGGCATCCGAAGAATGTGTTTTTTACGAGAAGTCTTTCGGAGGATCTGAAGCGGCGTGATTTTACGATTAACGCGATGGCTTACAATAATGAGAGTGGAATTGTGGATATTTTTGGAGGCATGGAGGATTTAAAGAAAGGGATAATCCGGTGTGTCGGGGATGCCAGGGAGCGGTTTCATGAGGATGCGCTGCGGATGTTACGAGCGGTGCGTTTTGCAGCTCAGCTTGGGTTTGAAATCGAGGAGAAGACGGGCGAGGCGATCCGGAAATTGGCTTTAGACCTTTCTAATATCAGTGCAGAGCGGATTCAGGTGGAACTGGTCAAAATGGCGGTTGCGCCGCATCCGGAATGTATAGAACTGGCCTGTGATCTTGGAATTACGAATGTAATTCTTCCGGAATTTGATGCCATGATGGCAACAAAACAGGAGACGCCTCATCATAAATATAATGTGGGAGTCCACACCATAAAATCAATGGAGGCGGTGCGCCCGGAAAAGGTCTTAAGGCTTACGATGCTTCTTCATGACTGTGCGAAACCATTGATGAAGACTGTGGACAGTGCAGGTGTGGCTCATTTTAAAGGGCATGATGTAAAAGGGGAAGAAGTGGCAAAGAAAATCCTGAAACGGCTCAAATTTGATAATGACACCATGCGGAAAGTCTGCAGGCTGGTTCGGTGGCATGATTACCGTATGCCGGCCAAAATGCTGGAAGTAAGGCGTGCAATGTACAAGATCGGAGAAGATTTATTCCCCAGCTATCTTGAAGTGAGAAAAGCAGACCTGGCAGCGCAGGGGGATTATCTGAGAGAGGAAAAAGAAAATAATATCAGAGGCATTGAGGCATGTTACAGAGAAATTCTGGAAAAGAAGCAATGCGTGTCCTTAAAAAATCTGGCGGTCAGCGGCAATGACCTGATTGAAGCGGGAATGAGCCCGGGCAGGGAGATCGGCGAAACGCTGAATAAACTTCTCGATTACGTCATTGAACATCCGGAAGCAAACCGGAAAGAGGATCTGCTTGGGCTTTTGAAGACGATTTGAAATAAAAGCGTGTTTTAAAATTCACCCCGGCAGGGGCTGTCCTTTTTTACTGCAAATGCACATATTCTTTCTTTTGTACTCATACATTAGAGAGAATATGTAAGCAACAGATGCAGGGGGCAGTTATGAGAGAGTACGAAACAGGCGTGTTGGAACAATATCATATAGAAGTGAACAGCACCCGCAAAATCAGGGGTGCTATTTTATGCGATACAGATCAGGGGTGGTTATTGCTGAAAGAAGCGGAAGTTTCTGACAAACGTATTCCCAGGCTTTGGCAGTTATGCGCCCATCTGCAGGAGAATAATATTCCCCTGGTTGACCAGGTGATGGAAAATAAAGAGGGAAATTATATCAGTATCGCAGAGGACGGAACGAAATATGTGCTGAAATACTGGTTCCATGGCAGAGAGTGTGATATCAGAAAAGAATATGAACTGATGGAAGCGGTAAAAAATCTGGCGAAACTCCATCGGGAAATGCAGGGAATATTTGCAGGTGAAGAGTTCCCGAAACCGGATCTCATGGGCGAGTATATGCGTCATAACCGGGAACTGAAAAAAGTCCGCACCTTCGTGAGAGAAAAGGTGGGGAAGGGAGAATTTGAAGCAGCCTTTCTCAAGAACTTTGATCTGATGTATGAGTGGGCAGAAACGGCACTTTTCAGGCTCCGGGAGTTCGGATATGAAGAGCTCTGCGAAAGCGCCTGCCAAAAGGGCAGTTTTGTGCACGGGGATTATAACTATCATAATATACTGATGACATCCGAAGGAATTGCCACGACCAATTTTGAACATTTTCATATGGATATACAGGCGGAAGATCTTTATTATTTCCTCAGAAAAGCGATGGAAAAGCACCAGTGGAATGAAAAGACCGGAGAACATATGCTGATGGTGTATAATGCTGTCAATCCGCTGAGCAGGCAGGAGATGGAATATATCGCGCTCAGGCTTGCCTATCCTGAGAAATTCTGGAAGCTCGCCAACTCCTATTATCACTCCAACAAGGCGTGGATTCCGGTGAAAAATGTTGAAAAACTGCAGACCGCAATCCGTCAGACGGAAGAAAAGAAACGGTTTTTGGAGAATATATTCACTTTTCATTTATAGGCTCCTGTTGTATAATAGAGGAAAAAGAATACGGAGGTACAAGGGATGGATTATAAGAAGAATTATGAAGAATGGCTCACAAATCCTTACTTTGATGCAGATACGAAGGCGGAACTGGAAGGAATAAAAAACGATGAAAATGAAATTAAAGAACGTTTTTATCAGGAACTTGAATTTGGAACTGCCGGCTTAAGAGGCGTGATCGGCGCCGGAACAAACCGCATGAATATTTATACGGTAAGAAAAGCTACGCAGGGACTTGCAAATTATATTTTGAAAAAAGATGCCGGAAAGCAGGGAGTAGCGATTGCTTATGATTCAAGACGCATGTCGCCGGAATTTGCTGACGAAGCAGCTCTCTGCCTTGCCGCAAACGGGATCAAAGCATATGTGTTTGAATCACTCCGCCCGACACCGGAGCTTTCCTACGCTGTCAGAAGCCTGAAATGTATTGCAGGCATTAATATTACCGCGAGCCACAATCCGCCGGAATACAATGGATATAAAGTATACTGGGAGGACGGCGCCCAGATTACACCTCCGCATGATAAAGGCATTATGGACGAGGTGAAAGCTGTTACGGACTATAATACAGTGAAGACGATGTCTCTGAAAGACGCGAAAGAGGCAGGCCTTTATGAAGTGATCGGACAGGAAATTGACGATGCTTATATTGCAGAACTGAAAAAACAGGTGATCCATCAGGATGCAATCAACGCAATGGCGAAAGAACTGAAAATTGTCTACAGCCCGCTGCATGGGACAGGCAATATTCCTGCCAGAAGAGTCTTAAAGGAGCTTGGATTTGAAAATGTGTATGTAGTAAAAGAGCAGGAACTGCCGGATGGAAATTTCCCGACAGTATCTTATCCGAATCCGGAGGCAGAGGAAGCCTTTGAACTTGGATTAAAACTTGCGAAAGAAGTAGATGCGGATCTTGTGCTGGCGACAGACCCGGATGCCGACCGTCTTGGCGTGTACGTAAAAGATGCAAAATCCGGCGATTACAAAGTTCTGACCGGCAATATGTCAGGCTGCCTGCTTGCAGATTATGAAATTGGACAGAGAAAGGCAACTGCGGGGCTTCCGGATGACGGATATCTGATTAAAACAATTGTGACCTCCAATATGGCAGATGCGATCGCAAAAGGCTATGGAATCGGACTGATTGAGGTGCTGACAGGATTTAAATTCATCGGACAGCAGATCCTGAACTTTGAAAATACCGGGAAAGGGAACTATCTCTTTGGTTTCGAGGAAAGCTATGGCTGTCTGATCGGAACACATGCCCGTGACAAAGACGCGATCGTTGCGACAATGGCACTTTGCGAGGCTGCTGCTTATTATAAGACGCAGGGCAAGACACTGTGGGATGCAATGATTGATATGTATGAAAAATATGGCTACTATAAAGATGATATTCAGTCCATTACTCTGAAAGGAATCGAAGGTCTTCAGAAAATCCAGGAAATTCTTGAGACACTGAGAAAGAATCCACCGGCTGAAGTTGGCGGATATAAAGTGATGAAGGCAAGAGATTATAAAGCAGATACAATTAAAGATCTGTCTACAGGTGAAGTGACGTCAACAGGGCTTCCGTCTTCCAACGTACTGTATTACGATCTGACAGACGATGCATGGCTTTGTGTAAGGCCGTCAGGAACCGAGCCGAAAGTGAAATTTTATTATGGAATCAAGGGAAATTCACTGGAAGATGCAGATAAGAAATCCTCTGATTTAGGACAAGAAGTTCTCAACATGATCAATGAAATGTTATAATTGAAAAAAGATGGAAAAAAGTGCAGAAAATGCGTAAAAATGGGGCTTAAACGCCAAAAGTCACTTGACAAACCCTATGGAAACAGTTATAACAATATTTAAGAGCGGAAATCATGCGAAATACAAGGTATGAAGCCTGCTTGGACCAGACAGTAGAATAAAAAATTCGAGTATATTCTATGATTAAATTTAGAGGAGGAATTATCCATGAACAAAACAGAATTAGTGGCAGCAGTAGCTGAACAAGCGGAATTATCTAAGAAAGATGCAGAGAAAGCTTTAAAAGCATTTGTTGATGTTGTGACAGATGAATTAAAGAAAGGTGACAAAGTTCAGTTAGTTGGCTTTGGTACATTTGAAGTAAGTGAAAGAGCAGCAAGAGAAGGAAGAAATCCTCAGACTGGTAAAACAATGAAGATTTCTGCTTGCAAAGCACCGAAATTCAAAGCTGGAAAAGCTTTAAAGGACGCTGTGAATGCATAAGAATTCCGTGAAAGCTTGGGGAAGAGCTGGGCGTGGATAATGTGATGAAAAGGGCTTACAAGGGCTTGTACTTTGTAGGCCCTTTCTTTAGTCGGCAAAGCCTGCCGGCAGTGAAGCAAAGGATGCAGCAAGTTCTGAAAGGAAAGAATCATATGAGATTAGATAAATTTTTAAAAGTTTCCCGGTTGATCAAACGCCGTACCGTGGCAAACGAAGCCTGTGATGCCGGAAGAGTCCTGGTAAACGGCACTGTGGCAAAAGCTTCAGTGAAGGTGAAACCGGGGGACGTGATTGAAATTCAGTTTGGCACAAAGAGTGTAAAAGTCGAAGTCCTTGATATTCAGGATACGTCGAAAAAAGAAGAAGCAAAAGAGCTTTACCGTTATCTTTAAGCGGGACGGGGGTGCCTTTATGAGGAGATCTGCCGGCGTATCAAATTGACATTTGGCAGATATTCTTATAAAATAAAGTCAGATTGGTAAGTATGGGAGAAAGCGAGTGTAAGAGAGTTGAACGATATACAGAAAATAGGTTTCAGTGTACGGGAGCACAGACGGAAAAAGGGGATGACGCTACAAAAGCTTTCAGAGACAACGGGATTATCCATAGGGTATCTGAGTAATCTGGAACGAAATGCAAACAGTCCGACTCTGGTTAATATTCAGAAAATATGTGAGGCCTTGGGGATTTCATTTTACACTCTTTTGGAGAGGAACAAGGAGGAGAATATTATTATCCGGCGCGATCAGAGAGAAAAACTGATCAGCGAAGAAAACAATATGCTGCTGGAAAATATAGATTTTGGTCTGGAGAATGAGTCTTTTATTTATATGACGATTGAGCCGGACAGTCCGGGTGACGGACTTAGCTGGGAACACGAGTATGCTGAAGTAGGGACGGTAATCAAAGGCCGGCTGACACTTGATCTTGAAAATCAGACCTTTGAACTGGGTGAAGGAGACACGATTCTGATCAAAGCGCATACGAGACACTGTTATTACAACAGGACAAACGAAAGCTGTGTCTCTTACTGGACAAGATGCAAAGAAGAAAAGTAAATAGGACATGCAAAGAAGAAAGGGTTTTTGATGCTCTTTCTTTTTTTGTGTTCCAAATGAGGCAGACAGATTTGGGCTAATATAAAAGTTATAAGTCGAATGTGTGGTAAGAAATAGATTATCAATGAAAAAGAGAAGGATAATATGAAAAAGCAGAATTATTTTCATATATATAAAAATATATTTACAATTTTCACACATGTGATATAATGTTAGTAAATTAACAAAGGGCGGTGATACAATGAAAAAAGAATATCTGATAATTTGCGGCAGGCTTTTTGACGGGATCCATGAGGAACTGATGCCGGATATGGAGATTCTGGTTGAAGGGAACCAGATCACAGCGGTGGGAAGGAATCTCTCCAGACCGAAGGATGTCGAGGTGATTGATCTGAAACATCTGACGGTGACTCCGGGAATGATTGACGCACATGTACACGGCAATCTGATGCGCTGGCAGGAGACGGATAATATACTTTTCCAGTCAGAAGGCTACAGTACACTCGCATTTCTTCATACAGCAGAACGCTGTCTGGAAAGAGGATTTACAACGATCAGATGCAATGGAATGGGTCCGGGCGGTTATGGGATTGTAGATGCGAAAAATGTGATAGACAGAGGGCTGTTCCCGGCTGCGCGTATGAATGTCGGAGCACATATGCTTGGAGGCCCCGGAATGCCGGGAGACATGAGCATGTATGCATGTACCAATGAACCGCTGTCGGATTACATGCAGATTAAGACGATCGGAAGCGGACGGGATTTCTTCAGAAACCAGGTCCGCAGAGAAGTAAAGTATGGGACAGATTTTATTAAAATCTTCCTGTCGGGAAGTTTTCTGAGCCCGGACGGAGGGCCGGAGATCAGTTATCTGGATGATGAAGAATTACAGATTATTATCCAGACAGCCCACGATCTTGGAAAGCCGGTCACGGCGCATGTATACCCGCCGCGTATGATGAAAAAACTGCTGGAATTTGGAATTGACGGAATGGAACATGGGGCGCTGATGGATGAAGAAACTGCACGGATTTTTGAGAAACAGGATACATATTTAGTACCGACATTCTCGCCGTTCCAGGATGTGCTCGAAGGAAATGATGATCTGGTAGACCAGAATACAGAAAACAGCCAGATGAAATTAAGAAAGTTTGCTCCGCGTCTGAAAGAAAGCAGAAAAATTATCAGGGACAGCAAGATAAGACTTGGATTTGGGTCTGATTTCTGTGCGGTTCACCAGCCATATGAGAGCTGGTATGAATACCGCAGCTGGATGAGGTCCGGAATGGGAGCGTTCAGGACGCTGAAAGCGGCGACAAGTGTAAACGCAGGCATTTTAAAGATGGATCATCTGATCGGAACGATTGAGCCTGGGAAACTTGCAGATATTGCCGGATGGCACAGAGATTTACTGAATGACTGCAATGCATTGAGTGAGTGCGACTTTGTCATGAAAGATGGCAAGGTATACCCGACAGACAATGTGATTGTCGATGAGTATTCAAGGTAGACAGAGTTATGAAGAAGCGGTGAAGCGGATTTTGGGTATCTGCTTGACGAAGGAAACAGGCACATAGGAGGGAAAATATGAATGAGAATGTTGGATATAAAAAGAACAGACCGATTATTTTATTAATAGCATTGGCAGGTATGACTGCTTATCTGCTGCCTTACTTCAGATACTATTATTACGATGCATATTTAGCATATTTTGGAATCAATGATCTGCAGATGGGTATGCTTGGAAGTGTGTACGGCGCCCTTGCAATTGTAGGTTACTGCCTTGGAGGATGGGTAGCTGACAGAACTTCATTAAAGATTGTAGTTCCGGGATCTCTGATTGTGACCGGAGCGTCAGGACTGATCCTTCTTACCAAACCGGCATTTCCTATTCATGTTGCGATTTATGCTGTCTGGGGGATCACCACAATCTTGACCTTCTGGAATCCGCTGATGAAAGTTCTTCGTACACTGAGCAGGTCAGAAGAACAGGCCAGAGGATATGCGCTGTTTGATATGGGGCGTGGTATTTTAAACTTCGCATCAGGGCTGCTGATCATGGCTGCATTTACAGCGGCATGCCGAGTTGTAGGAGATACACAGGGCATGACAGGGCTGATTATCTTCTATGATGTGGAAGCGATTGTAGTCGGCGTAATCTGTTACTTTGCGCTGAGACACAGGCTCCCGGACTTCTCAAAAGAAGCAAAAGAGAAAGATTCCAATTTTGCCAAAGAAGTTTTGAAGGCACTCAAGATGCCGACCACGTGGATGCTTGTAATCATAATGTTCACTACATACGGAGTTATCATCAGTTATACATATGTTGTACCGTATTGTACGGCAGCGTTCGGAATGTCAGCGGCGCTGGCAGGAATTATGGGATACGCCGCGAATGGTTTCCGGTTCGCCGGATGCTGGATCGGCGGGCAGATTGCCGACCGGAAGGGGCTCTCCGCAATGATGCTGGCAGACCTTGTGCTTATGGCAGTTGGTGTTGCAGGCCTTCTGATTACACCAAAGTCCATGAAGTTTATGTGGATGCTTGTTCTCAGTATTGCAATTCTGTGTATGTTTATGTATTCCGCTCAGGCACTGCATTATGCTATTATGGAAGAAGGACAATATCCGGTGGAGACTATGGGTGCTGCTACATTTATCATCACCCCGTTAGGATATGGTGCAGAAAGTATTATGCCGCTGTTTAATGGCTGGTGTCTGTCCACATTTGAAGGAATCAAAGGATACCAGTATATGTTTACAGGCTTCCTTGTTCTGATTGGGATTGGATTTATCGCATGTATGGGCTTTCGGCATTTTACAAAAGACCGCCGTGCAGAGCTGGCCAAATTACGGGAAGCAAAGGCAGAATAGGAGCATTATTAATTTATCATAATCAGAAAAGGAGATAAAGTTATGATGAACAAACAGAGATTTGAACGTGTTGTAGAGAACATGAAAAAATTTGGATTCAGTCAGATTCTTGTGACTGATGACCCGTCTATTTTCTATCTGACAGGCAGAATTGTAAATCCGATGGAACGCTGCGGAGCAATTCTGATTAAAGATAACGGAGACGTACATGCATTTATGAATAATCTGTTCTGCTTTGAACCGATCGACGGAATGACAATGCATTATTACGCAGACGGAGAAAATCCGTATGCATTGATTGCGGCAGAATTGGTACCTGGAAAGGTTGGATTTGATAAAAACTGGCCTTCAAAACACACGATCTCTCTTCTGCAGGAACGGGATGATTTGATTCCGGCATTGGGATCCGAGTGTGTGGATCAGTGCAAGAGCCAGAAGGATGAGGAAGAGAAAGAACTTCTGCGCCAGGCATCAAGGGTGAATGATATGGCTGTAGAGTTCGGTATCAAACATATCGATCCGAGCCTGGATGAAAAGCAGCTTTCAGATATGATCGAAGAATTCTTTGAGGCACACGGTGCAGCCAGAGATATCCAGCTTCAGTATGTATGCTATGGAAAGAATGCGGCAGAGCCTCATCACGGCGCGGTTGCAGGTGAGAAGTTAAAAGAAGGAGACGCTGTTCTGTTCGATCTCTGGGCACCGATCAATAACTACTGGTGCGATATGACCCGCACAGTATTCTATAAGAGCGTGACAGAAGAGCACAGAAAAGTCTATGAGATTGTAAAAGAAGCGCAGCAGGCAGCAATAGACTTTGTAAAACCTGGCGTGAAGATGAGCGATATTGACGCTGTCGCACGTAAGGTGATCTCAGATGCAGGCTATGGGGATAAATTTCTTACCCGTACAGGCCACGGTGTTGGTATGACAGTTCATGAGCCGCCGGAAGCCAGCCCATCCTGTGACCTGATTGCACAGCCAGGCATGTGTTTCTCAATTGAGCCGGGAATTTACTTAAAGGATGATGTCGGTGTCAGAATTGAAGATCTTGTGATCGTGACAGAGGATGGATGTGAAGTACTGACGAAATATCCGAAAGATTTACAGATTGTAGGGAATGATTAAGATGATACACACAAAGGAGTACCGCATGCGCGGTACTCCTTTGCGTTGTGGATATCATCTGACTACCAGATGTGAAGAAAATGCTGCATGGTAAGACTTACACATGCGATACCGATCCAGCAGCACAGCCCCATGAAGATTGGTTTCCCGCCGGATTTTACAAGCGTTACGATGTTCGTATTCAGTCCGATGGCACCCATTGCCATTACAATGAAGAACTTGCTCAAAGTCTTCAGAGGATCTGTGACAACCGGAGGAAGGTTGAACACAGTAGTGATAACAGAAGCAAGGACAAAGAACAGGATGAAGAATGGAAAGATCTGCTTCAGGCTGACTTTTGAATGGGAAGCTTCTGCGTCTTTTTCTTCCCGGATTGTACGGATGAATGCAAGTACCAGTGTGATTGGAATGATGGCAAGTGTACGGGTCAGCTTGACAATGGTGGCGGTATCGAGTGTGTTGCTTCCGTGAATTCCGTCCCATGCCGATGCGGCAGCTGTCACAGAAGAAGTATCGTTGATCGCTGTTCCTGCGAACAGGCCAAATCCTTCATTGGACAGACCGAGAGCGGCACCGAGTGCCGGAAAAATCAGGGCTGCAATGACATTGAACAGGAAAATAACTGAAATCGCCTGTGCAACTTCCTCGTCATCTGCCTCAATGACCGGGGCGGTGGCGGCGATTGCAGATCCTCCGCAGATGGAGGAACCAACACCTACCAGGGTGGAGATTTTACCTGGTATTTTCATTGCTTTGCACAGGACAAAAGAAATGACCAGAGAAGTAGTGATTGTGGAGATTATAATAGGAAGTGACTGTTTCCCGCGCATGAGAATATCTGTCAGGTTCATGCCAAATCCAAGAAGAATTACCGCATACTGCAGTATTTTTTTCGAAGTAAATGTGATACCGGACTTTACACTGTCCTTATTTTTCATGAATAATGTAATGATCATTCCTGCGAGAATCGCAAAAACAGGTCCGCCGACAACCGGAACCAGTTTTCCAAGATACCAGGCAGGCAGCGCGATTGCGAGGCATAAAAGAATGCCCTTCCAGTTTAATTTTATAAAGTTCATAAATCCCTCTCTTCCTTGAAGGCAGCAGTGCCTTCCTTTTGTTTATAGGTTTCTCATCTTTCTGGAAAATTATAGCATTGAAATATAATAAAATGAAATTATAAATATTTATTTATTGATAAAAATATCTTATAATAAATAAAAAGGAGGAGAATATACGATGATTGATTTCAGGGTTGATACTTTCCTGACAGCATGCAGATATATGAATTTTACGAGGGCGGCGGAGGAACTGAATATCACACAGCCGGCGGTATCTCAGCACATTCATTATCTGGAAGAGCTGTATCAGGTGAAATTATTTACATATAAAGGAAAACGCATGCAGCTGACAGAGCAGGGGAAGTTTCTTTTGAATGCGGCAACAACAATGAAACATGACGATATTTATCTGAGAGAAAAGCTGAAGGAACTGCAGAAGAAACAAAAGAAACTTTCGCTTGGGGCAACAAGGACAGCAGGAGAATTTATTCTTCCAAAGCACATTGCAGCATATCTTAAGCACTATCCGGATGCGATGGTAAAGATGACGGTTGCCAATACAGAGAATCTTCTGGAAAAAATGGATGCCGGAGAGATCGACTGCGCGCTGGTGGAAGGTTTTTTTGATAAGAGCGCGTATGATTCACTCATGTATTCACGGGAAAAATACATTGCAGTGTGCGGAAGGAATTATCAATTTTCCAGAGAGGTAAAAACGGTTGAGGACCTCTTCGATGAGCGGCTTATTATCCGGGAACCAGGCTCCGGCAGCAGGGAAATACTGGAACGCTATCTGGAAAGCCGGAATCTGTCCGTCAAAGAGTTTGGCAGAATTGTAGAAATCAGCAATATCCACGCGATCAAATCTCTGGCAGAAGAGGGCGCCGGAATTACATTTTTATATGAAGCGGCAGTGAAGGAAGAGCTTCTGAGGGGGAGCCTTCGAGAAGTTCAGCTGGAAGAGTTTGAGCAGGCTCATGATATGACATTCATCTGGAGACGGAACAGTATTTTTGATAAATATTACCACGAATTATTTGAAGTACTGAAGGAATAAGGGGAGAAAAAGAATAAGACATGCGGTCATAAACACAAACAGCCTCTCATATAAATATCTAGAAAGAACAACAGGCCGAAGGACAGTTTATCCCGGAGACGGAGAAGGCTTTGGCTTGCGGAAAGGATGGGGGACGAGTGGAAGAGCGGCAGATGCAGGTGGCGAAAAGCCATAAGCTGGTGATAAATAATCGAAAAACGAGTATGGTGACGGGGGTATTGGATGTATTGTCCTTCGATCTGAACGAGATACTGCTGGAGACAGAGCAGGGAATGCTGATGGTCAAAGGTACAGACCTCCATGTGAACAGACTGAGTCTTGAAAAAGGAGAGGTAGATTTATCCGGGAATATTGACAGCGTTGTATATTCGGATGTACAAAAAGGCGGCCATCAGGGAGAGAATCTCTTCGCAAAATTATTTAAGTAGGTGAAATATGCTTGGGATCGGAAAAGAATTAATGATATTTCTGGAAGCTGTTCTGTCCGGTATCACTGTGCTTGCTTCCTATCAGGCACTCAGGGTTCTGAGAAGACTTATCAGGCATGGGATGTTTGCAGTAACAGCGGAGGATTTTCTTTTCTGGCTGGGAACAAGCTGTTATCTGTTTTACGAAATTTATGAGACATGTGACGGCAGTATCCGCTGGTATTTTGTCATAGGAGTCATGTCTGGAATACTTATTTTTGCAGGGATTTCGAAGAGTTTTCAGAACCTTTATACGAAAGTCGAACGAAAATTACGCAAAAAGGATGAGAAAGTTATTGAAAAGAAGGGGAAAAAGAGATAAGATATAAGTTATAACAAGCGGGTGAGTATGAAAATGGTTAAAATAAAACAAATGAAACGTGCCAGGCGCCAGAAGAAAAGAATGCAGCGGCATAAGAGGAGTATTCTCATAATCAGTGGGATCATGGTGGTGCTCACAGCTGTAGTTATGATTAATATGATGGGGCTTCAGGCAAAGAACAAACAATATAAAGCGCAGGAAGCGGAATTAAAGAACGAGATTGCAAAAGAGGAACAGCGTACCGAAGAGATCAAAGATCTGGAAAAGTATGTTGGGACAGATGAATACATAGAAGATACGGCCAAAGAAAAATTAGGGCTTGCGTATCCGAATGAGATCATATTTAAACCTCAGAATTAATCGTTTTTTTCGTGTGCAATGAAAAAACTGAATACTAATACGAAAGATAGCTTTAGGATTGATAGTGATTCCTAAAGCTTTTTCTTTTTCTAAAACAAAGGGGGAAACAAAATGAAGAATACCAGGGATGGACAGGCGTTTGCCGTAAGTCCATATGTAACACAGGCGGACAGGTTTGCTGAGTCACTTACCCATTTATCGCATACATTTCTAGGGCTGGAGGAGAAAAAGGAGACATTTACCAAGGGCGAGATCGAGAAACTGTTCCAGCGGGTCAAGGAGCGGGTATGTGACAATTGTCCGCAGAAGACGTTCTGTTACGGAGAAAATGCAATTTCCACGTATCAGATGATTTATGAGATTCTGTCTGCGGTTGAAAAATATGGGGTTGAGCTGAATGTGGAGACGAAACGCCGTCTGCAGAAAAAATGTATACAGGCACCCAGATTCTTAAGAGAGACACTGGAAGAATTCCACACCGCGAAGCAGACGCTTGTATGGAGCAGCAAGATGGCACAGAGCCGTGAGAGCTGCGTCATACAGCTGGATACATTTGCAAAGCTGATTCAGCATGCGACAAGAGAGCTGTCGTCCAGCATTTTCTCAGATGAGCGTCTGGAGAAGAAGATACGAAGCCAGTTCAGAAGAATCGGGCTGAAACTGCTCTCCTCGGTCTTTTTTATGTCTGCGCAGGGAAGGTATGAAATTCATGTGACAGTCAGGACGAGGAGAGGCGAATGTATTACGACAAAAGAGCTGTCGAAGGTTCTGTCCTCCTGTACGGGAAGAAATATGATACTGGCGCCGGAAGAGAGGCCGATTCTGGGACCGGAGTACTGTACGGTAGTGTGTGTGGAGGGACCAAGATTTCATACATTGCAGGGGGTAGCCAAAATTGGCAAGGGCTGTGACAAGATTTCCGGTGACAGTTTTCTTATGATGGAAATTCCGGGCGGTAAAGAAGGGGTAGTCCTGTCTGACGGCATGGGTTCCGGTGAAAAAGCATTCCGGGAGAGTGCGATGGTTGTAGAGATGCTGGAAGAACTTTTAAATGCCGGATTTCCCAAGGAGACCGCGGTGCAGATGATGAATACGGCGCTTGTGATGGGGCGGGAGGAAGTGATGTTTTCTACGATTGATATGAGTATCTTCGATCTCTATGACGGTACCTGCGAGTTTATGAAGGTTGGGGCATCGACGACGTTTATCAAACAAAACAACCAGGTAGAGAAGATCAGTTCCACCAGTCTGCCGATCGGAGTCCTGCAGAATCTGGAGATTGAGACGGTTACAAGACACCTTTCGGATGGCGACTTTGTGATTATGGTGACAGATGGGGTGCTGGATGCACTGCCGGTGGAAGAGCAGGAGCTGATTATGGAGACGATCATCGGCGGAACGAATCTGAATAACCCGAAAGAAATGGCGCATCATATCCTGGAACAGATTCTCGAATGGTCCGGGGAGGCGCCGCTGGATGACATGACGGTCATTGCTGTTGGAATATGGAGTCTTGAAAAATAACAGAAGATAAGATAGAATAGATTTAAGTACGAGGGATTATCATGATTTTGAATAAAATAGAAGCATACGTCCGTAAGTGGCAGATGCTGGATAAAAAGGATAAAGTGATTGCGGGCATATCGGGAGGTGCAGATTCCATATGCCTGCTTTTTGTACTTCTGGAGCTGAGAAAAAAGATTGGATTTGAAATCATCGGGGTGCATGTAAACCATGGCCTCCGGGGAGAAGATGCCCTACGCGATGAGAGGTATGTGGAAAAAATCTGCAGACAGGAAGGCATCGTGCTTAAAACCTTTCATGAAAATGTGGAATTAATTGCCAGAAACCGGAAACAATCTATGGAGGAGGCCGGACGGGATGTCAGAAGAGAGGCCTTCTTCCGGGTGATGAGGGAGCAGAAAGGAACAAAGATCGCGCTTGCACATCACCAGAATGACAATGCAGAGACATTTCTGCTTCATATTGCAAGGGGGACGGGACTGAAGGGAGCCGGGGGAATGAAGCCGGTGAACGGCCCCATGATCCGCCCGCTTCTCTGTGTAAAGCGGCATGAGATTGAAGCATTTCTAAAAGAGAGGGACATCTCTTACTGCACGGATGAGACCAATTTCGAAGATGAGTATGCGAGAAACCGTGTGAGGAATCATGTGATTCCGTATATGGAACAGAACCTGAATGCAAAGACGGTTCAGCATATCAGCCAGCTGATGGAATTGATGCGGGAGACCGCCGGCTACATGGAGGCAGAGACAGACCGGTATTATGAAGAGGCTGTGGAGGAGACGGAAAAAGGGGCGTATCTGATCCGGAAGGATGTATTTGCGCGGATTCCAAAAGTACTCAGGCCGATGGTTCTGAAAAGTACTCTGGCACGGGCAGCCGGCCGGGAGAAGGATATAGAAGCAGTCCACATTGAAATGTTGGAAAAGCTGATGGAAAACCAGCCGGGAAAAAGTGCAGATCTTCCGTATCATTTAAAAGCATCACGATGTTACGAAGGGGTCTGTGTGGAGCGCATCCGGGCGGAAAAACAAATGGAAAACCCGGAGATTTTGGAACAGGAGATCTGTTTTTCACAGGAAGAGGGCAGCAGTTTGGTGTATGGAATGCAGCTGGAGTGGCGTATTTTCAATAATACGCCGGATTGTGAGATCCCGTGTGAAAAGGTCTACACGAAGTGGTTTGACTATGATATAATAAAGAATGGACTGACTATACGCACACGTAGGCCAGGCGATTATATTACCATTGATAAAAAGGGGAATACGCAGAAGCTGAAAGCTTATTTTATCAATGAAAAGATTCCGAAAGAAGATCGGGATAAGATTCTGCTGGCGGCGCAGGGAAGCCGGATTCTGTGGATTATCGGATTCAGGATGGGAGCAGACTGCCAGATCAGCGGGCATACAAAGAGAGTGTTGGAAATAAGAATAGACGGAGGAGAAAAATATGGCAGAGACAGTAAAGGTGTTAATACCGGAAGAGGAAGTAAATAACAGGATCAAGGAACTGGGAGAAAAGATCAGTAAAGATTATGAAGGAAAACAGGTACATCTGATCTGCGTTTTAAAGGGCGGCGTATTTTTTATGTGCGAACTGGCGAAGAGAATTACAGTGCCGGTATCCATGGATTTCATGAGCGTTGGAAGCTACGGCGACGGGACTGCATCCAGCGGAATCGTAAAAATTGCAAAAGACCTGGATGAGTCACTGGAAGGAAAAGATGTAATTATTGTAGAAGATATTATCGATTCTGGAAGGACATTGTATTACCTTTTAGATGTGCTGAAA
Source organism: uncultured Lachnospiraceae bacterium (assembly GCA_900549995.1). Lineage (GTDB taxonomy): Bacteria > Bacillota > Clostridia > Lachnospirales > Lachnospiraceae > UMGS1251. The sequence goes on along the minus strand of URQQ01000002.1, from coordinate 50,676 downwards.
AAGAGAAATCCGAACAGCATGGGGCTGTGCACCCTGCTGGACAAACCGGAACGCCGTGTCCGCGATGTAAAAGTGGACTATGTGGGATTTAACATTCCGGATGAGTTTGTAGTGGGCTATGGGCTCGACTATGCGCAGAAATACAGAAATCTACCTTACATCGGTGTTGTTGAAGGTGTTGAGTAGGAAGGAGCGGTAAGTTGGATAATAATAAAAAAACAAGGGGAATGGGCGGATTTGTAATCGTCATCTTTGTGGCGTTTCTTTTTGCCATGATGTGGTTTACGAATCAGTCACAGCAGAGAAATAACGGGTACACATACAGTCAGTTGGAAAAGGCAGCAGAGAAAAGTGAGATCAGTTCGGTAACAATCCGGCAGAATAAGGCAGTGCCGACCGGGCAGGTTGACGTTGTGTTAAAGGATAAAGAGGAAACTGCCAAAACACTGTATGTCTCTGACGTCAATGAAGTGCAGACCATGCTTGCGAAAAACGACGTTGAGTTTGAAGTGGGCGATGTGCCGCAGGAGAACTGGTTCATGACAACGTTGTTCCCTACATTGATTATGCTTGGCGGCGTCTTCTTATTGTTTGCGCTGATGAACCGTCAGGGCGGTACGAACGCGAAAGCCATGAGCTTCGGCAAAAGCCGTGCGAAGATGAGCACGGATACAGACCGCAAGATTACCTTTGAAAATGTAGCCGGTCTTCAGGAAGAAAAAGAGGAACTGGAGGAAATCGTTGATTTCCTGAAGTCACCGAAAAAATATATTCAGGTCGGGGCGAGGATTCCGAAAGGTGTTCTGCTTGTAGGACCTCCCGGAACAGGAAAAACACTGCTTGCAAAGGCTGTCGCAGGAGAAGCCGGGGTGCCGTTTTTCTCTATCTCCGGTTCGGACTTCGTAGAAATGTTCGTCGGTGTCGGTGCATCCCGTGTGAGGGACCTTTTTGAGGAAGCAAAGAAAAATGCGCCATGTATTATCTTTATCGATGAGATAGATGCGGTTGCGAGAAGACGTGGAACCGGTATGGGCGGAGGCCACGACGAGCGGGAGCAGACTTTAAACCAGCTTCTTGTAGAGATGGACGGTTTCGGCGTGAATGAAGGAATTATCGTGATGGCAGCAACGAACCGTGTGGATATTCTGGATCCGGCGATTTTAAGGCCTGGCCGTTTTGACCGTAAGGTTATGGTGGGAAGACCGGATGTCAGGGGAAGAGAAGAGATTCTCGGTGTCCACGCGAAAGGCAAGCCGCTTGGAGAAGATGTGGATCTGAAGCAGATCGCGCAGACGACTGCAGGATTTACAGGTGCAGATCTTGAGAACCTTTTAAATGAGTCCGCAATTATGGCGGCAAGAGAGAACCGTGTATATATCCAGCAGAAAGATATACAGAAAGCCTTTATTAAAGTAGGAATCGGTGCAGAGAAGAAGAGTCATGTAATTTCTGACAAAGAAAAGAGAATTACGGCATATCATGAGGCGGGACATGCGATTCTGTTCCATGTGCTTCCGGATGTCGGACCGGTCTACAGTGTATCGATCATACCGACAGGCGGCGGGGCGGCAGGATATACGATGCCTTTGCCGGAGAAGGATGAGGTATTTAATACACGGGGAAAAATGCTGCAGGATATTACGGTTTCACTTGGGGGCCGTGTGGCAGAAGAAGAGATATTTGACGATATTACAACCGGGGCATCCCAGGATATCAAACAGGCAACGAGTCTGGCCAAATCAATGGTCACAAAATTCGGTATGTCTGAAAAACTGGGACTGGTTAATTATGACGATGATGGTGACGAAGTGTTTATTGGAAAAGATCTGGCACACACATCACGGGGATACGGTGAGGTAGTTGCATCAACGATCGATGCGGAAGTAAAAAGGATCATTGATGAAAGTTATGCAAAAGCAAAACATATCTTAAAGGAGCACGAACAGGTACTGCATGACTGTGCAGCCCTTCTCCTTGAGAAAGAAAAGATTGGCCGGGAAGAGTTTGAAGCTCTGTTTGAGAAAGATGAGCCGGTGCAGGCATAACAAGAAGGGAAGCTAAGATGAATAAACGGGCACTATTTTCTGACGGGACGGGCAGTTTTGTCATCCCGCCGGAGCCAAATATGAATGAAACTGTGAAGATACGCTTCAGGACAGCAAAAAATGATGTGGATGGAGTATGGATTGTATCCGGTATCGAGCGCAGACAGATGATGAAAGAACAGACCAGGGGAAGGTTTGATTACTATTATATAGATTGGGAATTAAACGAAGAGGCATTCCATTACAGTTTTGAGATAAAGAGCGGAAATGAAGTGTGTTATTATAACCGCTGCGGCGTGGCAAGAGAGATCGTAGAATTCTATTCTTTTGCCATTGTACCGGGATTTTCGGTGCCGAAGTGGGCCAAAGGTGCTGTGATGTACCAGATTTACGTGGATCGGTTCTGCAATGGAGATCCTGAAAATGACGTGGAGACAGGTGAGTATTTTTATATCGGAGAGCAGTGTACCCGGGTGACAGACTGGAACAAGTATCCGGCTGCGATGGGCGTGAGAGAGTTTTACGGGGGCGACCTGAAGGGTGTGCTTGATAAGCTTGATTACCTCCAGGATCTGGGTGTGGAAGTGATTTATTTTAATCCACTGTTTGTCTCGCCGTCGAACCATAAATATGATATCCAGGATTACGATCACATCGATCCTCATTTTGGAGTCATTGCTGAAGACGGCGGCGAAGTACTTGCTCCGGGAGAATGCAGCAACCGGAATGCGACAAAGTACCAGAAGCGTACTACAGACAGAAAAAATCTGGAGGCAAGTGACAAACTTTTCATCCGTCTGGTGGAGGAGATGCACCAGAGGGGGATGAAGGTCATTATCGACGGAGTGTTCAACCACTGCGGTTCTTTTAATAAGTGGATGGACAGGGAACAGATTTATGAAAGCCAGGAAGGATACGCCAAAGGTGCGTTTGTGGCACAGGACAGTCCGTACAGAAGCTTTTTTAAATTTTTCAGAGACTCGGACCAGGATTGGCCGTATAATTATAACTATGATGGCTGGTGGGGGCACGATACGCTTCCGAAACTCAATTATGAGGATTCGGTAAAGCTCGAAAATTATATTCTGACCATCGGAAGGAAGTGGGTGTCACCGCCGTTTCATGTGGATGGCTGGAGACTGGATGTGGCTGCTGATCTTGGGCACAGCAATGAATACAACCATGAATTCTGGAAAAAATTCCGCCGTGCAGTTAAAAATGCCAATCCCGAGGCGATTATCATAGCGGAACATTATGGTGATCCAAGTGAATGGCTGCAGGGAGATGAGTGGGATACCGTCATGAACTACGATGCGTTCATGGAGCCGGTGACCTGGTTCCTGACAGGGCTTGAGAAACACAGTGATGAGGACCGGCCGGAGTTATTTAACAATGCGGATAATTTTGTGGGCGCGATCAATCACCATATGACAAATCTGCTGACACCGTCTCTTCAGTCGGCGATGAATGAGCTGTCAAACCACGACCATTCGAGATTCCTGACCCGGACAAATCATATGGTTGGCAGGGTAGAGAAACTCGGACCAGAGGCGGCAAATGAATATACCAGCCTGCCGGTGATGCGGGAAGCGGTTGCACTTCAGATGACTTGGGTAGGAGCACCGACGGTGTACTATGGGGATGAGGCGGGCGTCTGCGGATTCACGGATCCGGATAACCGGCGTACCTATCCCTGGGGCAATGAGAACAAACCTCTGATTGAATTCCATAAGGAAATGATACGGATACACAAAAATCATGAGTGTCTCCGTACCGGATCGCTTGTCATGCTGTTCTGGGATGAAGGGATACTTTCATTTGCAAGATTCAGTGGAGAAGACCGTGTCGTTGTGATTATTAATAATTTAAATGCACTGACGGAGGTCACTGTTCCTGTATGGCAGGCTGAGGTGCCGGATAAGACACGGATGTACAGAGAAATCTACACGTATGACGGCGGATATACAAGGGCATACGAAGAATACATAGTATATGACGGAGAAATTGTTGTCAATATGGGTGCGCATTCCGCACTTGTCATGAGCAGCACAAAACCGGAAAGACCGAAAAAACCGGTAAAATAAAGGAAGAAAAAATGAGACGTTCCAAAATAGCAGGATTCTTATGGGCAGAGAATCTGATATTTTGGAACGTTTTTGTACTTAAAAATATCGCAATATGCAGTTTTGATATTTGGCTTTGCCCTTTGGAACACTTCTTAATATCTTATGAAGATGGTTTAAGATATGCATAAAAAGCGGTGCATAACTTGCACTTCACAGGTAATAATGATAAAATGCAGGGTAGATTAGTATAGCTATAAATAATAGGATATATAGAAGAAAGGAACAAAAGATGAGTGATCGTAAAATGACGGCACAGGAACGTGCGGAATATGAGAAGATGCAGGCGAGAAAAAGAAAAAAAGCCGCAGCCAGAAAAAGGCAGGAAGGGTCAGCTGGTCAGGGAAGACCGGCTGATCCGAGGAATAAGTCGGGAGCAAGACCTAAAGGCCAGCCGAAAAAGGGCGGCAATAAGAAAAAAGGCAGGGATAACAATGTCAGCAGGATTATCGGGCTCGTGCTTTCCGGAGTGCAGGCGGTGGCTTCCATTGCACTGATTGTCACGGTTTTTATGCTGGGAATGCTTCCTGAAAAATATATCGGGATCATTGCGATCGTTCTTGTCGCAGCACTTGCCATTACAGCATGTTCACAGCTGTTTTCCAGGAAGAAAGGAATTGCGGGAAAAGTGTTCAGTGTGTTGATGTCAGTGATTCTGCTCACCGGAACTTTCTATATTAATAAGGCAAACAATACGATTGGTAAAATTACCGGAGGAGAGTACAAGGTCGACAATATGGTCGTGGCAGTTCTGAAAGATGATCCGGCGGAGAGCATTCAGGATGCGAAAGGTTATACCTTTGGTGTGCAGTATGCAATGAGCGGGGATGATGTAAAGGCTGCGGTTGCGGCAATTAACGGTGAAGTCGGCAGTGATATCGCGACGGCAGAATACTCCGGAATTGACAAGCAGGCAGAGGCACTTCACAATGGCGAGGTTCAGGCGATTGTTTATAATGAAGGTTATGCAGGAATTCTGGAAGAAGCCTTCGAAGGTTACAGTGAAAGCGTAAAAGTGATTTACACTCATAAGATCAAGTCGGAAGTAGATAATTCTGCTTCTAAGGTCAATGTAAAAGACCAGACATTCAGTGTCTTCATCAGCGGGATCGATGTCTATGGGCCGATTGAAACGAACAGCAGAAGTGATGTCAATATCATTGCGACAGTGAATCCGAGTACACACCAGATTCTTCTGATTACAACACCTCGTGATTACTATGTGGAGATCCCGGGAATTTCCAATGGGCAGCTGGATAAACTGACACATGCGGGAATCTATGGTGTAGATGCATCTATGAGAACATTGGGACAGTTATATGATATGAACATTGATTTCTATGCGAGAGTCAACTTCACATCTCTTGTAGATATTGTAGACGTTCTTGGCGGAGTGGATGTTAATTCAGAGCTGGCATTTACAACAAGTCCGGATTCAGGGCTTGTGATGGATGTACAGCAGGGAATCAACCATTTCAACGGAGAACAGGCACTGGCATTCTCAAGAGAGCGTCAGAATGTACCTGGAGGAGACAACCAGAGAGGAAAAGATCAGCAGGCAGTTATCACGGCAATGATCAAAAAGATGATCTCACCATCCATGCTGATTAATGCCAACGGTATTATCAACAGTGTCAGCGGCAATGTGGAGACGAATATGTCACAGGAGCAGATTCAGGCACTTGTGAAAGACCAGTTAAACGGCGGCGGAGCATGGAATATCAAATCCATGGCGGCAGAAGGAACTGCAGACAGCCAGTACTGCTTCTCCTATACAGGAATGCCGTTATACGTAACACAGCCGGATCAGGCATCTGTAGATGCAATAAAAGCAGCTGTCGACCAGGTGGAAAACGGTGAGACATTAACGGATTCAGAGGTGGCTCAATAATGAAATCAATTTTTAAAAAATGGGATCTTTCCGCAGTCTACAAATGCATGCTTGTAGCTCTTGATATTATTTTTATCAACCTGAGTTCTTTTATGGCATTATTCATGAGATTCAACATGCATTTGGAGGAGATCCCTCCGGAATACATGAATTCGGTGTGGGAACTGGCACTGGTCAATACAATTGTCACGGTTATTCTTTTTGCGGTTTTAAAATTGTATTCCAGCCTCTGGCGTTTTGCCAGTGTCAAGGAATTGACGTATGTGCTGGAAGCATGTTTTGCGTCCACACTGTTTAATGTACTCGGTTATTATATGACATATCGTCCGATTTACCGCGGTTATTTCCCGCTCTATGCGGCGTCGCTTTTTTTACTCACCTGCTTAAGCCGGTTTTCCTATCGCCTGGCAAGGCTTCTATACCGCAGCAATATTCACGGTGAGCATATGAGAAAGACAATGATCATCGGTGCGGGTGAAGCGTGTAATGTCGTGATGAAAGAGTTAGAGTTAAGTGTTGAGCTGGATTCTAAAATCTGCTGTATCATTGACGATAATCCGAGAAAAATAGGAACGTATATCCATGGAGTTAAGATTGTCGGGGGAAGGGATACCATCCTCGATTATGTAGAAAAATATGGAATCACTGAGATTATCATTGCGATTCCAAGTGCAGATAAAAGAGAAGTCCAGAAAATATTAAATATCTGTCAGCAGACCGAGTGTGAATTGAAAATACTTCCGGGAGTTTACCAGCTCGTGAACGGGGAAGTCAGTGTATCCAAGATCCGGAGTGTGGACATTGATGACCTCCTTGGAAGAGATCCGATTCAGATTACGACAGAATCTATCGGCCGCTACGTCTCTGACAAAGTTGTCATGGTCACCGGGGGAGGCGGAAGTATTGGAAGTGAGCTGTGCCGTCAGATTGCGGCAAACGGTGTCCGCCAGCTGATTATCTTTGACATCTATGAAAATAATGCTTATGACATTCAGCAGGAACTGAAGCAGAAATACCCGAATATGGATCTCGTAGTCCTGATCGGATCCGTGAGAAACGGACGGAAACTGAACAGTGTGTTTGCGCAGTACCGCCCGGACATCGTCTATCATGCGGCAGCCCATAAACATGTTCCGTTGATGGAGGACAGTCCGAATGAGGCAGTGAAAAACAATGTCTTTGGCACTTATAAAACGGCACTTGCGGCAGACCGCTACGGGGTGCAGAAGTTCGTGCTTATCTCTACAGACAAGGCGGTGAATCCGACGAACATCATGGGTGCATCAAAGCGTATGTGTGAGATGATCATCCAGACATTCAACAACCGTTCCAAGACGGAATATGTTGCAGTCCGTTTCGGAAATGTTCTTGGAAGCAACGGAAGTGTGATCCCGCTGTTTAAGAAACAGATCGAAGCAGGCGGTCCTGTGACGGTGACACATCCGGATATTATCCGGTATTTTATGACGATTCCGGAAGCTGTCTCGCTTGTACTTCAGGCAGGAGCCAGCGCCAAGGGCGGAGAGATCTTTGTGCTCGATATGGGAGAGCCGGTCAAGATTGTCGATCTTGCGAAGAACCTGATCCGTCTGTCTGGCTATACGCTTGGTGTGGATATCGAAATTAAATATACCGGTCTTCGTCCGGGAGAAAAATTATACGAAGAAATCCTTATGGATGAAGAAGGGCTTGAGAATACAGACAATAATCTGATCCATATAGGCAAGCCGATTGATTTTGATGAAGAAGAATTTCTGAAAGATCTGGAAGAACTGTATGTGGATGCATATGCAGAGACTGACCACATGAAAGAGATTGTAAGTAAAATTGTGCCTACCTACCATCTGCGCGAGGCTGATAAAGCCAGAGACCGTGAGATACAGGAAGGGCTGAATAAAGATTTTTCGGATACAAGCTCCAAACTTCCGAGCGCATTTTTATCAAAGAATTAAAATATGTTGTGAGAAATAGATTGAGGAGAACGATATGAAAGTAGCATTTTCACCGCCGGATATTACGGAGGAAGAGATCACAGAAGTAGCAGAGGCACTGAGAAGCGGATGGATCACAACCGGGCCGAGAACGAAAGAGTTCGAACGCCAGATTGCCAGATTCTGTCATACAAAGAGGGCGGTCTGCCTGAATTCAGCGACTGCGTGTATGGAAATGACACTTCATGTGCTGGGAATCGGTCCTGGCGATGAGGTCATCACAACTGCATACACTTATTCAGCAACTGCAAGCTGTATCTGCCATACGGGGGCGGACGTGGTGCTTGTCGATACTCTTCCGGGGTCATTTCTGATGGATCCCCAAAAGGTACGTGAAGCTGTGACGGAGAAAACAAAGGCAATTATCTGCGTCGACCTGGCAGGCATAATTTATGATTGCTATGATGAAATCTTTCAGATTGTGGAAGAGAAAAAGCCGATATTTACCCCTTCCTCCAAACGGCAGGAACAGCTTGGAAGAATTGCTGTGATGGCGGATGCTGCACACGCGTTCGGAGCAGTGGATCACGGAAAAATGTGCGGTCAGATTGCTGATTTTACATGTTTTTCCTTCCACGCAGTGAAGAATCTTACAACGGCAGAAGGCGGAGCTGTCACATGGAATGTTGACTGGGATGAGGAAGAACTCTATAAAGAATACATGCTCTTGTCCCTTCACGGCCAGTCTAAGGATGCACTGGCAAAGACACAGCTTGGTGCATGGGAGTATGATATCGTCGCTCCCTATTATAAATGCAACATGACAGATATTATGGCGGCGATCGGACTTGTCCAGCTGAAGCGTTATCCTGAGATCTTACAGAGAAGAAAAGAGATCATCGGGATGTATGATGAGGCGCTGAAAGACTTAAATGTGGAACTGCTCAGCCATTATGGCGATGACCATTCATCAAGCGGGCACCTCTATCTGGTCCGGCTTACCGGCAGGACGAGAGAAGAGTGCAATGCGATTATCACAAAACTTGCAGAGGCAGAGATTGCATCTAATGTGCATTACAAGCCGCTGCCGCTTCTGAGCGCATATAAAAATATGGGATTTGACATAGCGGACTATCCCAATGCATATCATCAATTTGAGAATGAAATCACACTTCCGCTTCACACCTGCCTGACAGATGCTCAGGTGCAGTACGTTGCGGATACATTAAAGGCACTGATAAAGGAATAAAAAAGATGTTAATGAAACGATGGAGAGAGCTTCCGCAGTGGCTCAGAAATGATGAAGTGAAAAAATATTATCTGATTCTTCTGCGGAAACAGTCAGATATGCGTATCAAAAGAATGATGGATCTTGTTGGGGCGTTAATGCTTACCGTGGTACTTTCTCCGGTCATGCTCATCACGGCACTTCTGATTAAGCATGACAGCAGAGGGCCAGTTTTCTACCGCCAGGAGAGGGTTACCCAGTACGGGAAGACATACCGGATCTTTAAGTTCCGCACAATGGTGACCGATGCAGATCAGAAAGGTCCCCTTGTGACAGCCGGGGCAGATGACAGAATCACAAAAGTGGGGAAGACGCTGCGCAAATACAGGATAGATGAAATTCCGCAGCTTCTGAATATCATTACCGGAGATATGTCCTTTGTCGGTACACGGCCGGAGGTTCCAAAGTATGTGGAACAGTATACGGATGAGATGAAAGCGACACTTCTTCTGCCGGCAGGAATCACCTCCCGCACAAGCATTGAATTCAAGGATGAAGATGCCCTGATTGAGAAATATCAGAAGGAAGAGGATCTTTCTGTTGACGAGATCTATGTACAGAAGATACTTCCGGTGAAAATGAAACACAACCTGAAATATCTGGAACACTTCAGTGTTGCAGGAGATATAAAAATTATGATCCAGACCGTGCTTGCGGTGATCAGATAAGAAGAGCTAAAACATGCTCTGAGAACATGGGAGACACGATGTATGAAAAAGATAGCAGTGATTACAATGGGTGTAAAGCTCGAAGGAGAAAAAGGATATACAAGGTTCCGTTACCTGTCAGAATTCTTGACCGATGCGGGATATCAGGTGGATCTGATTACCACGACCTTTCAGCACTGGGAAAAAGAGCAAAGAAACTTAAGTAAAATCGATCCGGATCAGTACCGCTTTGGTTTGAAATTCATCTACGAGCCGGGATATAAGAAAAATGTTGACCCAAGAAGAATCAGGAGCCACAGCATCGCGGCGAAAAATCTGACGGCACTTCTGAATAAGGAAGGGGATTATGATCTGCTCTATGCGGAAATCCCTCCAAATGATGTGGCGCTTGCGGCTGCGCAGTATGCGAAAGAGAAGGGGATTCCATTTGTGGCAGACGTCAATGACCTCTGGCCGGAGGCGATGAGAATGGTCCTTGATATTCCTGTGGTAAGCGATGTTTTGTTCCATCCGCTTCAAAGGGATGCGGAAAAAGTGTATTCTCTTGTATCCGGCGTGGTCGGGACATCCGATGAATACCGTGACCGGCCGTTTCAGAATCAGGAGAAAAAAGTTCCGGCGGTGACGGTCTATGTGGGTAATGAGCTTTCCGTATTTGACGCAGGGGTTGAGGAGTACTCACCGGTTGTGCCGAAGACAGAGGATGAATTCTGGGTTTCCTATGCGGGGACGATTGGTACAAGCTATGATATCAAAACGATGGTACTGGCAGGAGAAGAACTGGCAAAAAGAGGCCTGTCCAATATTAAAATGAAGATCATGGGCGGGGGACCGACGAAAGACGAGCTGGAGCAGCTTGCGCATGACCGTCAGATTTATAACGTGGAATTCGTTGGATATGTGCCATATGAAAAGATGGCCGCGTATCTTGCCAAATCAGATGTGCTTGTCAATTCATTTGTGAAAAAGGCTCCGCAGAGCATTGTCACAAAGATCGGCGATTATCTTGCAGCCGGGAAAGCGATGATCAATACCTGTATGAGTCCGGAATTCAGGAATAAGGTAGAGCAGGATGGATTCGGAGTCAATATTGAACCGGAAGATGTGATCATACTTGCGGACGCAATTGAAGATCTGTATGACAATGTAGAGAAGCGAAAAGCAATGGGAGTGAAGGCAAGGGAGATTGCCGAGGAACAGTTTGACCGTCCGAAGTCATACCGTAAGATTGAGGAACTGATCAGGGAACTGACAAACGCATAAGAGGAACAGGGGAGCTGCAGTATGGAACAAAAGAAGACACCGTTTTTCAGCATTGTGATGCCCGTCTATGGTGTGGAAAAGTATATTAGTAAAGCAATTGAAAGCATTCTTGATCAAACTCATAAAGACTGGGAGTTGATTGTTGTAGATGACTGCTCGCCAGATAGGAGTGGTAAAATTGCAGAAGAATTTAAAGAGATGGATGAACGTATTCAGGTGCTTCATCATACAGAGAACAGAGGATTGAGTCAAGCGAGAAATACAGGTGAGAAGGCGGCTAAGGGTCGTTATATCTGGTTTATGGACTCGGATGATTTTGTAGATAATACTTTATTTGAGAAAGTATATGAGTCTGTTCAGAACAATCCTGCAAAGGTGATTGTTTTTGGATTACATGAAGAATATTATGAGAAAGATGGAAGTTTTGGATATAGACATACCGTATGTCCGGAAGAACATTATTTTCAAAGTGCGGCAGAGTTAAGACCTTATATTATTCGCCTGGAACAGGAGACTTTGTATGGATATGCTTGGAATAAAATGTATGATCTTGCATATCTCAGAGAATTGAGGATCAAATATGAAGATATAAAACTTATTGAGGATATTACGTTCAATGTAAAGTTTTGTATGGATATAGACAGCATGAATACACTGAACTTCGCACCATATCATTATGCAAAACGATTAGAGAACAGTTTGACGAATAAATTTGTTCCAGATTACTATAGGCTTCACAAAGAACGAATTCAGATGATTTTTGATCAGTATGAGTATTGGGGTATGTGCACACCCGAGATTAAAAGCATATTAGGGAGCCTTTATGCCAGATATATTTTGTCTGCGCTTCAAAGAAATTGTGATAAACGTGCGAAAATGACACATGCTATGCGGTATAAATGGTGCAGGGGATTGTTCTCACAGGGATTGTTTAATGAATTGATTCCTGGTGCAAGAGCAAAGGATAGTAAATCACTTTCAATTATGTTAATGTTACTGAGATGGAAAAAAACACTGTTATGCTTGGGGATGGGAAGAATCGTGTATATAATAAGAAATAAGCTCCCACTTATTTATTCACAAGTGAAATCAGGGAGATAACAAAGATAAGGGAGGGGCTTAAAAACAGTAAAGGGGTTATATGAAAGAAAAAACGATATTTAAAAAAGTATTACTAGTATTTAAAATTTGTTATTTATTCTATCTTTTGCTGGCATTTAATGCATTTTTAAATGGGACAACCATAATGAATTATGCTGCATATATAATTACTGTATGGGGAATTATTATGCTTTTGTGGATGTTACCCAATTATAAAGTATATATGAAAATGCCAAATATATGGGTGTTGGCGGTATTTGTTATTAGTTATATTATTAGTGCAATTTTAAACAGGAAGTATGGGATTAGTGGTAATGTGAAAGCGGTTATTTGGATGGTATTTCCGATAGCACTTCTGTATGTGTCCACCGCAGGGATGGAAAAGGCTGAAGTAAAAAAGGAAATGAATATTATTTCTCTTATATATCTTGTTTATACAACTGTAGCTAATGGTGTTAGTCTCAGTATGGTATACTGGGGGAGGAATCTTGAATTTACAGATTTATCAGGAGGGATTCACGCAATTGGATTTCGCTGGGGACGATTATGGGGAATCTACGATGACCCAAATCATGGTGCAACTATTAGTGTTATAGCAGTTATTGTTGCCATAAGTTTGATTATTAATGTAAAAAAAATCTGGATGAAGGTACTTCTGGGGGTATCTGCATTTATAAATTACATATACATTGTATTTTCTGATTCTAGAACGGGTGTGATATGTATGGGAATATCTGTGGCCATGGCACTCTTTTTTATGTTGTCGTTAAAAATGAAGACAAAAAGAGGGTGTACGAAAATCTTTGCAGCTATTCTGATTTCCGTTATTGCAGGTAGTACATGTATAGGGATATCAGCTGGAGTGAAAGAGGGATATAATAAATTAGATGTAGTTATTGTAAAAAAGATTGCTCAAAAAAAGGCGCTGGAGTCTAAGAAAAACGGTGTCAAGACGCCGCAGAATAAATATAAAAAGGCAGTTATTGGTAGAAAGGATGATATTTCCCAGGATGCTAGTAATGGACGTCTTAATATATGGAAGAGTGGATTTGAGATTGTTAAAGAGAATCCATTATTTGGAGTAAGCTATCGAAATATGTCAGCTTATGCACAAGAAAATTTGCCTGATTCTTATATTGTCAAAAATGCAGCTGGTATTCAATATGATTCTATGCACAATCTTGAGATGGATATTCTTGTGAGTCAGGGAGTGGCCGGTATTATTGTATTTTTTGTATTGGTTATACAAATGGGAGCTTACCTTATACGAGGAAGGAAAAAATTGCCTCTAGAAAATAGAAGCCTTGCAGCAGAAGCATTTACAATGGCGTTGGTAATTGGAGTTGCGAGTACGTTCTTATCAATTATTTTTTATGTAAATACACCACAGGGATTTTGCTTCTGGCTGGCACTTGGATATCTAACAGCACTTATGAGACAGAAACCCGAAAAGGTTGATAGGGAAGTTGAAGTTTAGGAGTTGTCATGAAAAATATACTTACTGGATTTATTATGAATGGAAAAGCAGGAGGAGTTGATAAGTATCTTCTAAATTTCCTTGAGATTACAAAGAATGAGGATGTACAGATTGACTTCATGACAAACGAAGTAGATCTGGAACTGAAAAATAAATTATATGAATATGGCAGTAGACTTTTTGAGATTCCAAGTCTTAAACATCCAGTGAAACAATATTATCGGGTGAGAGAAATTTTAAAAAATGGGAAGTATGATATGGTATATTTGAATGTATCGACAGCCATTGACTGTGTTGCCGCATTCGCGGCTAAAAGTGAGGGAATAGCTGAAAGAGTGATTCATAGCCATTCAAGCGGAAATGATTGTCAAAGCCGAATCCAGAGATTGATTTATAATATAGTTCATAAAATTTGTCATCTGTTCTTGTATCGAGCGGGAACAAGTTATTTAGCTTGTTCAAAGACAGCAGGACTTTGGCTCTTTCCTGAGAAAATTGTGGAGTCGGACAAGTTTCACGTTATATATAATGCGGTTGACCGAAGAAAATTTACATATCGGCCAGAGTTAAAAAAAGAACTTCGCATGTCTCAGGGTACGAAGGAACAGTTTGTAATTGGGCATGCCGGAAATTTTTGTTACGTAAAGAATTACCCATTTATAATTGAAGTGTTTGCAGAAGTAAAAAGGCGTTGCAATAATGTGACATTTCTTTTAGCCGGGACAGGTGTAGAATTGGAAGATGTAAAGAGGCATGTCAGAGAAAAGGGATTGGAAAAAGATGTAAAATTTCTTGGCTGGTGTGAAGATACTAATAGCTTCTACCATTCCATTGATTTGTTTTTGCTTCCGTCCAGATTTGAAGGGTTACCGATTGTTGGAGTGGAAGCGCAGTGCACAAATGTACAATGTATTATGAGTAGTAGTATCACGAAGGAAGCAAAGATACAGGATCATTGTTTCTTTCTGCCTCTTGATAAGGGGGCAGCATGGTGGGCTGAATTTATTATGGAACATCGGAGCTATGATAGAGAGGCAGTAAAATTACTTGATGAGGCAGCAAACTATGATCTGGAAAACCAGAAACAGCAACTTTTGGAACTTGCTAGATTGGAATTGGATATTAAGACGATTAATAATAAAAAGTAAGAGTATACAAAGGGAGGAGAGCATATGGCTTTGGTCAGCGTGATCATACCGGTATATCAGATAGAAGCATATATTGACCGGTGCATTCAAAGCGTTAGAAATCAAACATATAAAAATATGGAGATCATACTCGTAGATGATGGTTCTCCTGATATGTGTGGAAAAATCTGCGATCAATATGCAGAAGCTGATGATAGGATTCAGGTTATCCATAAACCAAACGGAGGACTGAGTGATGCCAGAAATGCCGGAATTCTTGTGGCAAGGGGGAAGTATTTGCTTTTCGTAGATGGAGATGATTATATCCATGAAAAACTGGTAGAGAGAGTGATTCGTTGTGCGGAGGAAAAGCAGGCAGATATTGTAGTGTTTGACTATATATCTGTGGAAGCTGATACAGGCAGAGAAGATACATGGAAAATGAGTATTCCAAGAAATAAGGTCTTGAATGTAGAAATGGATTCAAGGCTTCTTGTTACGACACCTGGTGCTTGGAATAAGTTATATCGGCGGGATTTTTGGATGTCTACTGGATTGCTATATCCAGTAGGACGTAATTTTGAAGATCTTTCCACTACGCCCAAACTTCTTCTGAAGGCCAAGAGAGTTGTGTATTTGAATAGTGAACCATTGTATTATTATATGTTGAGAGATGGTTCAATTATGAGAAATCATGATTTGGAAAGGAATTATCATAACCGGACGGCTGCGCTTGACGATGTGATTCAATATTTTCAGAAACATGGAAAATATGCAAAATTCAAGAATGAATTGGAGTATCTGACGTTTGAACACGGATATTTTGTTCCATGTAAAGAGATTGTTATTGAAGACCGGAAGAGTCCGTATCTTGATATGTTCCGAAATTATGCGTATGGGTTGTTTCCCAATATTGAAAAAAATTCTTATATAAAAATGCAGCTTTCAAAGAAGGACAGACTTCTTCTCCAATTAATACGATCAAGGCAGTATGGTATGATGAATGCTTTATCCAAAGGTAGAAGATTTGTAGATTCCCATAAAAAAGAAATGAAATAAAGTGATGTTTGATGGAGGATATGATGGAAAAAATCTTGACGGTGGTTGTACCGTCCTATAATGTAGAAAAATATCTGGAGCAGACACTGAATTCTTTTATAGATGAAAGTATTCTCTCAGATCTGGAAGTTTTGGTTGTGGATGATGGTTCAAAAGACAGAACGGCTGAGATAGGGAAAAAGTATGAGGAGAAGTACCCCCAAACATTTCGAGTAATCTCTAAAGAGAATGGTGGTCATGGATCTACAATTAATACAGGTATTGTTGAGGGACGCGGAAAGTATTTTAAAGTAGTTGATGGTGATGACTGGGTAAATACAACTGATTTTGTACAATTAATTAAGTGCCTAAAACAATGCGAAGCGGATTATGTTGTTACAAATTATTATGAGGTGGACGATCAGACGAAAGAAGAGACACCCAGAACATTCCCAGGACTGCGAATGAATGTAGAAATGGATTTTGATGAGGTGGCATCCATTACGCAGATTGGTATGCATGCTTTGGTTATCAAGATGAGTATATTAAAAGAGCATAATATCAGAATGGATGAACATTGTTTTTATGTTGATGTGGAATACATTCTTTTTCCAGTGCCATATGTAGAAAAAGTGGTTTATTTAGATCTTTACGTATATATGTATAGGCTGGCGCAGGCTACACAAAGTGTTAGTATGCAAGGATATCAGAAGCACATGCAAAATCACATCCACGTGATATTTCAATTGGTAGAATTCCTGAATGATTATCGCAGAAAAGATGGTAAACGTTCAAAAATCCAATACATTGCCAAACGGACAGCTCAAATGATTGGAGATCAAATTACAATTTTTATGAGTTTCCCTTTGGATGATAAAGAGATAAAAGATCAGTTCATTGAATTTGATAAAAAGTTGAAAACAAAAAGCCAGTTCATGTACCAGATGTCGGGAGAGGAAAGCGGGATGCTCCGGACATTGCGGAAATATAAATTCAGATGGTATAAAACAGTAATACGACTCAGCAGAATGAGAAATGGGATGAAAGGGCAGTAACTATATGAGGATACGATCAGTGAAGTTTAACTTCATAATGAATTTCATATTGACTGCGTCAGCAATTATCTTTCCGTTGATCACGGCACCTTATATCAATAGGGTGCTGCAGGCAACGGGGAACGGGCGTGTTGCGTTTGCTGCTTCAGTGCTCACATATTTTTCTATGTTTGCTTCTCTTGGAATTCCTACCTATGGAATTCGTGCATGTGCAAAAGTCAGGGATAATAAAGAAGAACTCTCAAAAGTGGTTCAGGAATTATTGATTGTAAATACCGTGACAATGATATTTACATATGCAGTTTTTCTTGTGCTGCTTTTTGTTGTTCCTAGATTTGGGGCAGAAAAGCCTCTTCTTCTGATTAATAGTATTACATTGGTGTTGAATGTATTTGGTGTCAGCTGGCTTTACAACGCACTGGAACAGTATGCATATATTACAATGTGCTCTCTTTTGTTTAAAGTTATTTCTATTATTATGATGTTTGCATGGGTGCACAATCCAGAGGATTATATCATTTATGGTGCAATCACTGTATTCGCAGCATCTGGTTCGTATATTTTGAATTTTGTTAATATGCATAAATTTGTCTCTCTGAAAAAGAAAGGAAAATATAACTTCCGAAGGCATTTGAAGCCTATTGCAATTTTCTTCTCTATGTCTGCGGCAACCAGCGTTTATACTAATCTGGATGTTGTTATGCTTGGCTTTATGAAACCAAATGCGGAGATAGGATATTACAACGCTGCAATAAAAGTAAAAGTTATCCTTGTAAGTTTTATCACATCTCTTGGTACAGTCCTTCTTCCAAGGCTCTCTTACTATATTGAAAATAAAGAACAGGAAGCATTTCGTAAAATCATTGTGAAAGCATTTAATTTTGTGCTGATCATGGGAACTTCCGTATCGGTTTACTTTATGATTTTTGCAAAAGAATCTATTATGATTCTGGCAGGAAAAGGCTTCGAACCAGCAGTGCTGCCGATGGTGCTGCTTCTGCCTACTGTGTTCTTGATTGGACTTTCCAATATCACCGGAATTCAGATCCTGACTCCGCTTGGAAGAGAAAAACAGGTGCTTTATTCTATTATCTGTGGAGCAGTTCTTGACTTTGTACTGAACTTCGTCCTGATCCCGGGGTATGGCGCAGCAGGCGCAGCATTTGCAACGTTGGCGGCAGAGGCAATTGTACTGGTTGTACAGATTGTGTATTTGAAGGAAATTATTGGACAGGTTGTCAGAGAAATCAGTATACGGAAGACAATAGTGGCACTTGTTCCGGCATGTGTGATTGTGGTATTATTTAAAAATAGTATAGAAATACAGCCATTTCTGATGATGTGCGTGACGGTTGTAATATTTTATGGGATCTATGGCGTGATGCTGCTGGTGCAGAAGGAGCAGTTTGCAATGGAGATGGTAGAGATGGTTCGTGGGGTTGTGAAGAGGAAGTAGAAGGTGGTTATGAACATAAAAAAGGTAAAGGGAGAATTAAAAAAACTATCTCATCATCATTTGGGACTGGCGATTGGTATCAACTTGTTTTTTTTAATAATGATACTGGTGTTTTGTGAGGTGAAATACGAAGTATCAGATGATTTTGTGATGGCGTCTATTCTTTCAGGAGCGTATGGTGGAGAATTGAATCCCCATATGATATTCATTAATGTGTTATGGGGATATTTTTTAATGCCACTTTATAGAATATTTCCTGGTATCAGTTGGTATTTGATTGGACAGTTGTTTTTGTGTTTTTTATCTTTTACGGCGGTAACATATATGCTTTTAGAACGCTTGGAAATATGGATGGCATTGGTGTTATCAGTGGTGTTTATTACTTCATTTTCTAATGATGCTTATATATTAGTACAGTTTACAAAGACAGCATCGTTAGCGGTTATGTCAGGTAGCCTACTGTTTTTGTGGGGGGTGTTCCATCTGAGGGATAAGCAACGTAGGAAGATAGTGATAAGTGGTGGTTTTTTGGTGCTTGCCGGAAGCCTGATAAGATATAACAGTATCTATATTGCTGGAGGATTTATTCTTGGAATTGTGATTATTGAATTTGTTCGGATGTTTTTAAAGCAAAGAAAAGAGATATTCGGAAAGGGGATTAAAATAGCAGCAATTGGAATGATTCTGATCTTTGCTGTTCAGTCAGGAAGATGGATTGATAAGGCAATTTATAATAGTGATAAAGAGTATAATTATTTTAAAGAATATAATGCAGCAAGGGCAAATATAGTAGACTGGCCAGATTATGGTTATTGGATGGGGGAATTAGAATACAAGGAAATGGGACTTTCAGAGCAGGATTACTTTATGATGCGGACATGGAATTTCGCAGATAATAAGGTCTTTAATTTAGGGGTTTTGGAAAGCGCCGGGGAAAAATTAAAAGAGATACATTCTGAAGTTTCAATTAGTATAACGTCAAAAGTGGAGGAAATTAAAAGTAGAGGTTACTTATTATATCCGGTAGTATGGGCGTGTATAATATTGTTGGTGTTGAGTATTGTACTCAATAAAACGATATGGTGGACGTCTCTTGCTGCATGTTGTGTAGGCGGAATGTATTTAGTATATTTTTTTGTAAGTGGTCGGGTAGTATATAGGGTAGAATATGCTGTGTTTTCCTGTGTCTTTTTAGCAATAATTTATTTTTTTGAAAAGGAAGGATGCAAAGATCTGTGCTATAAGCAGGAGGTGCGTCAGGCATGTGCAATATTGGTTGTTCTGTGCATGGGATTGCAGATACTTCTGGATCTCCCCAATCATTCGATTCAGTCAATGTCAGGGAAAGAATATGAAGAGTATGTAGAGGATATGTTTTATAAATCATGGGACTATGATAGTAGAAGATATGGAGCAAAGGCGTATAAAAAAGATGGATATAAAGAATTAAATGAAGAAATGAGGAGTGATTCGGAAAAGTTTTATTTTATGGATTTCAATACTACGATACAAACGCTCTATTTTCAGTATAGTCCATGGAAAACGCTGCCAAAACAATATTATAAAAATAAAGTATATATGACAGGAATCACTTCAGGTTATCCGGAGGTGGTAAAAATTTTAGAGAAAAATGACATATCAAATCCAATGGAATCTTTGGTTGAAAAAGATGTCTATGTTATTGATAATTTATATATAGATGCAAAGTTGGAATATATAAAAAAACATTATTATCCTAATGCCAGGGTTGTACTTTACAAGGAAATTGATGGATATAAAATTTGGAAATTCTATAAAGAGTGAGGGAAACAAAGAAAAGTCATTGGAAGTTTATAAAATTTATGATATATTATTAATGATGTTTAAGCAATATTACTTTAAAATAGCATTTATTATGTATATATTTGATAAAAGACAGTAATACAGTTAAGGAAAAAGAGGAATGGAGAAGCAAAAGATGATCAATTTTAATGTACCACCTGTAATTGGAAACGAATTAGAATACATGGAAGAAGCGATCAGAAACCGAAAAATATGTGGGGATGGAGTTTTTACAAGTAAATGTTCGAAGTGGATTGAAAAATATACTGGGACTGAGAAGGCTTTATTGACAACATCATGCACTCATGCGACAGAACTCGCTGCTATTTTGGCTGATATAAAAGAAGGGGACGAGGTAATTATGCCTTCTTATACGTTTGTGTCTACAGCGAATGCTTTTGCAATTAGAGGAGCCAAAATTGTATTTGTGGATATTAGACCAGACACAATGAATATTGATGAAACACTGATTGAAAATGCAATAACTTCCCATACAAAAGTAATTGTGCCTGTTCATTATGCTGGAGTGAGTTGTGAGATGGATACAATATGTGAGATTGCACGTAAATATAATTTGAAAATTGTAGAGGATGCAGCGCAGGGGGTTATGTCAAGTTATAAGGGGAAACCACTGGGAACCATAGGAGATTATGGGTGTTATAGTTTTCATGAAACAAAAAATTATAGTATGGGAGAAGGCGGAGCATTATTAATAAAAGATCCTAAAAATGTTGAGCGAGCAGAAATAATAAGAGAAAAAGGAACAAATAGAAGTCAGTTTTTCCGGGGGCAGATAGATAAGTACACTTGGGTTGATATAGGTTCATCATATTTGCCAAGTGAACTTAATGCGGCATATTTATGGGCGCAACTAGAGCAGGCAGAGGTAATTAATGATAATCGGATGAAATCGTGGAATCTGTACTATAAAGAATTAGAATGTCTGAAAGAAGCTGGCAAAATTGATTTGCCAGCAATACCTTCTGAGTGTCAGCACAATGCGCACATGTTTTACATTAAAGCACATGATTTAGAAGAGCGATCAAGATTGATTAAATACTTAAACAGCAAGGAGATTAATTCCGTATTTCATTATATTCCATTGCATTCAGCACCGTCGGGGGTCAAATATGGTGTATTTGTAGGAGAAGATAGATATACAACGAAAGAAAGTGAACGGCTGCTGAGGCTACCGTTATATTATGGATTGGAAGAAGCGGATGTTTACAAGGTTGTGCAGGAATTAAAGAATTTTTATAAAGAATAGAGAGTAATATGACAAGAAAAAAAGGAAAATGGATTGTTTTAATTCAACTAATGGTAATGTTTTACTCGTTTACTGGAGTGTTGTCAAAATTGGCATCAATTCAGGCTAAAAAGCATGGCATTTTTACGATTCAATTTGCTAGTGTAATTATAGCGATGGTGTTCGTGCTGGGCGTATATGCACTATTATGGCAGCGTATTTTAAAACATGTGGATTTGTCAATCGCATATGCCAATAAAGGATTTGGATTATTTTGGACATTGGTTTGGTCAATATTATTTTTCGGAGAGAAAATAAAGATAAATAATATAGTAGGTATTTGTATAATAATCTTTGGAATAATGGTGGTGACAAATAGTGATTAATTTGTATGCTGGTATAATGGTTGGATCTCAGTTAATAGCAGCAATATCTCAAATGCTGCTAAAAAAAAGTGCAACTAAAAAATATAAAAATTGGATATATGAATATTTGAATCCATATGTTGTCACTGGTTATATTTTGCTTATAGGTACTATGTTTATTAATATAGTGGCCTATAGTGGGATTGAATATAAAGTTGGAGCGGTTTTAGCTACAACAAGCTATATTTTTGTGATGATTGTGGGCAGAATCTGTTTTAACGAGAAGATTACTGTAAAGAAGTTTATGGGAAATGTCATAATTATATGTGGTATTATTATTTTTAATTGGAAATAGTAGTTGGAAAAAGAAGGTGAAAAACAAAATGAAAAAAATTGTAATTATCGGGGCAGGGGAATTTCAGGTGCCGCTTATTAAAAAGGCCAAAGATATGGGGTATGAAACACATGTATTCGCTTGGAGAGAGGGAGCTGTAGGAGCCGAAATTTCTGATTACTTTTATCCGATAAGTATAGTAGATAAAGAAGAAATATTGGAAATATGTCGAAAGATTAGGCCAAGTAGTATAGTTTCTATTGGATCAGATCTGGCTGTTATTACAGTGAATTATTTATTAAGAGCTTTAGGTATGCCGGCGAATCCGGTAGGAGTTGATTTTGCGGCAACAAATAAATACATGATGAGGCAAAGCTTTGCAGAAAATTGTATTTCTGTGCCGAGGTATACGGTAGTTGATGAAAAAAAGGATTTGACAAGGATAGAGGGTTTTACATTCCCTATCATTGTAAAGCCTACAGACCGGTCAGGAAGCAGAGGAATCAGAAAAGTAAATACGAAGGAAGAACTTGGAAGTGCCATAGATGCTGCGATAGAGGAATCCTTTGAAAAAAGGGCAATTGTTGAGGAGTACATTAAAGGACAAGAGTATAGCTGTGAAACTATTTCTTTTGAAGGGCAGCACTATATTTTAGCATTCACAAAAAAATTTACTACGGGTGCACCTGATTTCATAGAAACAGCACATCAGCAACCAAGTGATATAGAAGAAAATCTAAAGATAAAGGCATCAAAGGAAATTATTAAAGGATTGGATTCACTGCAGATTCAATATGGGGCATCTCATTGTGAATTTAAAATTGATGAATTTGGTGAAGTTAAAATTATTGAAATAGGTGCCAGAATGGGTGGGGATTGTATTGGATCCCATCTAGTTGAAGAATCAGAGGGTTACGATTATTTGAAGATGGTAATTGATGTAGCAGAGGGGAAAAAACCTGAAATAATCAGAACTCATGAACCTAGATATGCTTTTATCAAGTTTATTTTTGAAGAAGAAGATTATAAAACCTTATTGAGAATACAGACTGAAAAACCAGAATTGATATGTGAGATCAGTAAAATTGAAAAAATAGGAAGCAGGAAAATAATAGACAGTTCCAGTAGATTCGGGTTTTATATTTTGACAGCAGATACGAAAGAAGAATTGCAGAAATTTATTTCTATAATTTAATGAAAACTGTTCTGCAATAAGGAGATTAAAATGAAATTATCAATAGTTATTCCATGTTATAACTCAGCTAAGACGATAAGATCTGTGGTTGAGGATATAAGTAATACATTTTCAGGTAAAAAAGATTGGGAGTATGAGTTGATTCTGGTAAATGATTGTTCAAGAGATGCAACTATTTTAGAACTTAGAAAGTTAGCGAATCAGCATAATAATATTATTGCCATTGATTTGGTGAAGAATGTTGGACAGCATTCTGCTATGATGGCTGGGTTTAGATTTGCTACTGGGGATATTATATCGACAGCAGACGATGATGGACAAACACCATTAGAAAACATTATGCTTTTAATTGATAAAATGAATGAAGGATACGATGTGGTATGTGCAAGGTACAAGGACCGAGCGCAACCGTCACTTACCAGAAGGTTAGGAACGAAAATGTCTAGAGCGATGAGTGATTGGTTAATAGAAAAACCTAAAGGTATCATTTTATCAACATTTTTTGTGGCTAAAAAATTTGTTATAGATGAGATGATAAAGTATAATCAGCCATACCCTTTTGTAACTGGATTATTATCCAGGGTAACGCAGAATATAGCAAATGTTGATATGGACCAAAATGCACGGAGAGAAGGAGCATCAGGTTATAACTTAAAAAAATTGCTTAGCTTATGGCTTAATGGGTTTACTGCTTTTTCCATAAAACCATTAAGGGTATCATCCTTTGCAGGGATGATTTTTGCAGGCATAGGTTTTTTAGGAGTAGTTTTGACTATAATCAGAAAAATTGTGGATCTAAATATAGCTGTTGGATGGAGTTCGATAGTTTCTTTATTACTAATTATTGGCGGTTTAATTATGTGCATGTTAGGTATGATAGGAGAGTACGTAGGAAGAATTTATATGTGCATAAATGCTACACCGCAGTATGTTATTAAAGAAGTGATTAAATAGGGAGAAGATTCATGAAAAACATTGTTATATTTGGAGTTAATGCATTTTCAAAACTAATGAAGTGGTATATTGAAAATGATTCTGATGATAAGGTAATTGCTTTTTCTATAAATGAAGAATATATGGAGACAGATACATTCTGTGGCGTACCGGTAATCCCGTTTGAGTATTTGGGCGATAGATTTAATAAAAATAATTTTGAAATTTTACTTACAATCGGCTATAGTCAAATGAACGGTATAAGAGAAAAAATATTTAATATGTGTTTAGATAATGAGTATAAGATTGCAAGTTTTAAACATTCGTCGGTTGCTCAATACTCAGATGACATTGGTATTGGAAATATTTTTCTGGAAAACGTTTGTTTACAGCCTTTTTGTAAAGTGGGAAATGGAAATATTGTTCAGCATTTCACCATTATTTCACATGAAGCTACAGTAGGAAACTTTAATTATTTCGCAGGTAATGTGCATATTGCGGGGTTATCAAATGTAGGAGATAGATGTTTCGTTGGAATTAACGGAATTGTACAAAATGGGATTTCATTAGGGTCTTATAATCTTGTTGGGGCTGGGACATGTGTAAGTAAAGATACTGAGGATTATATTGTTACGGCACCAAATAAGGTAAGAAGTTTTAAAGGTTCAATAAGAAGCATGGAACTATTTTTAAGATAAATTAAAAAGAGTGGATAGGAGTAGTATTATGACAAATTTAGAAAAGTACAATAAGTCGTTTGTGCAGGCATTGGAATTGTCTGAAGAGTTAGTAAATGATAGTTTGGTTTATGCAGGTGTTTCAGAGTGGGATTCTATTGGACACATGAATCTGATTGAACATTTAGAGACCATGTTTAATATTAGGCTTGATACAGAGGACATGTTGGCGATTAATTCGTATACAGAGGGCCGGGTTGTTTTAAAAAAATATGGTGTCGAAATTTAATTTAACCTAGGAGGAAGCAAAATGAAATTTGAAACTGAAAATTTTGGTAGTAAAGTTGCGGCGATTAGTGATAACGGGGGAAGTATAACTTATGAACAATTAGGCGCATTTACTAAGGAAATATCAACATTTATAGCTTCTCGCAGTTTAGTATTTTCATTGTGCAGAAATAGTATAGGATCTTTAGCTGGATATGTTGGATTTATTAATAATAGAATAGTTCCATTGCTACTGTCAGAAAATTTAGATGCTGAGTTATATCAAAGTTTGATTAAAACGTATCAACCGGCATATGTTTGGGCTCCGGAGGAAATGAGTAATATTGATGGAGACTGTATATTAAATAAATATGGTTATAAGCTTTATAAGACGAATAATCCGACTGTTCAGCTTTTTGATGAATTAGGTTTGTTGTTAACTACTTCTGGAAGCACAGGAAGTCCCAAGCTTGTTAGACAGAGTTATACGAATCTGAAAGCAAACACAGAATCAATAGTTGAATATTTGGCATTGACAGAAGAAGAGCGTCCAATAACCACATTACCTATGAATTATACATATGGGTTATCAATTGTAAATACGCACTTGTATGTAGGTGGTACAGTTTTACTAACAGAAAAATCCATTTTAAATAAAGATTTCTGGGACTTTTTCAGGAATGAAAAAGCAACATCTTTTGGGGGAGTACCTTATACATATGAAATGTTAAATAAATTAAAATTTTTTGACATGGAACTTCCTTATTTAAAGACTATGACTCAGGCGGGAGGTAAACTATCACCTGAGTTGCATCAAAAGTTTGCAGAGTATGCAAAGAATATGGGGAAGAGATTTGTAGTAATGTATGGTCAGACTGAGGCTACTGCAAGGATGGCATATTTGCCGTATGACAGATCTTTAGAAAAATACGGAAGCATGGGAGTTGCTATTCCGGGAGGACATTTTGAATTAATAGATGTAGAGGGAACTATTATTCATGAACCGGAATGTGTGGGTGAGTTAGTATATAAAGGAAAGAATGTTACTTTAGGGTATGCGGAATGCCTTGATGATTTACAAAAAGGTGATGAAAGGCAGGGGGTTTTAGTTACTGGTGACATGGCGAAGATGGACTCAGATGGATACTATTATATTGTAGGCAGAAAAAAAAGATTTTTAAAAATATTTGGGAATCGTGTAAACTTAGATGAAATTGAAAGAATGGTTAAGTCTAATTTTTATGGAATAGAATGTGCATGCGCAGGCATGGATGATAAAATGTATATTTTTGTTGTCCAAGATAATAGAGAAATAAATATACAGGATATTAAAAAATTTGTAGCGGAGAAAACCAGGCTGCATTCAAGTGCTCTAAAGATAAAAAAAATTGATGTCATTCCCAAAAATGAAGCGGGTAAGGTATTGTACTCTGCGCTGAATCAATATTATGATGAATAAGTGTAGAAAGGATTATTATAGGCAGTGAGGAGTAAGGTGAAAAAAATTATAGAAACTGAAAAAGGATGTTGGCTGATATCATTTCTTATAACGACTTTATTTTTTTTGACAATTTTTTTTGTCAGAGGAATTGTATTTGAAACTGTGGATGATTTTAATGTAATGTACACCGTTGCAGGGTATAAAACAGGACAACCATATTTTCAATTGACTTTCTATAATAATATTCTGGCATTTATTATAACTTTGTTTTATAAAATAACGGACAAAATACAGTGGTATTCAGTATTTCAATTAGCTATGCTTTATTTAAGTGCTGTATCTGTAGGCAAGGTAATATTGGACAAAGCAAGCAAAAAGAAATTATCAATTGTTTTTACAATTGGTATTCAGATATTATTTTATTTTATTTTTTTCCTGTATCCGGTTCAGAGAATGCAGTTTACAACAACAGCTACTATGTTAGGTGTAGCTGCTGTTGTTCTTTTATATGGAATAGATTATCATGAAAACAGTACGAAAGATATTACAAGAACTTGGTTAATATCAGGGATTTTTTTGGTTGTCTGTTTTATGGAACGAAGAATGTCTTGGGTTGGAGTTGTTTGCTTCTGGATGCTAGGCATATGTAGATGTATTGTATATTGCTATATGGTGAAGGGGAAAAGGGAATGCATCAGTGTTATAAAAAAACTCTCTTTATATTTGGCAGGCATAGCTATCATTACTCTTGCAATAAATGGTGGAGATCGATATATCAAGAATAATTATGATAATAGAGATTACATGGAATATGATGAATATAGGGGGATGTTTCAGGATTATCCTAGGCCATCATTTGAAGAAAATCCTGAGCTATATACAGAAGCAGGCTGGGACGAGGATATATATAATCTTGTATCGGGGCTGTTATATGTTGATGATAATATTAATAAACAAAGTTTTCAGAGCATAGTAGATTCATCCTCATTTAAAAAGTATCAGTCAGTTATTGATACTTTATGGAGAGGAAAAGAGTTAATAAGAACTGATGATACAGCAAAAGCATTATTAATGGGCGTTTTGGTTTTGTTTGTATGGCAGTTATTTGTGGCTTTAAAATATAGAAGTAAAGAAAATATTTTCCATATATGTATTACTATATGCGCATGTTTAGGAGCATTTATTATCAGTTTTTATTTATGCATGAGAGGGAGGTTTTTGCTTAGAATTTTTCAAAATGTAGCGCTCCCAGTGGCGGGAGTTCTGATAATTAATTTTATGGAAATTATCGGGAACATTCATAATGAAAAATGGCGAAAGAATACTAAAATACTATTTTGTGGGGTGATTTTAGTCACTCTTTTACCAGGTGTAATATATACAGGCAAACATGTGTTCTTTGATTTGAAAGCTAAAGATGAATATTCAACTAGGCAGATGCATACTTTTGAAGATTATGCAATTGAACATCCTGATGAAGTTTTTGTTCATGATTACTCGATATCTAATGCTTATAATTCTTATGATCCATTTAGGGTTTTTGGTGATAAAAAACCAACAAATATAATAATTTCTGGTGGAAGTTATACTTACACAGGATGCTACTACAAACAATTAAAGTTAAATGGATTGGAAAAATTAAACGGGGAAACTTTCTTTAATAATAAAGTATTTTATGTTTGTGATAATACTCGGAAGAATTTTTTTAATAGTATGAATGTTTATATGAGAAATAAATATAATGCAGTTGGTTGTTCTCAGCAAGCTGTGCTTGATAATAATGTAGGGATATACCATTTTATAAATGGTGTGGATCAGGATTATACGGGTTTATATACTACATTAGGTCAGCAGATATATTTTCAAAATGGTAAGATTCAGACTGGTATATTTCAAATTGAGGGGATTGAATATCGGGCTTATGAGTATCATGAAGTGATAGAAACAGAATTTGAAAATGAGACATACTGGATGGATCGGTTTGGACTTATATATCAGTAGTGCTAATTAGGGGGGAAGTATGAAAAAAATCTTTTGTATTCCATATGCAGGAGGATCTGCCAATGTCTTTATGAATCTACAGGATTTCCTAGGCAAGGATATTCAGGTTGTTCCTATAGAATTAGCCGGGAGAGGAACAAGAATACGTGAAAGGGCTTATGAACATTTTAAAGAAGCAGTAGCAGATGTCGAAAGCATGATTATAAATTCTTTGGATGATGAGTCAATATATATTTGTGGATATAGTATGGGGAGTTTGATTGCATTTGAAGTAGCTGTTAGACTTGAGACACAGGGATATAAGGTGGAGAAACTCATAGTTGCAGCGAATGAAGCACCGAGTGAACAGGTGGAATTTATAAATGTATCAGATTTGTCAGATGAAGAATTTATGGAAAAATTGATAGAATTAGGGGGAATTCCTAAAGAACTGTGTGAAAAGAAAAGATTTTTGAGAATGATGTTGCCTATTTTTAAAAGTGATTTTTCTATATTATATGAGTACCGGAGTCATGTATATAAAAATAAAATAAAAGCAGATATTGATGTTTTCTGGGGAGAAGAGGATGTTCCGCATGGAAAAGTTAAAAGTTGGGCAGAGCATACAACAGGAGAATGCACATTTTATCAATTTAAAGGTAATCATTTCTTTTTGCTTACGGAATATAATCTTTTTGCTGAGCAATTATTGATTTCTATAGGAGATAAATGAAATTGGAAAAATATAGTAAAGAGTTTGATAAGGAATGTTCATATAGAATAAAAGGAATAGCGATCCTTCTTATGTGTACACACCATTTATTCAGAACGCAAGCGCTGTGGGATGGAACTATAATTAGCTTTTGGCCATTTTCAGAACAATTAATTACTAATATAGCATCTATTTCAAAAATTTGTGTTAGTATTTTTGTATTTATATCTGGTTATGGTTTAACTTTAGGATTACAAAAGAAAGAGCCGTTGAATTTAGATAAGTATTACATAGGCAAGTATCTAGGGTTGATTGCTAGATTTGCTGTAGTATTTATACCTATATTGATTATGGCGCAGTTGATTAATGGCAGAGTAAAAAGCTTTTACTTTGCAGAAAGTGTGATAAGGGGAACGCTTTATTTAGTCATAGATTGTCTGGGGTTAAGTAATTTGTTTGGTTTACAGTCGTTTTATGGAGCGTATTGGTATTTTAGTGCTGCAATAGTTTTTATATTTATAACGCCTATTTTATTAAGCGTCTTAAAAAAATATGGATGTATCGTTTGTTTTGGTATCATTATAATTTTACCAAGAATACTTGGAATTGGTTATATAGAAGGAAATGCAATATATCCATTTGTTTTTTCTTTAGCGCTAGGCATTTTATTTGCAGAAAAGAATATTATAAATATAATAATGCAATACTTTTCGTCAAAGGATACTATAATGGAGAGAATACTCCGATATTTTCTCGTTACAATTGCTTTATGCATTTTATATAAAGTATATTTATATATACCAATCAATATATTTTGGGAGATTAATTGGGGAATAGTACCAGCCATTTTAATTATTATTTGTTGTATTACAATAGTAAACATTCCTATTATTAGCACAGTTTTATATTTTTTGGGAATTCATTCGATGAACATTTTCATTATACATGTGTTCATTATTGCTAATTTTAAAGATAAAATATATTCTCTTAATAATTTCATGCTGAGCATACTGGCATTAGTTGCAGGATCACTGATTATTTCTATTGTTGCAGAGTATATAAAAAGAGGATTGAAGTTTAACGAGCGGCTAAACAAGATTATTTCAAAACTATCTATTTGAAGATTTAAGGTAGTAAAAGAAAGGAATAAAGCGATCACGCTTAGGATAATATATGAGAAAGGTATGGAATTTAATTTTTATAGTGTTCAGTATCAGTTTTTTCCTTTTACCATTAAATAATGTAAAAGCATCAGAAGAAAATGAGAGGGTTTCCAAAGAGGAATTTTCACAGCCAGTATTCGAAAATAATACTGATGCTGCGAATTATGTAAGAAAAGAACTGGTTGAACGAAATGAGAAAATTTCGTTGGTATACAGACTGACCATTCCTAATACAGGATTGCCAAGCGGTACAGCAGTTTCTATTTATGATGAAGCATTAAAAGTTACTAATAGTGCAGTGGAAGGAGATTATTTAAAATATAATATTCGATCCAGAAATGTTTCCACGGAGATTCAGGGTAATGATGGGGAGTATTCATATTATTTATTATCTTATACAATGACTTATTTAACAAGTGCTGCCGAAGAAGCAAATGTGACGACGTTTGTAAATGAACTGATCATCTCGCTAGGAATGAATAACTCATCCTTAAGTGATGCGGAGAAAACAAAAAAGCTGTATGATTATTTGGGAACTAATGTATACTATGATCATGATGGATATGAATTTGAGAAAGATCAAATAGAAAGTGGTGCAGAAAATGTAGAATGGACCGCAACTCATTCGGCTTATTCAGCATTATTGACGAACTCATCTTTATGTCAAGGTTATGCGTTATCTGTTTATAGAGTTCTAAAAGAAGTGGGAATTGAAGTAAGGTTTATTAGAGGCCAGGGCTATAAGAATGATGATGCTGAACATGCTATACATGACTTTAACATTGTAAAAGTAGATGGGAAGTGGTATTATCTTGATGCTAACTGGGGGGCAATGTTTAAAGAAAGTAATGGGGGAACAAGTACAGATATTGATTATTCATGGTTTTTAAAGGATAAGCAAGATTTCGCCTATCACGAAATTGTAGAGGAAAATCTTTCGTCTAATCATGAATGTTATAATTTAGAAGATCCCACAAGTGCCAATTATACATCACAGTCATATGGGGATAGTTTATCATCACTGCTAGACGGTTATGATGCTTCATATACTTTTTATAATCTGAGTGATAAAGAAATAAAGAAGCCGGAGAATAAAATAGTAGTGATGACGCTATTTAGAAATGGGTGGGTCAATACGAATTACTGGTTGAAAGAACTTGCAGATAGTAAGTATTTTGATTCTGACTTTATTGATTTTTATGCGGTAGATATTAATAAAAATCCAGATTATACTTCTTTGTTAAGCATGGCTAATAAAACAGGATTTGGAGTTGACAATGTAATGTACCAGTCGGAGCATTATAAAACAAAAACATATCTAAGTGATTTGGCTAATACGTTACTGACAAATGTGGGTTATAAAGATTATGATTTTTATTTTAATTATAATTTGCCGGTAACTCTTATTATAGATAAAAGCAATCAGGTAGAATATGTAATTAATGCTGGTAAGGAAATGAATGGGAAATCCGTACAGGCATATATTTCGACAGAATATCTTGATCAAAGAATTGATTATCTGCTAAGTAATCCATCTAATGATACAAGAACTTCTGTAAAGAGTCCTACGGAGGTATCTTCAATATGTGTTCAACGTCCAGATGGGGCTGGTATATACGCTGGGGCGTTGGTTGGAGTAACTGGGGGTATGGAATATAGGGAGTCGAATTCCAATATATACTATTCGGGAGTTGATAATTCTAATATTACTGGATTAAGCGCTGGCAGTTATTATGTTCGTTATAAAGGAACTAATACGACGAAACCTTCTGATGAAGTGGAAATAGTTATTGCACCAGCAGCGCCAAGGGGGACTTTAAAGTGTACAACTATTGCAGATTCTTCTATGAAAATAGAATGGGGAGGAATCAGAGGGGCTAAGGGATATGAAATATATAGGTCAAGTACATCTTCTTTAAATGAAAGCGATTATACCTTGGTTGGAACAACAACGGAAACAAGTTTTCATGATTTGACGACGATAGATGGCAAAAGTTATTATTACAAGCTTAAATCGTATAATACGGATTCCAAGGGAAATAAATACTATTCTGATTTATCTGGATATACAGGTGGTACAGCCAGAGCAGCTATAAAAATTTTCAGTGGTGGAGACGCAGTTTCTTCTAAGGATATGTACATAGGATCAACTTATACGTTAAAATATGTGATTTCTTCTGCGTATCCAGATGTAAAATATAATAGTGCTTATCTGGGCAACAGTGCACTGGCATCGATTAAAGTTGATGCTGCTGGAAAACAGATTACTGTCACACCAGTAGCGCAGGGGAATACATATTTATATATTAAATCAAACGATGGGAACATATATAAATGTTTATTGAAAATCAGCGATTCAATTAGTATAGATGAGACCAAAATTAGCCTTTATACTGGAGAGAAATATACATTGAAACCAGTGATTGCACCATCAGTAACAAGTATCAGCTACAGCACCGGGAATGCGGCTGTTGCGAAGGTGAATTCTGACGGTATACTTACCGCAGTGTCTTCAGGGAACACATATGTTTATGCTAAAGCTTCGAATGGAAGAACGGCTAAATGCTTGGTTACAGTAATGAGTTCTGTTCCTGTGACGAGTGTTTCAGTCAGGTATACAAGTAAAACCATTCAGGTCAAGGATTCATTCCAGTTTACCGTAACCGTTACACCGGCAAATGCTACAAACCAGACGGTTACCTATAAAACGGGGAATACAAAGATCGCAACGGTAGATACCAAAGGAAAGGTGACTGGAGTAAGTGTTGGGAACACCTACCTATATGCAACGTCTAGTAATGGAGTGTCAACCAAGTGCCTGATCAAAGTAATTGCGAAGGAAATACCGGTGGAATCAGTTTCTGTTCGATATACAAGTAAAACGGTATATGTAAATGATACATTTGGCTTTACGACTACAGTCACACCATCAAATGCTACAAATCAGACGATCACATATAAAACCGGAAATACGGAAGTTGCAACTGTGGATGCGGAAGGAAAAGTAACTGGAGTAGGTGTAGGAAATACGTATCTATATGCAACAGCTAGTAATGGAGTCTCAACAAAGTGTCTTATTAAAGTGGTTGATGGATCTGTAAGGAGTATACAGAGAATGGAATATAAAGAGGAAAAGCAAGATGTATCCGAAGATGAGGAAGAAATACCGGTTGATTCTGGAAAGGAAGAGATTTCAGAGATCATGGAAGATCAAGAGTAATATAAAATTCATGTATTAAAAGAATTGAGAAGTGTCTGAAGGTTTTTTATTAAGTTTTGGGGTGGGATTTTTTAAAATTCCGCTCCATTTTTATATTTAGAATCAATTGTATATGTTGAAGTTTTTAAAATAAAATTTGGGTATAAGCTAAACGCAATAATTCTACGGATCGCTTTTAACTAAAAGTATAAGTTTCGAAGAAGTTGGAAGTGCACTTTGAGATGTTGGTTTTGCGAGAAAAATCTCGAGACAGCCCATGCGAACCTAATGTAATTAATAATAATTAGTAACTATAATTTGATTCTAGTTGTATTATTCCTTGATAGTAATATCGGATGGAGAGGAATATGATCTTCTGTAGATGGAAGATGAGGGGATTTTCAGCGCCACAGTTGAAAATAATAAGGTTGATACAGAAGATTTTGCCATGGTGCCTGTGAATGATGATCAGACCAGTAAATGTCTGTGGACTCCGTCAAAATGATACTCAGAAGGAAAATATACACTAAATTGACAAATTCAAGTGATTTTATGCAAACAAGGGAATTTTTCGAAGAATATGCTATAATAAAAAAGTAACAAGTTATCAGCAGTTATGAGGGATGAATTATGAATGAGAAGACAACGAAAAAAACTGAAGAAGTAAAAACAGTAAAACCAATAGAAACAGTGAAACCTGCAAAGTCTGCACAGCCAAAGACGGCCGCCAGGCAGACAAAAGCGGCGCAGCCGAAACCAGCAGCTAAAAAGACAAAAGCATCAGCAAAACCATCAGAGCAAAAAGCAAAGATGCCAGCGAAATCACCGGCGAAAGCGACCGCTAAGAAACCGGCAGTGAAGAAGCCTGCGGCTCCTGCAAAACAGGTGAAATCAGAAGCAGCACTTGGCCTTGAATTTGAACAGAAACTGAACCGCCACCGGGATGAACTGAAGTGGCTTTACATGGAACTGTACAATAATGAATGGATGTTTGATGATCTTCTGAAAAACATGTTTGGCTTTTACATGGACCGTAAAGAGGCGCTGAAAGCGCTGGATGAGAAGCGTTCTGCAAAACCGGACTGGTATAAGAACAATGACATGCTTGGAATGATGATGTATGTGGATAACTTTGCAGATACACTGTCCGGTGTGGAAAAGAAGACGGATTACATTGAAAAATGTGGAGTAAACTACGTGCATCTGATGCCGCTTCTGGATACTGTAGAGGGACGTTCTGACGGTGGGTATGCTGTTGCTGACTTCAGAAAAGTCCAGGAGAAGCTTGGGACGATGGATGATCTGGAAAGTTTATGTGAGACATTCCATAAGAAAAATATCAGCGTCTGCCTTGATTTTGTCATGAACCATACTTCTGAAGACCATGAGTGGGCGAAACGGGCGAGAGCCGGGGAAAAGGAATATCAGGATCGGTATTTCTTCTACGACAGTTATGATATCCCGGCACAGTATGAGCAGACGGTACCGCAGGTATTTCCGACAACAGCTCCTGGGAATTTTACATATCTTCCGGAATTGAACAAGCATGTGATGACAACATTTTACCCATATCAGTGGGATTTGAATTACCGCAACCCGGTGGTGTTTAATGAGATGATGTATAATTTCCTTTATCTTGCCAACAAGGGAATTGATATTATCAGAATTGATGCGGTTCCGTATATATGGAAAGAGCTTGGGACGGACTGCAGAAACCTTGCGAAGGTTCATACGATTGTCCGGATGATGAGAATGATCGGTGAGATTGTGTGCCCGGGAATTCTGCTCCTTGGAGAGGTTGTTATGGAGCCGGAGAAGGTGGTTCCGTATTTTGGTTCGGTGGAGAAGCCGGAGTGTCATATGCTTTATAATGTGACTACAATGGCGACGACGTGGCATACGGTTGCAACAAGGGATGTGCGTCTTCTGAAACAGCAGATGGATATTATCAGCGGGCTTCCGAAAGAATATACATTCCTGAACTACCTGAGATGTCACGATGACATCGGCTGGGGACTGGATTATAAGACGTTGAAAGAGTGGGGAATGATTGAGATTCCGCATAAGAAATACCTGAATGATTTCTTTACAGGACGTCTGCCTGAGAGTTTCAGCAGAGGCGAATTATATAATGAAGACCCTGTGACCCAGGATGCCAGATTCTGTGGTACAATGGCATCGATGTGTGGAACTGAAAAGGCCGGATTTGAGCAGGATGAGGAAGCGACAGACCGTGCGGTTGAGCTGGATGTCATGCTGCATGCATATATGTTCACGCTGTCCGGAATCCCGGTATTATACAGCGGTGATGAGATTGCCCAGGTAAATGATTACACCTATAAGGAAGATCCGTTGAAGGCGCCGGATTCCAGATACATTCACCGTGGAAAGTTCCCGTGGGAGCTTGCCAAAATGGCAGAGGATACGAAGACGGTTCCGGGAAGAGTATTTGTAAGTCTTCGGAGGCTCGAGGATATCCGCAGGCAGGATAAAGTATTTGATGGAAATGCAAGGATATGGACAATCGGAACAAAGAATAATGCGGTACTGGCAATCAGCCGGGAGATGGACAATGACAGGATGATCGGAGTGTTCAACTTCAGTGAGCAGGCGCAGGTGGCAGAACTTGAATGGGAGATGGGCACCTGGAGAGATCTTCTGACAGGAACGGAGATAGAAGCGGGAGGATTCCTGCTTCCGGGACACGGATTCTACTGGCTTAAAAAGATTTCTTAGAAACAATAATGCTGCAATGTATCATCTGGCAGTAATTTCAGGACGTAAACGGTACAAGTTTACGTCCTATTTAGTTGCATGTAAAGCCGGGATGGAGTAAAATGAGAATGTTGAAATGGCAGAAGAGAGCGCTGAGGATAAGGAGTTGCCAATATCATGAGCAGGATTGCGGTATTGATTCCATGCTATAATGAGAGTCAGACCATCGGAAAAGTAATTAAAGATTATAAAGATGTTCTTCCGGAAGCGGAAATTTATGTGTATGACAATAATTCGACGGATCATACGGATGAGATTGCAAGAGAGGCAGGAGCAATTGTAAGGTATGAGCGCAGGCAGGGGAAGGGCAATGTGATACGCAGTATGTTCCGTGACATCGATGCGGACTGTTATCTGACGATTGATGGGGATGATACCTATCCGGCCGGGGACGCAAGGCAGATGGTAGATTTTGTCCTGAACAAAGGTGCTGATATGGTAGTCGGAGACCGCCTGTCTTCCACTTATTTTTATGAAAATAAAAGACCCTTTCACAATGCAGGCAATAAAATGATCCGTTTTTTAATTAATAAATTATTCCATAACAATGTCAGAGATATCATGACAGGTTACCGGGCTTTCAGCAGACCATTTGTGAAGTCGTATCCGGTGCTTGCAAAAGGATTTGAAATATCTACCGAAATGACGATTCATGCATTGGATAAAAATTTTATGATCAGGGAAGTGCCGGTGAATTACCGGAACAGGCCGGCGGGGAGTGAGTCGAAGCTGCATACATTCTCCGATGGATGGAAGGTGCTGTTGACAATAGCAGCACTTTTTAAAGAATGCCGTCCGCTGGCGTTTTTCTCATTGGCTGCAGGAATCTGCTGGATAGCAGCGTTGTTATTTTTGCTTCCGGTTGCAGCGGACTTTGTTGGAACAGGGCTTGTACCGCGGTTTCCTACACTTTTAGTGGTCAGCATTCTGGCAGCGCTTGGAGTTTTGTTGTGGGTATGCGGAATGATATTGGAAGTGCTTGTGAAAAAGCACAGGCTTCTTTATGAAATATTATTGAACCAGATGAAACGGAAAGAGGAGTAACGAGTATTTATGAAGAAATTAATACATCAGCTGATAAAATTTGGCTTTGTGGGAGGATCGGCATTTGTAATTGATTACGGGGTCATGATCCTGCTCACAGAGGTATTTGGAATTAATTATCTTGTATCGAGCGGCATTTCATTTACGATTTCGGTCATCTATAATTATGTGCTGAGTGTGAAATGGGTGTTTGATGTCGGGGAGAACAGGAATAAGACACAGGAGTTTGCGGTGTTTATCGTGCTTAGCATCATAGGTCTTGGATTGAACCAGTTCCTCATGTGGCTGACGGTCGAGAAAATCGGGATATTCTATATGTTGGCTAAGATTATTGCGACAGCCATCGTGATGGTTTATAATTTTATCACAAGAAAAATATTTCTGGAGAAATAAGCAGACAGTCCATGTATGGACTGTTTTTTTTACTTATGTCTGTTATAATAGAGAAAGAAAACCAGCAATCAGCAGAAAGGGGAAAGATAATGAAACATTTAAAGAAGGCTGCAGTGTTTATGCTGATACTTGCTTTGGGGGTAAGTATGGCGGGGTGTAAAAAGAAAGCAGTTGTAAAAAAGTCTGACAGTGAACCAAAGAAGGTAGAAGAGAAAAAGGAAGAAGAGGCGGAGAAAAAAGAGGAGCCTCAAGAAGAAATGCCTGCGAATCAGAATCTTCTAACGGGGATTGCCGATTTGACAGAGGGTGCGATTGGAAAACGTCCAGTTGCGGTTATGGTGAATAATGTTCCTCCTGCAATGCCGCAGTATGGGGTTGGAAAAGCAGATGTTATTTTTGAAATTCCTGTGGAAGGCGATGAGACAAGATTTATGGCATTATTTGCAGATTATACTACAATACCGAAGATCTGTGCAATTAGAAGCTGCCGATACTATTTCCCGGCATTTTCACAAGGGTTCGATGCTTTTTATGTAAATTGGGGGATTGATGACAGTATTTCAGATTATCTTGATGCATTGAATATGGATCAGTATGATGGAATCCGTAATGAAGGTGGATTTTTTGGTAGAGACCAAGAGCGTTTGAATGCAGGGTATGCGCTGGAGCATACAGGATATTTTGATGGGACTCAGTTTGCTTCTGTTGTACAGGCGGAAGGGAAACGTACAGATTTAAATGCAGATAAGAAAGGAACAGCCTTTAAGTTTAATGGTCTCAATGAACAGGTAAAACCAACGGGGGCGGATTGTGATAATGTGCACATTAATTTTGGCGCAGTGACTGCAACGATGACATATGATACGGTAAATAAAGTTTATCTGAAACAACAGAATCAGAATGCCCAGATAGATGGGAGTACTGGAGCACAGCTTTCATTTACAAATGTATTTGTGTTGGAAACATCGATCAGTGTGAGAGATGAACTGGGACATAAACAAATTGATTGGGAAGGTGGTGAGAATTCAGTTGGATATTATGTATCAAATGGAGGAGTGCAGAAAATACATTGGCAGAAAGATCCTAATAATGAATCTTCTTATTTAAGGTTCTATGATGAGAGCGGAAACGAACTCAAAATAAATCGCGGGAAGAGCTATATAGCAGTGAATTACCCGGGGCAGGCTTCTTTTGATGCACAGTAGCAAGATCCTTGACCATTAGGAGGCAACAATGATAACAAGAGAGATATTGCTGAATCTGAATTTTTATAAGAAAGCGGCATTCACAGGATCCAGCGGAATATTCTGCTATAAGATAGAGAAGAAGGATGACCATCTGCTTGCGTCTGTCTGGAAAGGGCCTTACTGCTCAGCTGCGACACCAGAAGAGGAAAAGGAATATCAGGAATTTGAATTCAGTGAGGATGGAATGAACCAGATTGTAGAGTGGCTGAATTCTTATGTCAGAGAACATGAGGAAGCATAAAAGAGGCAGGCTGGGCTGGTGGAGCAGAGAATGTGGGCTTTAGAGCTTCGTTTAAAATGGAGGAACGCATGAAGAAGATACTGGCGGCATTATTAGCATTCTGTTTTCTGGTGGGACCATCCGGGTGTCAGAAGACATATACTGTTGGACAGCCGGAGAATGCCGGGGCGTCCGGGATGAAATCAGAGAAGGTAGATACGGACCAAGAGGAAACATTGTTTGATTTTATCATTCATATTGGTGATGATGTATTAAAGTTCCCGATGGAGATTGAAGAACTTACGGCGCTTGGATATATGCCCGATGGTACGCTGGAAGGAGTGCTTAAGCCACAGGAGATTAACACAGAGATCTGTTTTTCCAAAGGTAATATAAAATTTCGTGCAGAGATCTACAACAGTGGAATCGATACGAAAGCGTTGTCAGAGTGCAAAGTTGGAGGTCTGGCAGCCGAGACAACAGAGGAGGGGCAGGAGGAACAAATCGCCCTGCCGGGACAGATCATACTTGGAAGTTCGGATACAGATGCAGTCAGGGAGTCATATGGAGTTCCCGGAAATATCTATCACAGAGATGGAGCCGAGATATATTCATATGAGAATAGTGCATCACAGCAGGTCCTTCTATATTTTAAAGATGGGATTCTGGCAAAAATAGATATCCATAATTATGTGATGGACCTTCCTGGTGATGAGAGCGAGACGATGGTGCAGAATCTGGAAACTCCGGAGGAGGTAGAGGAGTATCAGGCACCCGAAGTTCTGGACGAAGATTTGAAAAGCACCATGGTAAAGTTAGATGATGAAACCTATAATCTTCCGGCACCGGTTCAGCAATTTTTAGATGCCGGATGGGAAATCGCACCAGGTGAACTGGAGACGGTAATCTATGGGGAAGGAACAGGTCAGGTGACATTGACAAAAGGCAGTTCGGTTCTACAGGTGCCGGTCAGAAATTACAGCAGTAAGGCTGCGAAACTGGATGGTTGTTTTGTAACCAGACTCACGGTGAATGAGAGTACAGGGGCGGCAAAAGCGGAACTTCCGATGGGAATTGGTCTGGGAATCAGTGAACAGGACTTAAAGCAGGCGCTGAAAGCGTATGAGTATACGACAGAGGAGACGGATCTGAGCAGAAGCTATTTTATTGGAAGTTTGGATTCTGAGCAAAAAGCAGGGGCAGAGGATGGTGTTCTGGTACTTGTGGAGAAAGCGTCAGAAAAAGTGATCAGTATTTCGGTGACAGGAACGAAACTGTCAGAAGAATAAAACATGCGGACGGGCAGGAGAACTTGTCCGCATGTTCTATATTATGAGATTTGAATATCACAGATTTCAGGGATATTGTTAAATCTGGGGATCATTGGGAAAAAGCTGCCGCCTTCAGTGACTCCTTTTGTATAAGTTCCAAGGCCCCTTGAGATAATCACCGGGATTCCGTTGATGATATGGGTGCCATCTGTGTATTTTGGAAACCATCCCATAAAGGGGTGATAGGAGTAAACAGCACCGATGAATGGCAGCCGGATCTGTCCGCCGTGTTCGTGGCCGGAAACTACAAGGTCAATGTCCCACTTCGTGGTATCTTCCTCCCTAATAAAACTTTGCGGTTCATGCGCGAGCATTAGTTTAAATGCATCTGTGTCTACAAAATCTTTTAAGAATTTATAATTATCAGATTCCAGATAAGATTCCGTGGAAGTAAGATCTGTGTTATAAGCGTTGCCATAGAATCCGCCGATCCGGAAATCCTGTCCCTTACAGGTAATGTCCACATAATTGCCAATAACTACCGCGGCCCCGGCAGTGCGGACATCGTCGATAAATTCGCCAGCATCGCTGTGATTGTACATATATTCTGTTTCATGATTTCCTACAGTAAAATAAACAGGGGCGATCTGTGAGACTCTGGAGATAAAAGTAAGCAGAGGCTCATAAGATTCATCATACCAATTTATACCATCACCGACAATAAGTATCAGATCTGGTTTCTCTTTTTCTACTTTCGAGATCAGCCGTTTGTTGGCATCTCCGAAGAGATGACTGTGAATATCAGTCAGGGCAGTGATAGTCACCGGTTCACTGAGTTTAGCGGAATCATAATTGAAAGTGCTCGTTGTCAGTGCGTTTGCAGACAGGTAAAGCGAAATACTTACATAGATCACTGCAGCCAGAACAGTGAAAGCAAGAATGATGAATCTCTTTTTCCTTTTAGTCATAGGTTTGTCCTCTTTGAAGTAGTGGCATAAAGGCCAGTTGATATGGATTGAATCACTCAGACTATTATAACCGATCATTGGCAAAATGTTAAGATGAAAGAGAATGATATGATCCTGATCTGGCTGCTGTTACACCCGCTGCTATTTACATTATATAGAAAATTCTAAAAATATTTTTTGGTTTCTTTCTTCTTTTTTAGTTCTTCAGATTCTTCTTCGTCAAGTTCATGAATCTGCGCATCACCTGTTCCTGAAAGAGCTTCAAGTACCTTACGCAGTTCATTTTGGGCTGCGGGACCTGAAGTCAGCGACAGGCTCACCATTAATATAAGAAATAATTTATAGATCTTTTTTTTCAATCATATTCCTCCAATTCAATTTCTGCGCTGCTTCATTCAAGTAATAAGTATGGGTTTATACCCGTTACCTGGCTGCATGCAAAAAGAAGCCATTGTCTGATTCTGAAAATGGCTTATATCCATGATTTGAAAAGGAATAGATTTAACTGTCCAGACGTACCTTCTGATTCATTAATGTCCATCTATCAGGCA
Organism: uncultured Lachnospiraceae bacterium; assembly: GCA_900549995.1. Taxonomy (GTDB): domain Bacteria; phylum Bacillota; class Clostridia; order Lachnospirales; family Lachnospiraceae; genus UMGS1251. The sequence goes on along the minus strand of URQQ01000002.1, from coordinate 8,411 downwards.
GCAGTATAAATAAGGCCGCAAAGGTAGTAAGAAAAGTTATTATAAGAAAAAGGAACAGGCAGAGTTCCTTTGGGAGAGCTGAAATTATGGGGATTGCGGATATATTCTTCTTTATAGTGGCAGTATTAGAATTATTTTTGCTTAAAAATGGAGTCTTAAAATAGGCAGAGATATCACGGTCTCCATTGGCAGCAGTATTTTCTGAAATTGCCCATGTCTCATTTAAAGTTGTCCTATCCAGCCATTCATGAAAATTATAAGAGCTGCAGAAGTACACATTTAGCAATAAACTCAAATATACTTTTTGATTATCTTTTCAAAAATTCTCATATGCCGGTATAGCCTGTATCTACAAGCGTTCCCGGCATTTCTCATATCGGAAGATGTTCTTATATACCCTCATATTCCCTTGTGTTTTCGCCGCCAAACGTAGTAAAAGAGTAGTAAAACCTCTCTGTCACTATGCCACCAGCCGCTCCATTTCCGCCCTTGCACTGTCACAGGTGGCATGGGCGTAATAGCCTAATGTCATGGTAATGTTGGAATGCCCCATGATGTACTGTAAGGCTTTCGGATTCATCCCGGCATTGGCTAAGTTGGTGCAGAATGTGTGGCGCAAAGTGTGCGGTGTTGTCACTTTCGGTAAGGATTCCTCGTGGCACTTATTGTACTTCTTGACAAGCCGCGGAACATATTGTCATAATGGAACGCCACTTTCGGCAGGCCGTTCCTGTTAAGGAACAAGAAGCCGCTGCAGCCGCCAATCTCAACCGGCGTCACACGCCCGCGGTTTTGCAGCACCCGCTGGAACGCTTCACAGACCTTAGCGGTCATGGGAATTTGCCGGACGCCGCTTTTCGTTTTCGGCGTTTCCACACAGTAGCCGATTCCCGGAACTTTTAAAAGCTGGTGGTCTACGTTGATTGTCCGGTTCCCGAAGTCTATGTCGGTTTCCGTCAGCCCGCAAAATTCTGAAATACGAAGCCCTGTACCTAACAGGATAAGAATCTCGTCATAATATTTCTGGTAGACAGAATCACTCTCCACAAAGGACAGGAGCGACATTTCCTGTGCGGGAGATAAGGGAACCTTGGGCTCCGTATCGTCTTCCAGGACAGTATTCAACTGGAAATCAAACGGGTTTTTCCGTATGCAGTTGTCCTGTATGGCCGTGTAAAATGCGGCTTTCAGAGAGCGCTTGTGATTGCTGATTGTGCGGAAAGAGTAGCCTTTTTCTTTCATCCGCAGAGCCCATTCTTTCGCGTCGGACAGCTTGACGTTTTCAATGCTGCACCCGCCAAGGTTATCTTCTTCCAGAATCCTCATAAGCTGCCCGCGTCCCCGTCTTGTGCCCTGCCGGACATTGGCTCTGTGCCGGATTTGTTTTGCGTAGAGTTGGCATACTGTCATTTTCTTCCCTACAGGGTCAATCCCGTCGTCAAGGTCTTTGCAGATTTCTTTCTCCTTTTCCCGGAGTGAAATATCGTCCCGCTTTCCTGCCGGGGTTTTGTCCGTGGGTACTAACTTCCACGCATAAATGAACTGCGGTTTCCCAAAGGTATCGGTATATTTGTAAGCATATCTTCCGTCTGTTCTCTGGCTTTCATCCCCTTTCTGAATCGTGCTGATAGTTAATAGTGACTGGCTTTTATCGAATGGCCTTTGGCAAGGCTCCACGGGAATCCCACCCCCGCATGGTTCTCATGCGGCCGTACCTATTGCCTGCGGCGCTTTTAACGCTCGGACTGTAGCTGTACGGGAGTATCATTATCACGGCGGGGAGGTCATGGCGGCAGCTCTGCCAAAAGCTGCATACAGAACGCTGACAGTAATCGCTCGTTTTTCATCCCTCCTTTCGGTTATGGCGTGTTAGCCCGTTGGCTCTCTCTCCGTCGAAACGTGATCGGTTTGCCTTATGCTGCGTTGGTTGGACGCTTTCTTTGTCAAAGTACAACCTACGGCCTGTAAGGGCGGCAGGAGATAAAAGAGGTAAGACCGCTATCGCCAGCTACAGTCTGCCGTCAATCAATGGCGGTAAAGTGAATGTGGCTCCGTTTTGTTCCCTCACAGAAGCTTTAAGCGCTTCTTTCTCTTTCCGCTAATATGACACCGGCGCCGCTGCCTTTTGCCCGCAAATTTGAATTTTTTCTGCGGGATGGAGCGGAAAAAGAAATCCGTAAAATGGAACTATAAAATCTCTTTCCCCTTTGCCTATAGTCCCGACACGGATGGCCTATTTGTTGCATTTTTCAAAACTTTTTTTCTATGGCGTTTATCGGAGAATGTATTGCCATTTACAGGAATTTACGCAAACGAAAAAGCAGGTGTGAACTATTTGCCCTTAGTTCACATCTGCCGGATTTTGCGGAAAGCCTTGCTGTTGCTGGGTTTCTGCCCTGTTTATTGACTGTTTCCTGTCGATTTGTACCCCCCTGTTAGATACGGGGGGGGGTTAATGCCGTCCGGGGCAAGCCACGTCCGGTATACGCGGTTTTATGGCGCTACCATAAAAGCCGCTTCTATCGTCTGTGTTTGCGACTGGTTATTCTTGGGAACTAACAGAAACAGACAGGGAGAAGCCTTGTTAGTCTGTCCGCATGGCTGCGTGTAGGGCGAATCCGTTTGCCCCAGGGCAACTACTTTGCCCATTAAATTTCTCCTTTCTCATGGCATGAAAAAAGCAGTCAATTCATGGAAAATCAACTGCTTTAATAATAATTGTTTAATTTTAGGCAATCCCACAGTCAACCGTTTTTGTGTTGTGGAATATGCTCACTCTACTTATCATTCTTCTTTTTGTTCTTATAATCTACTACACTTCCGATACCCACTCCTAACGCTAGTCCGACACCAACTCCGACACCTGGACTAACTGTATCTACAGACACGCCGATAATAGTACCGATTAGTAGTCCGAATATCGTGCAATTAACAAAATATTTATGATTTTTCACTTTTGAGTTTTCTCCATCAAATACAAATATTCTCTGTTACAACTCCCATTTCTGCACTCTGTTTACTGGCCTACAAATCAGAAGCTATAATCCCTGCCCTTTTTTAAATTCGTCCATCTCCATACTTACAAAACGTGAAATCATTTCTCTGTACAAAGCTTCAACCATATCTGGATTTGCACCATATTCTTCCGCTTTACCGCGAACTTTGGCAATAACTGCTTCAACACGATTTGGAGCTTTTACTCCATCTTCACTTTTCTTGAAATTAGAAGCCAGAACTACGAATGTTCCTCGTTCTGCAATTAACTTAATAATCTCGGTATCAATCCTATCAATATTTGAACGTACTTCCTCTAAACTATTACACTTCATGGATAATCTCCCTCCATTAAATCCCGATTGGTCAGTCAGATAAACCGGAATTTAACTACTAGATCCATAGATTTCAGTGAGGAGTTTCTTCCCTGCAGAAGTCTTAAATACTTTGTCATAGAAATTTTGAATGGTCTTTATGTTCATATTACTTTCAGAAGCATTCACAATAAAATCCGCCTCAACAAGTATTTGATAATCAAGACCCTCTATATTCTTGAATGTATGATGATGACCAACCAAATAACATATTCTTTCTAACTGTTGCTTTGTCAGGTCGAAATCAGCATAAAACTCCTTAGCAAGTGGTACTCCCTCTGCTTGCTGATAAGGTCCTGCTGTACTTCCATATTTTACGCGACATAATGGACAGGCAATATCGTGAACAATAGCAGCAAGTTCCAATGTGTTCTGAGTCTCCTCATCTATATCTTCAAGTTCCCCAATTGTTTTCGCATATCCCCATACTTTTATAAAGTGCTCAATATCATGAATATTTCTTTTGTAAAAAACAATCATTTTTTCAATTGCTTTTGAAATCATATCTTTCACCTCAAATTCCGATTTGTCGCTTAGTTGTAAAAGGAGTATATCACAAGGATAATGGCTTTTCAATAGTCCCTCATTCAGCTTTGCGGATGATACCTGTCTGTCTGTGATTTATCAAGGGCAAGCGTTGTGCTGCGCACCCTTGACAAATCACATTCAGACAAGGAAAAAGTAGTCAAGCTGAATAAAGGAGATTTCTGCCAGATGGCAACTGGCAAAATCCGTATGATGGCTGGTGGAGGGAGAGCACTTCGGTGGTTTTGATTCTGTTTTCTTCCCTCCGCCGTTATCGTATAATAGCGGTATGGTTTTGTATTCCAAAGGATTCAAGCGGCATATCAAAACTTGTTCCGTAGTAGTAAAATGGTAGTATTTTCAGCCTTTTATCCTTTGGAAATGCCCGTAAATCAAGGGCTAAACGAGATAATCTTTGTATTTATAATGAAACACATAGCTAAAAAAAGCATGATGTAGTAGACTTTTATGCGAGATAAATGATAGTTCCTGTTTTTCATCATCATGATAATTCCCCTCTTATCTACGCCTGAGGTCAATGAGGTGAACGTAAGCTGCATTGCTTTAATGTGATATCCTGAGCTGCTGAAAGATGTAAAATTATCCCTGGTTTGGCAGACGGAAGAATTATCGTACCCTGCCAATATAGCGGCATACCTTTTTCTGATATTTCAGATATTCATCCCCAAATGTAGTAAGTAAAAACTCCTCTTCCACTTTCACAATCTGTAAGTGGTACATGAGAATGGCAAAGATGGACACAACACACAAGATCCAATTGAAAAACATCAATAAGATGCCTGTATACAAAAGGTCGAAGCCTAAAAAGGCGGGATTTCTGCTGAATTGATAGATACCGCTTGTCACAAGTTCGGTTTTATCAGTCTGGGATACACCTGCCCTCCAGCTGTCACGCATAGTCACAACTGCAGTAATAAATACGGCCGTACCTGCAACGCTTATTACAGCACCGATTATACGAAATGGGACAGTGACATAGCTCACATTAAGAAAGATACAGACCACCCCAACGAAAAAGACAAGAAAGGCTGAAATCTTCATGGTGACCTCGATCAATTTTACAAAGCCAGCTTTGCCTTTTCCCATTTGGTCTGTCTGTATGCCTTTCCGTTTCTGGCAGATCATTTTCACAACATAACAGCCGTAGAAAGCAGCTAAAACCGCTATGGACAATATTTGAAACATCATCGTTTTACCCTCCAGTTTCCAGCTGACATTTTATATATTTTCTCAATAAATCCGGGAGCTGAAATTTAAAATTCATACCTTGTCCCATGTGAGAGCAACAGCCCGCCTGTTAACTCTACACATAAAATTATGGTATTCTCATCATCGAAATCATTATGCCCGTTATCAATCCATTCTGAAAAAATCTTTTTCAATTTCTCAGCGATCGCACGATTATCCTCTTTTCCAAAAGGACCTAAATTGATACCATTCCCGTGTGCGGAGAACCACTCTCCAGCGATTGCAATAGAAGAATTGTTCTCGATATGCTTCATTTTATTTGAAAGTGCATGTGTAATAATATAAAATGCTCCATGTTCATAATAGGCATTTACGTATCGCACATAGGGCACTCCGTTTTCTGATGTTGCCAACGCAATGACAGAATCTTTTCCAAAGCGTTCGGTCATTATTTTTTCAGCTTCTTGACTTATTTTAGGCATAAGGGGATCTCCTTTACAGATTTCATATTGTTGGATTATCACTGCTTTTATTATAATTCGATTTTGCAAGAGAAGCAATCAAAGAAATACGGAATACGGGAAACCACGAAGAAAGGAGGACTGTACTGTCTCAGTTTTTTAGTTGTACAACATCTGTACAACCTTCTATTTAGTTTTCATACACCTGTAGAACAGCCTCTTTTATGCATTCAATGTACGCCTTACTACCCTCTTCAGTTAAATGTGTCTCATCCTCTACAAAATATTCGCTGTGCCCTTCGCTTGCTTTATACCAATCTACAAAATATGTATGATCTGTTGCTTTTGCAAACTCATATATTTCCTGATTGTTTGATTCCTCCCAGCTTGCATATGGCGCTCTGGCTGTAATTATAAAAAATGGTCTGTCCGTCCCAAGCATGTCTCTGAGTGTACCGAGTGAATCATATAGAAGCCCGTTTGATCCAAGGGTAAAAATAACTCCGTCACCATTCCATCCTTTTGCATTTACATAGGAATCATAAATAGCAAAGCTTTCCGTTGTGTATCTGCTGACTGCCGCATCACTGATACTGTTGGGAAAAACAGAATAGAATTCATCGGTAGCACCTAAAGCAATGGAATCACCGATAAGTAACAGATTGAGGTTTTCAAGGATTTCTTTTTCAGTTTGACTATTTGCTGTAGTGGTTTTATTTTCATCCTGTTTTGCAGCAAGTTTTTTGATGATGTTGTTTTTTGATCAGTAATTTCCTTTGCCTTTTTGGCCTGTATTTCCAATGCTTCAATATTGTTCAATGCTTTCTTACGAAGTACAAAGGCAATGCATGCTATCGCCGCAATCACGATTACTGCAGTGGATAAAACTATCTTCATGCTTCTTTTTAATGTCTGAACCTGTTTTCTGCGTTCTCTTCTCGTTCTGGGATGGCTGCTTATGATATCAATGCTCCTTTTCATAACGCCATGGCGTATCGGCGTTTCTATCAATTGATAGGACGTTGCAGATAACAGAAGTGTTAGTAAAATTTCGATAAGAATGATCTACCAGCTGGATTTTTACCTCCACTGACTAAAAGTATGACAGGGTAATGCCATAAATATATTCCATAAGAACAGTCGCCTGTCCATTTGAAAGGAAATACGCTCAGAGCCTTTCCCAAAATACAATTTTTATTTAAAACGGAATAGATTACCATTTACAAGGATTTGAAGCACTTTGTACTTAATGCCGCAGACCGGAATCGAACCGTTTTAACCAATCGCAAATACTGATAGAAAGGAGCTTTGAGGACTTCATCACGGTCTGGGTGTTCAAAAAGTGTTCAAGTATGTCTATTCTACAAACTGGAATTGTAGTGATGTTTCTAAAAAAATGTGGTAAGATAATAAGTAAGATAGTAAGTAAGATGAGGTGATGAAATGAAAGAATATAAACCGCCATATTCCATAACAGAAGATATGCTCAATCTCGTAGCATCCATTTCTGAAAAACTGGGGGAAATTAATGTATACCATAACTTTGATGCAAAACCACATTTGAGGAAAAACAACCGAATCAAGTCTATTCATTCATCTTTAAAGATAGAAGCCAATTCACTTTCTATGGGCGAAGTGAAAGATGTCATTGACGGAAGAATTGTGCTTGGACCAGAGCGTGAGATACAGGAAGTAAAAAATGCATATGAAGCCTATGAGTTGATAAAGTGGGTTGATGCATTTTCTATAAAGGACTTACAAAAAGTTCATAGAATCATGGCTAAAAAACTAGAATTGGATGCAGGTAGCTTCCGAAATGGAGATGAGGGAGTTTTTAATGAGGATCAGTGTATTTTTATGGCACCACCTGCACATCTTGTCCAAGGATTGATGTCAGATTTGTTTTGGTGGATGAAAAAGAATAAAAATATGGTTCATCCACTTATTATGAGTGCCGTGTTTCACTATGAATTTGTATTTATCCACCCATTCACAGATGGAAATGGCAGGACAGCAAGATTATGGCATACTGTGATTCTATCTAAGTGGAATTCTGTATTTGAGTATATACCGATAGAAAGTCAGATAGAGAAGTTTCAAGATGGATATTACAAAGCAATTGCAGATTGTCATGTGAATGGCAACTCAAATGGTTTTATTGAATTTATGCTGAAACAAATTGATACGGTTATAGGTGAGATTGTAACTCAGATTCGCAGACCAGATGATACATTATCTGAATATGTAAAGAAACTGCTTAATGTAATGGAGTTTGAAGTTCCATATAGTGCAGCCACGATCATGCAGAGGCTGGGAATTAAATCCAGGGAAACTTTACGAAAAAACTATCTTGATCCGGCGCTAAGGATGGGACTTGTAACTCGTACAATTCCAGACAAACCCAATAGTAAGAATCAAAGATATATTAAGAAGTAATGCGGCAAATCTAGTCTGTTGGAATGACAAGTGATCAAAAGGATTTTATTATCATCTGGTTAGTATAAATAAAAGAACCTTCTAAGCATAAGCGCTGCTAGATAGAATTTAAAAACAAAAATATTTGAGATTATGTATAAATTATTCGTAATTGGATTTGATTCAATGTGGGATTTCTTTTAGATAATTTGAAACCGTTATGTCAGCCTATCCTGGCACTCCGGCAACAATGACTGTTTTATCAGATACCCTGAAATTCAGAGGGATGTTTTGGAAGGACATAGACATATTTGCCTATTATATGATTTGTGCTCAATTTAGCATAAAATAAAAAGAGCCGAATTAACGACTCTTAACCAATGCCGCAGACCGGAATCGAACCGGTACGGGAGATTAGTCCCGCAGGATTTTA
>URQQ01000001.1 GCA_900549995.1 uncultured Lachnospiraceae bacterium | reverse complement strand
ACATTTTCTGATCCCGACTGGGCATATGCTACGATCGGCTTTTCTTTTATCTTTACCCTCAGTGTCCATGGATTTTTCATTTCCATCTTTGCATCTTCCAGATAAGGAGGATATTCCACTTTTCCAAGTTTGTATTTCAGCAGATATACTACAGAATTCCAGGACATTTTATCTGCCTCATACCAACTGGCAATCGCCTTCTGATCCGTATATCCGCAGCCGGTCACTTCGATCCTGCGTACATAAAACAATAGAAAAAATGTCACAATCACAATGATTGTTGTCAGGAACATTTTTAACAGTGAACGGATTCTGTCTCTCTTTTGTCTCTTTACTTCGTAATCTCTCTTATGCATCTCTGCCTCCTATCAGCCAGACAAACATGGATGTCATCCCCCTGTCCATGAACTCTAAGGTTGAAAGACCTGCACTTTCAACCTCATCTCCCGCTTTTGTCTTCCCGTAATTCCTGGCACCAGCTTCCTCTGCTGTCTATTCTATCAGATTAGATACACTTAGTACAAGCCCCATTTCCAGCAGAAGAAACATGACCGATGTTCCCCCGTAACTGATAAACGGAAGCGTAATTCCAGTATTTGGAATTGTATTTGTAACAACGGCAATATTCAAAATGACCTGAATCATCATATGTCCCATCGCTCCCGATGCGATCAGCGCTCCAAACAGATCTTTCGCATGGACGGCAATCATAAAAAATCTCCAGATTAAAATCAGAAAAAGTACAATGATAAATGACGCTCCCACAAGCCCCAGTTCTTCACAGATAATAGAAAAGATCATATCATTCTGCGCTTCAGGAACAAATCCGAGCTTCTGAATACTTTCTCCAAGCCCTCTGCCAAACACCCCTCCTGAACCGATGGCGTAAAGTCCCTGCAGCGTCTGGTACCCTTTTTCATATAATTCCGGATGTCTCCATATCGCCAGGCGTTCCAGCCGGTAACTTTCCAGTCCGAGAAACACTCCCATGAATCCTGCTCCGCACAGCCCAATCCACATAAACTGCGCATACTTGGGACTCGCAACAAATACGAGAATTACTGCGATCCCGAGAATAATAATTGCAGTACTCAGGTTACTTGCTCCGACAAGCCCTACAATGGGAAGAACCATGACCATGACCTTGATAAGTGTACGGAGTTTTCCCATCTCTTTTGCATTCTTTGAAACCACACAGGCCAGAAATAAAATAACTGCGACTTTCGCGTATTCCGATGGCTGAAAAGAGATGGGTCCTAAAGATAACCATCTTTTGGACCCATTGTACTCATCTCCGACGAATATAACGGCTACAGATAAGAGGATTGCCGCTATATAGCCCAGAACCGCAAACTGCTGCCAGAAATGATAATCGATATTTGCCATCACGAACATCAAAACTACCCCCAGCGCCGTAGCAAATGCCTGTTTTTTCAGATAGTAAAATGAATCGTGAAACTTCACCTGGCCGTTATAAGAACTGGTGCTGTATAAAATGACCAGTCCGATCACCGCCAGCAGAAATACGACTGCGATCATACTGTAGTCGTAGTTTTTCTTTTTATGGGGACGTGGCATCCGCCTCACTCCTTATAAGGAATTTACAAGCTCTTTGAATTTATCTCCACGTTCCTCATAGCTTTTAAACATATCCCAGCTCGCACATGCCGGTGACAGGAGCACAGAATCTCCTGATTCAGCCAGTGATGCAGCCGTTTTTACAGCTTCTTCCAATGTATGAACCAGAATAATTTCCTGGAATCCACACTGTCTTGCCGTATCCGCTATCTTATCCTTCGTCTCTCCAAGCAGAACAAGATGCTTTACCTTGCCGTCAAATGCCTGAATCCATTCTTCATATTCCGATGCCTTATCATACCCTCCGCCAATCAGTACTGTCGGAGTCTTCATTGCCTGTATCCCCTTGATTGCGGCATCCGGATTCGTCCCTTTGGAATCATTATAATAAGAAACTCCGTCTTTCGTACATACATACTCAATTCTATGCTCCACACCGCCGAATTTCAGTACAGCGTCACGGACGGTTTCTGCCGGGACACCATATGCCCTGGCCATTAAAACGGCTGCCATGACATTTTCATAGTTATGCGTGCCAAGAATTTTAAGTTCAGATACGTGACAGATCTTCTCTTCCTTTTCTCCCAGCTTACAGATGATATTTTCATCTTCAAGATATATGCCTGTTTCTAGTTTACGCTGACTGCTGAAATATAGAACTTGTGCCTCCACGTTTTTTCCGAATTCGCGTGTCACATCATCCTCATAATTCAGAATACAGTAATCCTCACTCGTCTGGTTCCTCGCAATTGCCTCTTTAGCCTCAATATATGCTTCCATGGTGTGATGACGGTTCAGATGGTCCGGCGTGATATTCAGTATCGCACTTACTTTCGGACGAAATGTCAGGATACTTTCCAGCTGGAAGCTGCTCATCTCTGCCACAACGATGCTGTCATCCGTCAGTTCATCTGCTACGGCTGTGTATGGGTTCCCAATATTACCGACAACAAATGTGCTGCTGTTATAAGACTTCATAATCTCTCCCAGAAGCGCCGTTGTCGTCGTCTTTCCATTGGTCCCGGTAATCGCAAGAACATCGCCTTTTCCATATGTATAAGCGAGTTCTATTTCCCCCCATATCGGAATATTTTTCTTCCTGATCTCATTGACAACAGGCAGATCCGTCGGTACCCCGGGACTGATCACCATCAGCTTCAGACTGTCTGTCACCTCATCTTCCAATGTTCCAAGAATAATCCGGGCATTACTGTCCTTCCCGATCTGGCTCTTAAGCTGTGCCGGATCAAGACTTTCATTGCCGTCATATAAGATCACATTTTCCCCTTTTGACTCCAGAAGCCTGCAGGCTCCTATTCCGCTGATCCCGGAACCAAAAACAAGAACTTTCTTCTGATTCATATCCATTGTCGTCTTCCTCCTGTACTTTAACGGACACCTGCCAATGCGATGAGACACAGAAGGGCTGTCACGATGGAAAATACTGCAACAACTCTGGTTTCAGACCATCCGCAGAGTTCGAAATGATGATGGATCGGAGCCATTTTGAAGAATCTCTTCCCACCTGTTTTCTTAAAATATGTCACCTGGATCATGACAGATGCCACTTCCACCAGATATACCAGTCCTACAATGATAATAAAGATCGGCATCTGCATTGTATATGCCGTCGCCGCAACAAATCCTCCAAGCGCAAGGGAACCTGTATCTCCCATAAATACACTTGCCGGATATACATTGAACAGCAAAAATCCTAAAAGCGCCCCTACGACTGCGCAGGTCACCGGTTCCACACCGCTCTTCGTACCTACAGCCACAACAGTGAAAAAGGTCGCCACAAGTACGGTAACACTTGACGCCAGACCATCAAGTCCGTCAGTAAAGTTGACACCATTTACCGTTCCGATCACTGCCACGAACATCAGCGGAATCGCCAGCCATCCTATATTCCAGTATTTTCCCCCGGAAAACGGCAGAAGAAGCGTCAGCGGGACATCTGTAAATTTCACAAGATAGAATGCAAATATCGCTGTCACCAAAATCTGCAGTGCCATTTTCTGCATCGGGAAAAGTCCGTCAGAACGTTTCAATACTACTTTCAGATAATCATCCAGAAAACCGATCAGGCCAAACCCAACCGTCACAAACAGAATCGGAATAATTTTCGGATAATCTTTAATGTAAAATGCTGACGTCACCACTACACTGGCCAGAATAATCACACCACCCATTGTCGGTGTTCCTGTTTTCTTTAAATGAGACTGTACGCCTTCTTCTCTTTCTGTCTGGCCCATTTTCATTCTTCGAAGAATTGGTATCACCAATGGTCCCATGATGGCACTGAGCGCAAATGCAATCAATACCGGCAATACGATTTTATAATCCATAACACACCTCTTTATCTCTTTCGTCAGCCCAAGGCTATTTCAGTTTAACGTAAATTAGTATACCGTACTTTTCCTTCTTTTTCAACTACTCGGTTTCTTTTTCAGGAATGAGGCTCTCATCTTTCTCAATTCCAAGATACGGCAGAATATTCTCGAATACATTTTTAATCACCGGGGCCGCAATCGTTCCCCCATAATATACTCCCTGAGGATTGTAAATCACTGCCATCGCAAGTACCTGCGGATTGTCAGCAGGGGCAAACCCGATAAATGATGAGATATACTTGTTGGCGCTTCTCGGCAGCGTCTGGGAAGTCGCTGTTTTTCCTCCGATCAGATATCCGGGAATATATGCATTTTTACCAGAGCCTACGGAAACCACGCTTTCCAGGATCTCTCTCATTGTCGCCGATGTCTCCTCCGATACAATCCCTTTCTCTTCCTTATATTGAAAGGTTTTTACCGCTTCCCCTGTCGCACTTGTCACACTTACTCCGAAATGCGGTGTGACTCTTCTACCTCCGTTAATCAGGGAACTCACTGTCGTAGCCATCTGCATCGGCGTGATCTGAAAGGACTGGCCAAATGACATTGTCGCAAGTTCCACCTGTCCAATGTTCTCTTTCTTATGCATAATTGTCCCTGCTTCTCCCGGAAGATCCACCCCTGTAAGACTCATCAGCCCAAATTGTTTAAAAAAATCATAAAATTTATCCACACCGAGCCTTAAGCCGATTTCAATAAACACTGGGTTACAGGAGTTCTGCACGCCCTGCACAAAAGTCTCAGCGCCATGCCCTCCTACCTTATGGCAGCGGATTTTTCTGTCTTCTACCATTTTATAACCCGGACAACTGAACGTATCATCAAGTTTCACTACCCCTGCTTCCAGGCACGCGGACGCCGTAATAATCTTAAAGGTAGAACCCGGCTCATAAGTATCGTTAATGCAGCCATTTCTCCACATCTGGTTCAGAAGCTCCTGTTTCTGTTCATCATCGACCGCACCTGTATCTGCACCATTATTCAGCACAAACGGTTCATTTAAATTAAACTCTGGCACATTTACCATCGCCATAATCTCACCGTTCTGTGGATTCATAATCAAAATTGCCACCTTATCTGCCTGTTTTTCCTCCATGACCTTTTCTGCTGCCTGCTGGGCGTACTTCTGGATATTATAGTCAAGACTGACCTGAAGCGTATTGCCTGCCACCGGTTCCACACGGTCTTCTGCCACACCCTCAAGCTCAATTCCCCTTGCGTCCGTTGTCGTAAGTATCGTCCCGTTCATCCCTTTCAGATAATCTTCATACTTTACCTCCAGGCCAATAATCCCCTGGTTGTCTCCGCCGGTAAATCCCAGTACTTTGGATGCCAGCTCGTTATACGGATAATAACGTTTAAAGTCTTCGTCCACTTTTACCCCGTCAAGCTCCATCCCGCGAATCTGATCCCCGACTTCCTTTGCCACGTTTGTTTTGATTCTTTCCATGGAGGATACCTTTTCCACCTTTTTACGGACCTCATCTTCTCCCATCTCCAACATCTGAGAAAGTGCTTTGATCACGGTTTCTTTATCTTTCAGCTGGCTGTGAATTACAGAAATCGTACAGACAGTCTTATTTGTGGCAAGAACCGTCCCATTTTTATCCACGATCTCGCCCCTGGCCGCCTTGATTTCCCTCTCTCTCTCATGAAGTGCTTCTGCCCTCTCCTGATAATACTGTGCGTCAAAAATCATCAGATATACAAGGCGTCCAATCAGTCCAAGCACCACAACACCGGCGATCAGAAACACGACGAGGATTTTCTTTCTGTTATACGTCTTATTTTTCATAGAAAAAACCTCACAAAGGTTATTGCTATAACTTATTAACGCTTTTGTGAGGTTATTCGTATCTTTTTATTCTTCTGTATTTTCTATATCACCGGTGTTCTCAGTATCCTCTGTGCTTTGCTCCTCTTCATCTGCATCCTGTCCGCCTTCTCCCTGCGCACCATCTTCTCTTGTAATATTAAGATACGGGAAAACATCCGCCATAATCTGCTGTGACAGTTCCGTTACAAGAGCACTGTCTGACTGATTGTCTGTATTTGGTTCATCAATTACTACATATACAACCACTTCCGGATTCTCCTGCGGCGCATACCCGATAAATGACAGTACATAATTCCCGTTATCTCTCGGAAGCTTCTCAGCCGTACCGGTTTTCCCTCCGATATCATATCCATCTACCTGGGTTTTGGTTCCGGTTCCCTCAGTCACTACCATTCTCATATATTCTTTAATCTTTGTACTTGTCTCTTCCGAAATTGTTTTCTTCACCAGTACAGGATCCTTATTTTCTATCACATTGCCATTTTCATCCTGTATCTGTTTCACAATATGCGGCTTATAATAATTCCCGCCATTGACCAGAGAGCAGAAACCTGCCGCAAGCTGTGTCATTGTGACATTGAAATTCTGTCCGAATGCATTGGTAGCCAAGTCTGTAATCTGCATAGTATCTGCATTATATAACAGTCCCGAAGTGTCTGGTTCCCCCTTCAGATCGATGCCTGTAAATTCTCCAAAGCCAAAGATGCTCTGATAACGTGTAAAATCCTGGACCCCAATCGCCTCACCAATCTGCATCAATGCCACATTGCAGGAGTTGGCGATCGCCTGTCCAACGGTCTGGGTTCCATGCCCCGAAGTGTTATGGCATTTGATATTGTAATCACCTATATGCAGATATCCCCCGCATACATATGTCTCATCACCTGTAATTTTCCCGCTGTCAAGCCCTGCTGCCACTGTAAATGGTTTCGCTGTTGATCCAGGCTCAAATGTATCCGTCACACAAAAGTTTCTCCACAGTGCATTCAAAGTATCCACTTTTTGATCATCTGTCATCGCGTCAATCTGCTCCTGAGTATAATACTTTGTCAGGTCTCTCGGATTGTTCAGGTCATAATTCGGGTAAGATGCCATCGCAAGAATCTCTCCTGTGCTTGGTTTCATCACCAGCACTCCCGTATTGGCACTTCCCTCTCCCTGCCTCTCTGTGTTTTTATGCGCTTCATTAAACGCCCAGATATGATCCTCCACTATTTTCTGCAGATTCACATCGATTGTAGACACAATCGTCTGTCCGTTGACCGGCTGTTTCACAGTACGTTCCACAGAAGATTTCGTATCCAGATAACCGTACTCTCTCCCATCCGTGCCGTTCAAAATAGAATTGTAAGATGCCTCCATGCCACTGTTCCCCACATTCCCAGACACTGTAAATCCAATTGCGGCACTCGCCAGTGTATTATAAGGATATTTTCTTACATAATCATCTTCCAGCCAGACCCCATCTACATTTGGGTAATTCTTGTCATCTTCATCAATCTTTTTATATGCCTGCGCCTGATCGTAGGAAACTCCCTTCAGCATAATATTGTATCTTCCGCTGGGATTATCCTCAATTACCTTTTCAACCGCAGATTCTTCTATGCCGAAACAATCTTTCAGCGCCTTTTTTGTTGGCTCTACATTCTTTTTATCCGACAAAAGTACTTTCGCATCCAGAATGACATTATACACACGTTCGCTGGTCGCCACTTTTGTTCCATTCCGATCGAGGATATCTCCCCGTTTAAATGGTATTACCCTGCTGTCATACTGCTGCTGGTCTAAAACTACCTTCGTATATTTTTCACCGCTTGACGCATTAATATAAGTAATTCTCCCCACTAAACCAACAAAAGCCAGTACTATCAACATAAAGAGCAGTACCAGCTTTTTCTGCATTTTTAATGGAAATTTACGTCTCAGAAAGTGAAATGGTCTCTTTCTCTTCTTTCCTGACATTTAACCACCTTTACTTATCTGTTTTGCCCGAACCGGCAAGAACTCCGTTTTTCGGGACACTTTCGTATTGTTTCACTGAATCACCTGACTGATTCTGATATTCTATAATCTGGTCTGGTGTTGCATTCACCATACCAAGCTCATTCACCGCTTTGTTTTTTACATCGTCAAGACTGACAGAATTCAATACTGAATTAAGCTTTGTATTATTTTCTTCCTTTGCCTCTGACAATGTTTTCTGCATCGCAGTGATATTCTTAGACCGTTCTGTAAGTTCTGAGTGCATCTGCAGATAAACCACACATACCATCAGAGCTGCGATCGCTGCTCCCGCGAGAAATACTACGTATCCTGCACTCATGTGCATCGCTTTTCTGCGGTTCTTACGTACCTGTCTGCTGACCTTTTTCGGACGCAGCGGATCTGATTCTCCCTGTCTTTCAGGAGCGACTTTGGGCTGTCTGACTGTATTGCCATATATGTATGCTTGTCTTCTTGTGGCTGCCATATCACTCTCACCCCTTTTCTGTCTTTATCTCAGGTACTGCAAAAACAGCTTGTCCTAAGCTTTTTATCTTTCCATAATATTACTGCCGCTCAAAAATGCGAAGTTTTGCACTTTTCGACCGGCTATTATATTCCAGTTCTTCTTCACCTGGCAATATCGGCTTTCTTGTTACCACTTTTCCTTTTGACACATTTCCACATACACAGACCGGGAAATGGCTTGGACAGGTACATGGATTCTCGTTCTTTTTAAACGCACTTTTCACGATCCTGTCTTCCAGTGAATGGAATGTGATAATACAAATTCTGCCTTCTGTATTTAACATATCAATCATGTCATCTAAAGATTCCCGCAAAACATCCAGCTCCCGGTTCAGTTCGATTCTGATCGCCTGGAACGTTCTCTTGGCGGGATGTCCGCTTGTCTTCTGAAATTTCATTGGAATGGCATGTCTGATAATTTCAATCAATTGTCCTGTCGTTTCGATGGGGCCTTTTTCGCGTTCCATTACGATATGTTTCGCAATATTCTTTGCAAACTTATCCTCCCCGTAATCCCTTATGATCCGAAAAAGGTCCATCTCACTGTAGTCATTGACGATGTCCCTTGCCGTCATATCCTGACGTGTATCCATTCTCATATCCAAAGGGGCATCTACACGATAGGAGAATCCTCTATCTGCCGTATCCAGCTGATAAGATGATACGCCCAGATCCAGAACGATCCCATCTACTTTGTCAATGCCTATCTCCTGGAGCCGCCGCTTCATATCACAATAATTGCTCCTGATTATAGTGACTCTCTCCCCGAAGCCGCGTAATCGGGCGCTTGCGGCTTCAATTGCCGCAGCGTCCTGGTCTATTCCTATAAAACTCCCCTTGCTGCTTAATCGCTTACATACCTCTTCGGCATGTCCGCCACCACCAAGCGTACCATCTACGTAAATGCCGTCTGGCTTGATGTTCAGACCATTTACTGTCTCTTCTAGTAATACTGATTTGTGTTTGAACTCCATGTATTCCTCCAGTCAAACGGATATTTGCAATCTGCCCTGCGATCTGCTTATAACCTCATAGCTGCTTCGCAGCCTGACGGTTAAATGCTGAGGCCAAGGTCTTCCATGTGACTTGCTATATCGTCCATGTTTTCTTCCACAGCAGCATTCTTTTCATCCCACTTTGCTTTGTCCCAAATTTCAATACGATCCAGTACTCCTACCAAAACGACTTCCTTATCCAGTCCTGCAAAATTACGAAGAGCTGAAGAGATCAATACTC
This sequence comes from uncultured Lachnospiraceae bacterium, assembly GCA_900549995.1. GTDB lineage: Bacteria > Bacillota > Clostridia > Lachnospirales > Lachnospiraceae > UMGS1251. The sequence continues at coordinate 225,969 of URQQ01000001.1, read as the reverse complement.
TTCCCTGTTTATCCAGGCCGCCATCGACAGCACTTCCAAGGAAGAAACGCGTAAATGTCCTGGCGTCTTTGTTAGTGAGTGGTAAGGTTCTTAGTTTATTTTCAAAGGTTTTCCATTCTTCCTGCGGATACACAAACAAGCAGCCATCTAACCCTTTCGTAATTACAAAGTCCTCTCCTAAGATTTCTCTGAATTTGGATGGGATAATCAACCTGCCTTTCACGTCAATACTATGATTGAATTCGCCAGTTAACATTGGAACACCTTCTTTCAAAATGGTTTTCCACTTGCCAACCATTTTGTGCCACTATTCACCACTTTCTACCACTTGCAACTATTGTAACCCACTTCTATTTCATTTTCAACCCTTTTTTTTAGAATTTTGGTTTTTACTAATATCGCAGATTCCTTACATTCTAAGGGTTTTATGCCCCTCAACGCCCACTGGTGGGGGATTGTGGAAGCCAGAGGCACCTCATATGATTCCATTAATTTCCAGCTGGTGTTATGTGGGGAAAAGTCCCTTTTCTTCCTTTTTAGGTGGTGGGAAGTGGGGGATCCTGCATGGAAGGCTTTTTATTGCAAGGAATGCTTAAAAACTTCCATGCAATAAAAAAAGAGAGCTTTCACACTCTCTTTTATTCTCTCACTGCCAGACGCTGACTATTCGCTCAGATTCTGAATATAATTATTAAATTCTGTATAATCAACTTCTGCCGTTGGTCTTGGCTGGTTTGCCTTGTAGACATTATATGCCGAATACGAAAGCCAGCCCAGGAGCGCCAGTGCAGCGACTGTCACAACACACCGTCTGAGGATATGTCTGATTTTTTCTTTCCGCATGATTTCCTTGCGGTGCAGTTTCTCTTTTTTATAACGATCTACTTTTTCCTGACTCATCTTAACTACTCCTTTGTCTTATGGCTATACTTCAGTTTATCATACTTTTTACGACATGAAAAGTACAATACAAGTATTCTTTCCCCATAAACCACCGTTAAGCAACAATGATAATCCCACCATCATTCGCATACATTGTGCTGACACCTCTGGTATCCAGAATCATAACTTCTTTCAATTTTACTTTATCTTCGATCATATTCTTTACTGCTTCTGCTCTTTCCGGGCAGTTACAGTGAGATATCGCAAGACATTTCTCTTCCGGATTCTTAAGATCACTTACAATGTGGTCGACCATTTTTATCAGCGCTTTCTTCATTCCTCTTGCCTGTCCAAGCTGGCAGATTACACCTTTCTCAGTTGCCCCCATCACAGGCTTGATATTAAGCGCACTTGCTACTAACGCCTTAATTCCTGTCAATCTTCCATTTTTCCGAAGAGTATCCAATGTTTCCAGCACAAAATAAGTATTCTGCTGGGCAATATAAGCTTCTACTTTATCAACAATCTCCTCAAATGCCATCCCTGCATCTTCAAATTCTTTAATTTTCAGGGCGATCAGAGTCTCACCAACCGATGCCGACCGTGAATTAAAAACATGGATCTTTTTGTCACCATATTCTTCATGATACAGATTTTTACCTAAAACCGCACTGTTATAAGAACCGCTCAGTTCGGCCGACAATGTCACTGCATATACGTGCTCCGCATCACAATGATAACTTTCCATATATTTCTCCGGAGATGGGCATGATGATTTTGGACATAATTCACTTGCGGCAACTCTCTTTAAAAAATCAGCCTGGTCGAAGCTTTCATCATCAACAATCTGAAAACCGTCTACTTCCAAGATAAGAGATGCCGTCTCAAAATTCTCCGATTTTTTCATTTCTTCTGTCAGTTCCCCACAGCTGTCAACAATCACTTTATAACTCATTTCTATATCCTCCAAAAAATACCGCCATTTCCGGCTTTATTTATTAATAAATATGTTATTTATTTCTATCATATGTAGTTTTAAATACTACGTAATTAATCATAGCATATTTCTGAAGGAATGAAAAGCTTTTTTTCATGCATTCTACTCTTCAAAACGAATCGTTCTGGAAACTCCAAGTGCTATCCCCATCTCAATCATCAGGAACAAAATTGAGGTTCCTCCATAACTGATGAAAGGCAAAGTAATACCTGTTGTGGGAATCAGGTTAATCACTACTGCAACATTCAATATGACCTGCAGCGCTATATGGGCAAAAATTCCTGTTGCAATCAGTGAACCATACATATCCGGCGCATTCTGCGCGATAAACATCAGTCTGTACAGAAGCATACCAAACAATACCAATATGATAATTGCACCAAATACTCCCAGTTCTTCACAGATTACAGACAAAATCATATCATTCTGCACTTCAGGAATCACCATCTTCTGAACGCTGTTGCCAAGCCCTTTGCCGAAAAACCCTCCCGATCCGACAGCGTATAATCCCTGCATAACCTGATACCCCCAGGAAGAAGCAAAATCCTCCGGGTGCAGCCACACCATGATCCGCCTCAGCCTGAAATTAGAACTTAAGCTTCCCGACGCGGACAAAAATCCAACCAGGGCAATGACGGCAACGCCTGCAGCAGCCAGAATCTTCATAAATGGCGCCGTTTTTGGATGAACGACGAAAATCATAATACATGTGATTCCCATTACAATGACTGCCGTACTTAGATTATCTGTCAGAAAAAATACACATGCCGCCGAAAAGCCACCCCAGATCAGAACTTTGATAATTCCCTCTTTCTTTGAAATCTTTTTCCCAATCTCGCAAAGCACGACCGGAATAAAAAGGATCACAGCAACCTTGGCGATTTCAGACGGCTGTATTCTCTGCCCTGCAATACCCAGCCACCTCTTGGAACCATTGCTCTCAACGCCAAGAGGTGTCTGCACAAGCGCCATAAGAAATATCGACACCCAATACAGCATTTTTGCATATTTTGCATAGATATGATAATCAATTCTCGATACACCAAGCATTATCACAAAACTTCCAATGCTGATAAGTCCCTGTTTCTTAAGATAAAACATACTGTCACCCAGTTCAACCTGGGCACTGTAAGAGCTGCTGCTGAACAGCATGACAAGTCCAAAACACATTAAGAATATTATCACTGCCAGCAGACTGTAATCAAAATATTGAATTTTTTTTCTTCTCTTTACTTTCTTACTGCGCACTGCCCGCATTTTTACTCTCCTATATCCGGCCTGACTCTAACGGCTCATTGCTGGATGTACAGGTTTCCCCTGGCCAAAAAAGCGGTCATACCATAATAAGAAAACATATACCGTCCAGATCTTACGGCTGTTATCATGTTTTCCATTCTTGTGTTCTTCCAGGAGCCTGTTCAGATAGTCAACATTGAAAAACTTCTTAGCACCTTTCGAATTGATTTGCTTCTTTACAATCTTATAATATTTATCCTCTCTGAGCCACACTCTGATCGGAATCGGAAATCCCAGTTTCTTTTTTTCTGCCGTCTTTTTTCTGATCACTTTATCAGCAGCGGCACGAAGAGCAACTTTTGTTTTTGGTGCACGCACCTTATAACTCAGAGGAAGTGTTTCCGCAAGTTCCAGCACCTCTTTGTCAAGAAATGGAACTCTCACTTCAAGCGAATTGGCCATTCCCATTTTATCACCTTTCATAAGGATGTCATGAACAAGCCACAGATGCATATCGACATACTGCATTTTTGTGACTGGATCCTTCCCCTTTACCCGGTTATAAAGTGGGCGGGTCACTTTCTGGATGCCAGGCTTACAGCCTTTTTTCAAGAGTTTATCTGCTTCCTTCTCTGTGAAAATATTCGTGGCATTCGAATAGTAACGTTCCTCCAGAGTCTTCCCATGCCGCATTAAAAATCCCCGGCCCTTCATCTCTCTTGGCAGACAACTTTCCGCAAATCTGCCTAAAATTCTTCGGATTCCCATTGGGATCTTATCAAATCCGGTATGCTCCAGCGGTTCACAATAGATATTATATCCGCCAAACAACTCATCTGATCCCTCTCCGGATAATACTACTTTCACCTTCTTTGATGCTTCCTGGCTTAGGAAATAAAGTGCAATTGCTGCAGGATCCGCAACCGGCTCGTCCATATAATACTGGATATCTGATAATTTACCCCAGTACTCATCCGGCTCGATTATTTTACTGTCATTCTCCATGTTAATACTTGCAGCAAACTCCTTAGCATCCTGAATCTCACTGTACTTCTGCTCTCCAAAGCCAACCGTAAACGTATGATCGACCTGCGCAAGATAGGTCAGATAACTGGAATCAACACCGCTCGACAGATAAGAAGCAACTTCGACATCACTGATCTTATGCTTCGCAACTGATTCCTTCATTACCCTTTCTATATCCTCTACTACTTCATCAAAAGATTTGTCTGTTTTCCCCGTAAATCTGGGCTCAAAATATCTCTTTATATTAAGTTTCCCTTTTTCATAAGTAAAATAATGTCCAGGCTGAAGGCAAAATACTCCTTTAAAAAATGTCTCATTTGTTGGAACAAACTGGAATGACAGATAATTTCCAAGTGCTGCCTCATTAAATACTTTATCAAAATGAGGATGCTCCATAAATGTCTTAATCTCTGATCCAAACATCAATGTACCATTCATCTGAGCATAATAAAATGGCTTTATCCCAAACATATCTCTCGCACCAAAAAGTTTCTTCTCATTTCTGTCCCATATGACAAATGCATACATTCCCCTGAGACGGCCCACCAGTTTTTCTCCCCATTCTTCGTATCCATGGAGTAACGTCTCAGAATCAGTGTTTGTCACAAATACATGCCCTGCCTTCAAAAGTTCTTCTTTCAGTTCCTGATAATTATAAATTTCTCCGTTAAATGTAAGAACCTTCGAACGATCTTCGTTATATAATGGCTGATCCCCGGCAGCTGACAGATCGATAATGCTGAGTCTCCGAAAACCAAGCGCTGCATCATCATCCACAAATTTCCCTTCGCTGTCTGGTCCGCGGTGTACAATCGTATTCATCATATTCTCTAAAATCTGTTCCTGATCGTCGACTGTTCCCACAAATCCTGTAAATCCACACATACGTATATTCTCCTTATAATTATTTATCTGCCAAAACATGTCTGAATCTTACCTTTTGCAAGTCATGTATCACAGTTAGTGGGAAATTTATCTCGTAAAAAGACTGAAAAACAGACTGCATACACTAAATTTGAGATAAATGTACCGTAAAGTGGGACATACAAATTGCAAAAATGAATTTTCAAACACCCTCTAGATTATAACATTTTTATTATACCCTCATACCTCATTGAAAACAACCGTCAGTTTGAACCATTTTCCGCTCATAACAGTAATATTCTGCTTTAAAAAGCCCATACTTTTAGATAAAAATATATTTTTTGTAATCAAATAGTAGCATATTGTCAATTTACAGTCACTAAATGGTAGCCTATTTATGAGGTGATGAATATGTATTTAAAAAGATTAGAAGGTTTGCGGACTGATAACGACCTGACACAGCAGCGTGTTGCAGATTATCTGGAATGTCAGCGTGAAGTCTACCGAAGGTATGAGAAAGGAATCCGCAGTATTCCTGTGGATTACCTTGTCAAACTCGCCGGATTTTACGGCACCAGCACAGATTACATTCTGGAACTGACAAATGATCCGAAACCTCCCAAACAACAATCAGAAAAGAAGTCCGGCTCCCAATAGAGCCGGATTTCTTTTCTCCACAATCACTCTCTGATCTCTTCTTCTATTCTCCGTCACGCTTTTTTTGACTTTTCATATTATAATATCACAAACAATATGAAAGGAGATATGACATATGTCAAATTACAGAGGAAACTCACCAGACTATATGAGGCGTCCCAACTGCGGCTGTTCTTCTCAGGCTCCAAAACCGTCCTGTCAAGCCCCATCGTATCAGATGCCGGCAGACCCATCATGTACAAGAAAAGACGACCCGCTTGCTGATATGACAATCGCTATGGCTTACGTTCCATGGCAGGTATGGAGATGTCCGTACGAAGCTGAGAAGGGTTTTCAATGCGGAACAATTTTTGAAGATCTGAACAAACCATTCAAAGGAACAGGAGGGATGGGCAGATGACAAATAAACCTTGCCGTAAAGAAATGCTTCAATGGGTAAATGTTGTAAGTTTTGCTGTAGATGATGTCAAACTTTTCCTTGATACCCATCCGTGTGATCCAGAAGCACTTGCGTACTTTGCAGAATTCAGCAAACTCCGCAATCAGGCCTTAAAAGAATACGCAAAATATTTTGGACCACTTACAATCGATACAGTTACTGCTTCTCCTTGCGAAAAGTGGAATTGGATTAATGAGCCATGGCCATGGCAGGAAGGAGGATGTTAATATGTGGAATTATGAGAAACGTCTTCAATATCCGGTAAAAATCACACAGACAAATCCGAAGATGGCACAGGTAATCATCAGCCAGTTCGGCGGTCCCGACGGTGAACTGGCAGCTTCCATGCGCTATCTCTCACAGAGATACACCATGCCTTACAAAGAAGTTACCGGGATCTTGACAGATATTGGTACCGAAGAATTGGCCCATAATTGTTGTCTATTAATATAGAAGGAAAATAATCTGGTCCGGGAAGCCCCTGAGTGCCTGGTTTTCCAGTATTTACCAGTACTTTTTGCAGTTTTCCACATTATCATTAGTAGTATAAGGAGGGCTGCTGTATGAAGGATAAAACATATGAGTTTCTAAAAGACATCGCTGTAAAAGAGAAAGATGAGCTTAAAATGTTACTTGAAAATGATCCGGATCTTTTACAGTATGCCGCATCTCAGGAAAATTTGGATACCTTACTGGAAAATGTGAGGGCTCCAAGAGGGCTGAAAAATTCAGTTCTGAGGAAAATAGCTAACCATGAAGCTGATGCCCCTCGCTCTGATTGAGGAACGGGGGGCTCGGATTTGGATTTTTTTAATACATCTTATGTTAATCTTTATCGGAAGCCTTCAGGGATATCACCTCATTATATCATTATTCAAAAACAGCTCATGTTATTTTTCATTTTCTATTTTTTTTAATTCGTATGGCCGGTTTCCTCAAAATCGTGCGCAACACACTCACTATTAACATCAAGATTCCACCACAGATGAATAAAGATCCAGCGGCTCGTGGCGACACAAAAAGAAGAAGAATCACAACCACCATCCAAATGCACAAAATTGGATTCTTTTTACACAAATACTTTACAATATTTTTGGCCTTATTCATTTTACCTTCATTCCATCGCCTCCTTTGACTTTATTATACTATGCTGCACCATATCAGTCTAGCATAAGAAAAAAGGAATGTAGCGGCCCCTCTAATAAATCCCCCTTATCTAACTACCACCTTAATCACTTTAACAAAAAGAACCCTCTCCTGATCGGAACGGGCTCTCTTGACGGTTTTTTCCATGTTTGGCCATTTTTTGTATGGTTTACATGTTACGACACATATTGTAGCATATTATTTCCATGTTATCAATACAGTACATTAATAAACCCGTATCTTCTGCCCAACATAAATCTTATTTGGGTCCTTGATTCCATTCAGATTGCAGATCTCAGACACAGATTTCCCCCATCCCTGGCACAACTCAGAAAGTGTATCTCCCACTTTTACTTCATGCCACATGCTGTCAGGCATATTCTGTGCCTCCACAGTCTGCTGTGTGGCCTTTCCAGCAAGATAATCGTCACACCGGATTAACTGCCCTTCGTAGATCAAATCTGGGTTCTCGATGCCATTAAGCATCGCCAACCTCTCCGCAGAGATGCCGCCGGCGTACTTCTTCGCAATTCCAGACAATGTTTCTCCCGCCACTACACGATGCCAGAGGGAGTCTGGTGTAGCTGTTATATTCTCCTGTGGTTTCTGCACTGGTTTCTGCTGTTGTATAGGCTCTCCAGCATTCTCCTTGGGGAAGTCTCTATAACAGTTGTTTACATCAACACGGCCGCCGATCCCGGGCACCGATCCGTCTGCGCTATACTGCCACATATCGCAGGCTACGACCGGGCTGATCTGGCTGTATCTTGCGATCCACCTTGTGTAACGATCTCCCAGCCCTGTTAAGTAGCTCTGCCACCAGGACTGGCTTGCATAGATACCGCACCAGTAGCCGGCCTGTTCAATAATCGGGCAGAATACCTGCGCACACCTGAGTGTGTAACCTTCTGTCCCCGGTTCCTCCAGATCGAGGTAGATCGGAAACTGCAGAGCATGTCCCTGGACAAGCCGAAGGACATGCTGCGCTTCGCTCCTGGCCTGAGCATCACTCTTTGCGTAAGAATATATGTATACGCCACGAGGGATACCCAGACGCTCACATTCGGAAATATTGCGTTGGAACTGCTTGTCATCTTGGCTTGTAATGTTGTCTCCATAGCCGCAACGCAGGATCGCTCCATCTATATGCCCCTTTACAGCGTCCCAATCAATTTTCCCGTTGTGATAACTGACATCGATTACTAACATATTATTTTCCTCCTTGGAAAGAGGACAGCTTATTTGCTGTCCCCTGAATCTACTTTGTTTATAAGCTTCTCTGTAACTGCCAGCCCTTTTATCAGTATTGCTGGCACATTATAACCACATTCTACCAAGTTCTCTAAAATACTGCGGACTTCATTTACCATCAGACAGGCCAGAGTAAACCAGCCGACCATCATCAGAAAATCAAGATCCACATGTAAGATATCACTACCCATATGTACAAATACATATGAAACCAGGAATGCAACTGTAATCACCACCCAGTATCCCAATTTCTTTATAATTCCCTTTAATCCTTCAGCACTACTCTCTTTCTTCAATTTTCTGGACTTGTACCATCCAGTCATCCAATCCAGAACATTTAGTACAAAATATGCCACGAAAACATACCAATAGATCCCAAAAATTGCGGTAAAAACTGCCACAATTCCCCCGATTATCATATTATAAGTATCAATTACCCCATTTGAATTCATTTTCTTCATTTACCTCACTCTTTCTATTCTTTTGCAAGCTCTGCCTCCACTTTGGCTTTCCAAAGTTTCGGCACTTCGTCTACAGTCATCTGTGCATTTTTGATTCGATTAACATAAAATTTGACCATTACTGTACACCCCCTTCTGCAATTGTAGAAACTACTTCTCCCAGATCCGCAATTGCCCCGTCCTGTAGCTCCTGCCCTTCTTCCACAGCGGTCAGTCTTGCTTCTGTCCTATCTTCCAGCTTAAGTTCCGCATCTACAATTCCGGTTTCCAAATCCTTGCGAAGCGACATGGCCTGCAAGTTATAGTACTTTCCATAGACAGCACCGTCTGTGTTTGAGAGACTAATCTCTTTTAAGTTCTGTTTCGTGAGCTGTCCTTCCAACTCAAGAATATCTCCATCAGTTATATGCAGTACAAGACCGTTTACAATGTTGTCGATCTGGCCAGACTCAATTGTCTGTCCGTCTGCAAGTGTTACGATTTCAATGATTTTTTCTTCATTCATGTTTCATATTTCCTTTCTTTGATAATAAAAAAGAGCCTTGTCAGCTCGGTTTTGGGGTTACTATTTAATTTTGAAATTTATTTCATCATTTGTTATTGTTATTTCTGATATTCCACCTGAGCGCATATACTGCCGAACACCTAAACATCTGTCTCTTATGATAGCCATATAATTTATTTCACCCGAATACATGAATCCCGGTTGCCCAGATGCCCCTCTTGCTCCTGGATCTCCCTTTGGAAACTGAGATTCAGATACGCAACCTATGTATTTAGGAATTTCTCCTGTGTAACTCATAATATATACCTTCTTTCTTTTTTATTGTGGTGATATTCTATTCTTTTGTTAGCAAAACTCCACTTTAGCTGGAGTGACTGCCGATTTATCAGATGTGAAAAATGCACGTGTTATATGGGAAAACTCAACCGGCGTAAAAAATGGTGGCGTAATTACCCTTCCGGAAGAGGTTAGTGTGTATGACAGGTTTTTTGTACAGTTGGATAGTTCAGCAGTATGGTTTCCAGTTACAGTTATGCCTGGATCATCTACATTCCGCGGAGGATATTCTTTCGCTCTATCAGAAAACAGTGTACGTTCATATGGTATTGATGCATCTATATCCGGGAAGAAGATAACTGTTAAGTATTCTACCCGTGCAAATATAGCTGAATCTGGAATTTCAGTCGCAACAAACCAGTTAATTACTACTATTAGGGCAACCAAAAAGTAACTATTTCATGATATAACATTCTGACAGATTAACACCTGTACTCGTCGACACATCACCGCCAAACGGAGTTATTGATATTTCGCCTTCTACGCTCATGTGAAATGTAAATCCAAGAGTATTTGAAATATATATTCTTTTATGAATAGAAAATCTCGGTGAATTTGCAGATATTTTGAACATGGTATATTCTTGCCCGCTTTTTAAGGTTGCTTTTGGATATGTACTTATACGCAACCATGTAATATCCCCATAAGACAAAATTTGTAAATCAAGATATGCCCCTTCGACTGTTCTGGATTTTACTTCCAAATCGGCAGTCACTCCAGCTAAAGTGGAGTTTTGCACTGAAAAATGTTTTACTCATGTTAGTACCTCTGATACGCTATAAGTCGAAGGAGGTACCAAAATGGACGCAAGAATGGAAATTTTAGATTATGTGATTCAGGAAATGCAAGCTGTTATATCATCATCGGAATTAGGATATTTAGAACAGGTACTTTGTAATAAGCTGAATGAATATGAAGTGCAGGAACGATGTACAGAAGTAGTAGTGCATGATGGAACAGCAATGGGAATGCTGAAGAAGTTTCTGGCCACAAAAAGGATCGAAGGGAAGGCGGAATCAACCTTAGAGTATTATGGTCAGCAAATAGGGGCATTTTTTCTCAATTGTACCAGAAGGATTAATGAGATAGAAACATTCGATTTGAGGTTTTATCTATCCGCATATAAGCAGAATAGAAAGGTAAGTAACAGAACCTTGGATAATATAAGGAAGTGCCTATCATCGTTCTTCTCATGGTTGTTTGAAGAGGGATTTATCGGTCGTAACCCCTGTAGAGCATTGAAAAGTATCAAGTATATGAAGATTATCAAGAAGCCGTTCAATGCTGAGGAACTAGAAAAATTAAAGAGTGCTTGTGTAAAGCAGCGTGATCTGGCGTTGGTAAGCTTTTTGTATTCGACAGGATGCAGGGTGAGTGAAGTAGTATCGTTGAATATCAATGATGTAGATTTTAAGAAACGAGAAATATGTGTGATTGGTAAAGGGGGAAAAGAAAGAACGGTATATCTTACAGAGGTAGCTGCTATGCATTTGAAAGAGTATTTAGATGGCAGAAAAGACAGAAAGGATGCACTGTTTCTGGGAAAAGGTGAAAGGAGATTGGGTAAAAATGGAATAGAAATATTATTAAAGAGGATCGGGAAGAAGGCACAGGTTGGAAATGTACATCCACACAGGTTTCGACGGACGCTGGCGACATATATGATTGATCATGGAGCCTCTCTGCAGGATGTTCAGGCAATACTAGGGCATGAGGATATAAGGACTACACAGATTTATGTGTTTACTGCGCAGAGGAATGTGCGGCAGGCATTTGAAAGGTGTGCAGCATAGTTAAACTGAGGGAAAAATAGGAGATTTTAGGCGTGCCATAGGGCAGGTCTTTTTTGCGTACCAATAAATAAGGTGATGATTAAAAAGATAGTAAAATACAAAACTCCACTTTAGCTGGAGTAAATGCCGATTTGGGCGAACGTAAGCTTAAGACATTTACAGATCTTTCGCAAATTGGGCAGGACGATTCTAAGACGTTGCAAGTAATAGCATATAATTTACCGTCCCTGTCCACTCTTGTCCTTGAATGTGGCGAAAAAGCAAATTCTGGATGGAAACAACAAGTGCCAGCACCATTCGGACTGTTAGAAGTTACAAAGTATTATACAAGCCGTGTTGTCTTCCGTTATTATCCGATTGCTAACCCAGAGCTACTCTACATTGCGACATATAACGAAAATGAAACGCCTGGACTCAAGGGATTCAAGAAATTTACTGGAACGAGTGTCTAAATAGCTATTATATAGAGGTGAAATCCGACCAAGTGCCGTTCACAGCCTTTTGTACAACAAGTTTATTTGTGTTAATAAATTTTCCCCAGATATCTGTATTAGTAGATGATGAAATAAAGCCAAGGCAGATTATTCTATCACCAGGTGCATCTATTCTAAAATAATTAAAATCCGTAGAACCATTATATACAGTCCCGTCAATTTTAATATTTTGATAAGTTCTACCCTGAACGGAAAAACCTTGAATGGAGGTAGTTACATTTGCCAAATCGGCATTTACTCCAGCTAAAGTGGAGTTTAGCCCTGCAATTTTTGTATCCAGTGCCTTCCCCTGCCTTGCATCCAACGCATATCCAGCTTCTGTTGTTGTAACATTATTTACTATTTTGGCGGCTACTGCTTTACTTGCATCCCCCATAATTCCTGTGTCTCTGTCCCCAACATACCAATGCCCATTGCTCCCGATCGACGGTGTGGTACCTGTATCTCCCTTTGGCCCCTGTGCTCCGGTATCGCCTTTTAGGCCTTGGATTCCCTGCGATCCTGTTGCCCCTTTGATGTTTCCGGTCTTAACCCAGTTCCCAGTTGCCTTACTGTAGACGTCTTGATTTGTTGTATTAAGGAACATATCCCCTGTTTTACCTTGTGTAGTAGGCGCAGAGGTTCCCATAATCCATACTGATCCATCCGCTCCTTTTGCACCAGTGTCACCTTTCGGCCCCTGGATCCCCTGGGGGCCTTGGATCCCTTGTGTTCCCTTTGGTCCTTGTGGCCCAATAACTGGGCCAAGATCTACGGTCGTTATTGCCATATTTTCCCCTCCCTTCTCTACGCATACGTAGCAATAAGATGCCCACTGGCGTTAATGGAAAATGTCGGGGTTGGCCCCTGGATCCCTTGCGGACCTGTATCGCCCTTTTGACCCTGCGGACCAGTTGCACCTGTAGCACCTTTTGCACCGGTATCTCCTTTTAATCCCTGGATTCCTTGTGGTCCCTGCGGACCTGCCGGGCCTGTCGCGCCAGTCTCCCCTTTTGGACCTTGTGCTCCGGTCGCTCCGGTTGCGCCTTTCACACACCCAACATATACCCATTTTGCTGTCGCAGCGTTTCCTGAGACTGTGCATTTATAATAGTTGAATGTACTGCTATTTATATATACATCCCCTATCAGAGAACTGGTTAATCCAGAGCTTGCAAATGCCGTTGCAGTCGTAGAAGTCCCCGTAATTGCCGTGCCTGTCGTAATTGCAGTACCTCTTGTTCCTGTATCTCCCTTTGGCCCCTGCGCTCCGGTTGATCCGGTATCTCCTTTCGGCCCCTGTGGTCCTGTTGCTCCCGTTGCTCCTTTTGCACCGGTTTCTCCTTTCGGTCCCTGCGGCCCAATTACGCTTCCCAAATCTAATGTCTGTGCCATATTATTCATCCTTTCTAAGAAATTGTATATTTTAAACGCCCATTTACAATAGAGAGTGGAGGGACGGGATCGTTATCATTGTGTCGCACGATAAGATGTCCCAAATCATTTACAGACACTTCGAAAATCCCTGGACCAAGACTTGTCGCCAGTCCCGCTCCACCCCTCTGTCCCTCAGGTCCCTGAACCCCCTGAGGTCCTTGGATCCCAGGGGGACCAGGCGGACCGGTTTCACCTTTAAGACTCCCGTCCGAAAGCTTCTCCGCCAGCTTCCTTGCAGCGTCCTCAGCTGCCTGCCTTGCATTTACAGCCTCATTCCTTGTTTCAGACATATATTCCTTGAAATCTGAAATTACACGGTCTATCGTTTCTTTATATGACGTCTGTTCTGCTCTAAGCTTAGCTATATCATCCACACTTGACAGCTTAGCCGTCTTTCCTGCCGCATAGCAAATCACGATTGATCCATCTGTACAGATCGCGAATTCCCCCGGTAACAACTTGCTCTCTACGAGGTCTTTCACTGCTCCTCTTCTATTCCTGATTGCCATTTTTCATTCCTCCACCAATTACATGTCTATTGCTCTTTATTGCGAATACAGACTCTTCTTCCGGATTTTCTAACACTTCTCTGTTCCCGTCTATATCTGCCTTAAATACCATATATCCGTTCTGCACGTATTTAGGAATCTGGTCGGGCTGTATCACCGTGATAATCTTTCCCTGTATTGCTTCGTACCGCATCCTCATCTCCTCCTTCATGCGTTTCAACTCTCAAAACATCCGCCGCGTACTCTTCTGCTTTAAGCTGCCGAATATGTGACTGTACACCGTTTAAAACTTTGTCCATCAGAGACGGCGGTACTTGATATCGTTCCATTTCTAAAGTTACGAATGTTTTTACTTCCTTCTCTATATCATCCAAATAAAATCCGAGATTTTTTGCCATTATCATTCTCCTAGCAACATTCCATTATAAAAAGAGTATGTGGTTGTATCATAACTAAAAGATCCATCACTGTGAGGTGTTATGTTCGTTATGAATTGTAAATCTTTGAATGCAGTTTTATAAACGTACTGATCATTACGATTAGGCGTTGTATAGATCCTCCCCATAAGATTTATATCATCCCCTTTAATCCTAAGGGCATAGCCTGACTGGTTAGAATATCCACCATGAAAATCTATCGACCCATAAGTGGTACCTGAGTACCCACCACTCAATACTGCATTTTGCATATTTAAAAAATAATTTCCATTTCGTGTTTTCAGCGCCCCACTAATATCCGCACCGGTACATGTTAATTTTCCTGTACTTGACAGACTGGAATAAGTAGAACTCCATGAAAATCTGTTTGATTTAATATTAATTGCTCCTGACTCAACAGAAAGTTGTGATGATACATCTCCCTTGGACACTTTTAAATTAATAGAATCCGCAGCCACTTTTATCGCTGCAGCAAGTTCCACATCCTGCCCCTGAGAACGCTTCACCTCTGCCGTAATAGATTCTGAATTAAGCTTAATACTGGCGCTTAATTCTTTTTTCACTTTACCTGCGGCAGCATCTGAAATGTCAGTAACTGTTTTTCCTTCTAGCAAAAAGGTGTCCGGTCTGATCTCTACCTGCCCTGTATCAGCATCCACAAGGAATTTTGTTACTCCTTTAGCATCTTTCGCTGTAAAACGTCCCGTGTTGATCCAGTCTGCCTGTAGGCCAATTGTAGCAATTACATTCATCACGGCATTCCCATTTTTGTCAATTCCGCCCGTATATGTCTTGCCCCCATCCCTTGACCAGAAGAATCCATCTATAGACCGCTTATACACGATCTTACTGTCCTTTAGGAGTGGTTTATCGTGCATGTAAGTGATCGTAGACCCATCATCCTGCGTCTCCGTCGTCTCATAGTATCCCATTGCATTCATAGCAAGTTGGTTCATACGTTCCACATACTGCGTGTACAGGTCTAATTCCTGTTGGCTTTCTTTTTTAATATCCGCAACGATCTGTGCAATCTGTTTATATCTATCTGCACTCTTCCTCTTTGCCGGTTCTGCATCACAGGTAAGGTTCGTATAACTTCCAATACTGTAGGTAAGATTTGTAAGATAGCATTGATAAGAATTATTCTTCCTATCCGTTATAACAGCTGCATCCCCGGCCTCCCAACACGGATCGCCTAAGACATTCGCCTTTAACGGCCGGAACCTCATCCCAACTACCTTACCCCCGATAAATGCCGCCACTTCTTTCGCTTTCCCATACTCAATCAATGGGTTGGCAGAAATGGCTAATACATAGCCCTCTGAGCCGCATAAATAAGTTTCTCCTTTCAGGGTCTTCCCAGCTGATGTAACTCCATCTGATGCAGTTACCTTGATTCCAGTAATTACTACATCTTCCGTGGATACTTCTAAGGAAGAGAGGCTGTAAATATTATGATAGGGAAGATCTTCTGTAAAATTCCCACCGTCCGCGGAACTTCCTGATGAGTAGTCTGTAAAGTTACCGCCATCTAAGGCATCCCCTGACTGATAAGAGTTTTGATTCGTCTTATCAAAATAACCACCGTCATATCCATTAAATTCATCAAAAGCTGTCGTATCGTACCACTTTAATTCCAGATGCCCATCCACATTGCATCGTGCATAACAGCAAGCAACCACGGCGCAGTAAGAAATTATTGCCCTGTACGTAACATCTTTATCACCTTCAAATGGGTTCTCCTTTATGATGTAATTGTAATTAGGAAACCTGCCGTTTGACAGCAGTACACTGCACTTGTCACAACAGTACTGTACAACCGCCTGCAGATTACATGGAAAAGACAACTTCCCGTCATAGGTTTTGTCAAAATTTCTCATGTTATCGAATGCATTTAGTGTAATGACACTCGGTGTCGTTGTTGGGTCTTCGGACACGAAAAGTCCCTTTTTCAACCACTCCATGCGGCCTTCAAGTTTCATCCCAACAAATGCGGTCATCTGCGCATCTGTAAAATCATAATCGCTAAATTTTTCATTCACGTTATTAATCTGTACAGTTAGCTGGTTACTAATCGCCGCTCCTATTGTGAAGCTGTTGTTTGCACTCGTACCGTCGGATATTTTCACCCCTCCGGCCACAAGGTTTGTTTCATTAAAATTAAGCGTCGTACCATTTTTCAGGAGGCACGTTACTTTTGCAGAGAAGTGCCTGTTTTTTAGTGCAGCTTTCTTATAATCTGTACTGGTGTTAATCATGCCCCATCACCTTCTATTTCTCTATCTCTCTATAATGTCTACGCTGGCGCTCCGGTACCAGAAAATACCGTCGCCAAGTTTCCCCAGCTGTTCCTTTGTCAGGGTTCCCCGATAAGCCTCGATTGTAATATCAAGCCCGTCATCCCGAAATGTAATCGGAAAAAATCCGATAATAATCCCCTGTTTTATCAGGACAATATCACTCTCCGTAAGAATTCCCCATTTTATCGAAGCCGTCTTTTTCTCCGCAACAACTTCGCCCATCATGGTACCATCCATCAATCTCCCGGTATCCGATGTCCAGATGAGTTCATCATTGACTGAAATAGAGACAGGCGCCGGAAGAACCAGGCTCCCGGCTCGTAATATTTCTTTCATAGTTACCGTCTCCTTATATAATTTCTACTGCGTTATACCGGATATCCATATTTGCCTGTGCTTTCTGCATCGCCTTCGCGAGCAGTTCCCCGTCTATATAGAACCCAAGTTGGCTAAGCGCTGCTACAATCCGCATCACAGCGTTGTTAAGAATGGATTCTAACTCACTCTTTGAAACCCCGTTTCCTCCAGCTGCTCTTGCAACTTCTTCTGCCATTTCACGCAATTTATCTTCTGGTGCAACGATTTCTCCTTGGTGTCTGTTATCTCCGATCATTGCCAGCTGTGGCGTGTTCGCTTTTACATACCCACCTTGAGCTAGTCGCGGTAAGGATATCTGTGACCAAGTAGGCAGGCTAAATCCAAGTGTCCCACCGCCAATTCCCGGTACCCAGTCCGGTATGTCGATGTTCATGCTGTTAAATGCCCTTGCAATGCTGTTCACGCCTGAAATCACACCGTTCACCATCATTTCAATTCCGCCAAGGATAGAGTTCACTATACTTCTGATCGTATCCCATATTCCATTAAAAACACCGGACACTGTATCCCTTACTGCATTGAAAACCTCGCTGAAAGTATCTCTTATTCCGCCGAGAACAGAACTTATCCCAGAGCGTATGGTATCCATAGCACCAAGTATTGTCTGCTTGATTCCATTCTCGAAGATGCTCCCTACTGCATCTTTTATCGTGTTTAGGATGTTTGTAAATACAGTGCTTATTGCTTCCATAACGGTTCGCACGATATCTCGTGCAGCACCAAGTTTATTTGATATATTTGTCTTGATCGTCTCAAGTACATTGATGATCAGATTCTTAACGGCCGTAAACACTCCCTGTATTGCCGTACATATCCCTTTAAAGATCTCTTTTACACCTGTCCATGCCCGGTCCCAATCTCCCGTGAAAACACCGACTATAAAATCAATCACGCCGGAAAACACCTCAATTATCCCCTGGACAATGGAGGCTATCATGCTGAATACAAACTCAAATTTTACCCATAATTCCTGAAGTTTTGTTGTAAACTGCATGATAAATGTTTCTATGAACCATGCAACAAATGGGGAAATAAAATCCCAAAAAGTAGCAATTGCATCAACAGCTTTTCCAAATAGATCCAAAAAAGCATTCATAAGCGGCTGTACATATTCAGATACAAGAACCGTAAAACGTTCCGCGATCCAGTCAAGAACAGGTGCCAAATAATTGTTATAGGCATCCAGCGCAGCACCAAAGATAGTAGAGAAACCGTCTTTAATTTTTACAAAAGCTGGATCTATATAAGTGTCATATACCTCGGATATTTTAGAGAAAGTATCCCTCACAACTCCGTGGATCGATTCTGCTATTTTAGCTACAGGTGCTAACGTACTTTCAAGAGCAGATTTAATTTTGTCCTTGTTCTCGGAAATTACTCCCGCAATGACCGAAAGAACATTCGCCGTATCACGGCTCATCATTTCCTGTATTCCGAGAACACTGTCAGCAAATATTCCGATAATGGAAGCCGTAATCGTCTTTCCGTCATCATTTGCAAACACCGAAAAGATATCCGCGATATCCACACACAGATCCCCAAACAGATCCAGAATTCGCGTATTTGCGTCAAATATCTTAATCAGACGCTCCTTTATGTACCCACTGCTTTTCTGCAGATATTTATCAAATCCTCCTATCAGGTTGTCTGCAATGGTTATTCCTATGCTGGCCATAGATCCGGCAACTTTACCCGCATTTAATGCCAGAGAATCCAGTAGTCCGTTAAATGAATCCACCACTCCTTTATCAGTAAAAATCCCTTTTAGAGACTCGCCAATGCTTTCCAAATGGTCTTTAATAGAATCAATTCGTTTTTCAGAATCTCCGAATCCAATAGTGAACCCTTTTTTAAACAGCCCTGCCAGCTCTTTCACCCGGTCTATTAAGCCCTTGAATTTACCGCCCAGTTTGTCAACAACGGTATCACCCTGTGCAAGGTTTCCAAAATCCACTGCATTTCCCAGACTTCCTCCGGATCCAGATCCGCCGCCAGATCCTCCACCAGAGCCTCCGCCTCCGGAATCATCCGCATCAGAGGTATCTGCTTCTGTGAGTTTTGTAATTTTATCAAATCCGGCAAGTGAGCGCATCTCTTTTGCCGCTTTCTTGGCCGCTTTTCCAACCCCTGATGTTTTGTCTCCCAGATCCTTTGCCGCATCAGATGCGCCGCCTAATCCGGATGCCGCATCTGACGCTGTACTTGAAAGATCAGATACCGGGCTTGCAACTCCGCCAGATCCACTTGACTTCTTCCCCGTGATCAATTCCGTAAAGCTCTTGAATGCATTTGCCAGAGTTGTCAGGTGCCCCAATACAGTATTGATTGCTTTTAATATTGGTGTAAACAGATTTATAAGCCCCTGGCCTATGGACGCTTTCAGGGAATCGAACTGAAGCTTCAAGATCCTTACCTGGTTCGCCCACCCATCTGAAGTACGGATAAAGTCCCCCTGAGCCAATGAAAGCTGTTGCTGCACAAATTGGTACCGCAGGGCAACTTTCTCGGCCTCTGTCATGGCTTGGGTCGTTTTCCCGAATCCATTTGCCATTGCATAAGAATCCAACGCTGACTGCGTCATTACAATTCCGAGATCTTTCAGCGTCTCGGTTTCACCTGTGAACACCGATTTTAACTTCGTGTACGCCTCATCCTGTGAAATGTTATAGAAAGATGCCACATCTCCGGCCAGACCGGTAAGCGTAGTGCCCATGTCATAGGCTGCAGATTCCGAGAATCCAAAAGCCTTCGCCATTGCACCAAATGTTCCGGTGTATTGCTTTGCCATCGTCTCGGATAATCCGAATGACGCCGCAGCACTCTTTGCGAACTTGTCCACCTGTGCTGTCATGGAAGGGAATGTTACATCCACAACGTTTTGCACTTCTGCAAGATCAGATCCAAGTTTCAGACATTCTTTTCCAAAGTCAGCGATCTTTTTAACTGCAAAGGCGGCAGCAAGGGTTGCCCCTACCTTTTTGGCCATACTTTGAATCCCAGACATCTGTCTGTTAAATTGATTTTGATTTACTACGAGATCCAATCCGATCTCACCCACGCTTGAAGCGCCCAATTATACCACCTGCCTTTTAAAGACATCGGCACAATGGCACTACTTGTCTGCGTTAATCTTAATTTCAAACTCTTTTCTGCAGTGCCGCCCCTGGCACTTTAAAAAAACACCACGGCATTTAGCATCCACAGTGTATTGCACTTTCTGTTCATGTCCACAATAAGGGCACTTTACCTTTATTTTCTCAATCTTTCACACCTCCTGCCATTGAAATGAACATTTGTTTAAACTGCTCTAATACACTGGCCATTTGTTCCTCAGTTACGGCCTTTGCTGTACGCTTTCTCCATTCATTTCGGATGCGATGCTGTTCTTTTGAAAAATGCTTTAGAGTATCTTTATTCTCTTCTGCCCGGATAGCTACAATTCTTCCAAGTGGTGTTTCTGGACTGATTCCAACCAACAGATCCTTGAACTCATCCCACTTCATTGTGTCCAGCTCCCTTGATAACCGAATCCCGTACTGCGTCTGAAAACTGCTTACGATCAAGTCGAAATCATCTATCAGATCGTAGTACGGGTCACTACTCTCCCTGGGCTTCATTCTCCCCAGTGATCAAGCTGATTGCCGCATATACAACAGTTTCAAAGTCTTTGAACTGCAGTTTCAGCTTGTCGATTTTGTCTCTTTCTTTCTTCTGAAATATCATTTCATACATAGAAATTACATCATTGGGGGATATATCCTTACCATCTCCCAACATTCCCATGATCTTCAACATTGTAGGCGCATCTGCGTTTACTTCATATTCTGTTCCTTTAATTACTATCCTTGGATTCTCTTCAAAATTCAGTTTCTCTGTGATATCTATTTTTTTCATATATCCTCCTACGCAGAAACACTGCCAGCGGTTACTTTTGGTTTTCCATTGCTCATGATATCGAATTCCAGAGGCGCAACACCCGTAGAATCTCCTGCTCCAATATTGGTAACATTAAATACTGCACCTTCAAAGTCAACTGTGGTTCCATCCGGAAAGATCCATCCGAAATAACCTTCTGCAGTTCTGCCGTTTACAAAAGCTTTTCCTGCAATATAATCGTTTCCTTTGTCACCCACATTTCTCTTTCCATTTACTGTAATCGTAATGGATTTTGCCGTCATTAATCTACGCATCCATCCTTCCTGATCCATCGGGTTCCACTCTTCTACCCCATTGTCAAAGGATAAGGAAAAAGTCTCCATATCCGCAATAGATGTTGCAATTTCCTTATCTGCACCAACTTTAAATTGATTCTCGTATACCGGATATACACCTTTTACATCTGCCATTATTTTTCCTGCCTTTCATAAATTATTTCTATTTCTATCACTGTTTCATAAATTCCTGCATCATCCGTTCCCACATCTACCGGATCCGTAAGCAGCCGGACAAACTTTATCTTTGCCTTGTTTATCTCCGCCTCCCGTACCTCTTCCAGCTTCGAAAACAACTTCATAGAGGCACGTTCTGCATCCCTGCATGACTTATTCCAATGTACGAGCAAGGTAACGTATTTCGAGGAATATGATGCGTTTTCTTTGCCACCTATTGCCTGCGTGTACGCATGTTCATGCTTGGAATTGTACACGCCGATGCTCTTCTGTTTCTTATTCTCCAACTTGCCCATATACACATTTCTGTCTTCCGCAACACCAAGGGTCGCGATAAAATCTCTTACGTCTGCCAGCATCATAACCCTGCATTCCTCCTGTAAAATTCTTTGAATGCCCTTGGGGCAAAATTCTGTTTCTTTCCACCGGGCGTCCAGTCATCCAGCCATTCTCCCCGGGCATTTGGATTCTCATCAGTATTGAAATGGTATTCTGGGTGGAAATAGAGCCGGCGGGCATAAGGAGTGCTGGAAGCAAGCGTCACCCTGCCGGATCTGGAACTGGAATAGTCTACAAAAGTGCTTTCACCTTGCAGGTTTCCTGTATCAAATGGCATTACCTGCGCCTGGATTACTTCCTTTTGTAGAGCGTCCGCAGTCTGTTCCAACGCGGTGATCTGTGCCTTAGTAAGCTGCCGGATCTTCGGCATGTTTAACTTCACCCTTGAATTTACTTTAATCATTCGAATCTCAACTCCGTGTAATTTACTGTGCCATCCGGATTTCTTGCCTTCGTACCCTCATAGATCTTCCACTCCTGCCCATGTATCGTAGCGGTACCGCCACTTAAATTCGGAACTTCGGGTGCAATATCCCCGGGGAGAAGAGCAATACCAGAAAGCTGTATGAGCCGTTTATCTGCGGTAAGAACTGTTTTCCCTGTGCTTTGATAGTTGCACATTAATTCTTGGTCAAAGACTGTCTCAGGCTCTCCATAGACATTCATTTCCTCTAATACCACCTGTATCGGCGTATTACAGAACTGTTTTAACACCAAACATGGATATTTCATGCTCTCACCTCGCTAATCTGCAGCATAACCCCGTCTGACTCAACTGCTCGAATACATCCCTGCGCATCGGTATCCCCTTCTGCACTGTTACATTCCAGCTTTCACCAAACTGCATATTCACTCCGTTTATGGAGTAGCCCTGTAGGATCATGTCGAAGATCTCCCTGTTCTGGTACTCAAATTCGGCCTGCATACAGCATACTTCCTGCACGATCTCCTGCTGGAATGCCGTAAGACCAGAAATTCCCCCGCCTACAATACGATTGTAAGTCAGGGAATCAATATGCCGACTGGCCTGCCGAAGTACTTTCTCTTGGTCTTCTTCCGGGATTATGCTACCGTTATAAACTTCACTGTAATATTCTGCTGTCGCATATGGTTCATAAGCCATATTACTCACTCGCTTTCTTTGTCGTCTTCTTAACAGCTTCTTTCTGAGATTCCTCTGGTGCTTCCGAACCATTCTGTGTGTCTTTTAACTCAGCGATAATCCCACGTAGATTCTCAATTTCTTTCACAGCTTTCATGTAATCATCATAAGGCACCGTCTTTCCTCGCCCATATGCAATCACTTCACCATCTTCTACAATGTCAAATCCGGCATCCTGATAACTCTTCTGCTGAGCCTCATCAATGGTATATTCCTTGTTTCCTTTTACTGCTTTCACTTCTCTTCCTCCTTATGCCTGTACATTCATGGCACAGCCTTCTACCTTCTTCTCCAACAGGAAAAGATCGCCGTAGTTACGGTTCTGATACAGATATCCATCTGCTGTACGGCTGTCAGTACCCGGAGTAAACAGTTTGATATAGCTGTATTTGTCACGGCATACCACACAGGAAGTATGGATCAGAATCCAGTTGATCTGTTTTGCATCTGCGGCCGCTGTGCAGCCATCGGTGAAGTCATATTTTGTCTTCATTCGTGCTGCCGGTACCATCTTGATTGTGACATTATCCAGACTATGTACATTCCTGTTGATTGTAGCCGGGGAAGTTACCGTCATTACCCTCTGAAGCCCTTCTGCTTCTTTGATGATCTTGTTCATTGCAGGAGTCACATACAGCATCCTGCCTTCTTCCGGTACGCCTGCTTCGTCCATGATCGCCATTTCCTCGTCAAATGCTTCAAGAAATGTTGCTGCATCAATGACCGTGTTGTCGATCCGGCCAGAATAAGCAGTCAATTCCGCATGAAGCTTGGAAAACCGGTAGGAATCTTTTTCAGGGATCGCCTGCTCTGTTTCAAAAGTGTTCTGAATGTTTGCCACAGAGAGCGTAAGGTTCGTTTCATCGATGTCCATCGGATCAATCCAGAACTCTACATCCCTGTCGTGTTCCAGTTTCTTTGCCTCCCAATCGTTGCTGAGCGTACCAGAATTGAATCCTGGTGTCCTGGTGTGATCTTTGTATCCTGTCACCGCCATCCTCGGTAATTTGATTGTCTGAGCGTTGATGAATTTCACGCCCTGGTTACTCTGTGTCAGCGCATCAGAACACAATTCCTTTGCATATTTCTGCTGCAGAAGCTGTGTAAATGTTGTCGCATAATCATATACTGCCATGTATTAATTCCTCTCTTTCTTAAAGTCCAAACGCTTTCTTTAAAGCGTCCTCATTAGTTGTTGTCTGGCTCCCACCTGAAGCGCCGATCTGAAATCCAGATGCCTGCTGTGCCTGTGGTTTCAAAGCTGGTACATCTTCCAGTACTTTATTCAGAGCCGTTTTTAAAGTTTCTTCGTTTACTTTCCCATCCTGCCCCATTACCTGGCTTAAATCTGCCATCTTTAAGACATACGGGATAGTTTTTACATCGATCCCAAGCCCTACCGCCGCCATTGTTGCCGCACTGTCCACCATCGCTTTCTGTGCCGCCTCCTGCGCCTGGGTAAGCTGTGTCTGGATCGCCCCGATATCCGGTGTATTTGCCGCCTGTTGCTGCTTAAATGTGGCAATTGCCTGTTCCATCTGCTCCTTGGTAAGACCCTGCTGCTTTAAATACCCTTTGATTACAGAGTCTTCCGTTGCCGCCTGTTTCCCTTGGATAAGCTGCGCAATCTTATCATAGTCAATCTGTGGCGTTTGGCTTGCTGGTGGATTTGCGCCGGCCGGTGGAGTCTGCACCCCTTGGTTTCCTGCTGGTGGATCTTGCGCACCTGGCTCTGCAAAGAACTGAATATTTAATGGTAATGTTCTATTCTCCATATCTTGTGTCTCCTTTCAAACAGTTGTAAGAGTGTCTCTCTATTACAGTTTTTCATGTGCTGTCTGCACGGACAGTTTCTGCAGTGTGTCTCACCGTAGTTTAATGCCTTCGGGCATAAAAATAAGACGCATAACCCCGCGCCTCGAAGGGAGATATACGGATCACCGCCTCTTCTTTTTGCATAGTCTACATAGCTCTTAACCCCCTCACTATTGAGGAGATAAAAAATACCACCGGTCATTTCGACTGGTGGTACTAATCATCAATATTAAGTACTTCAAACAAATCCCTCTTAGTGTCAACACACTCCTGAAGAACACTTACATACCTTTTATAGTTATCCCCAAATTCCAATTCCATTTCTCCGTCTGGATCAAACCCAAAAAGATCCTCATATTTTTCTCGAAGGGTCTTTAGTCTATCTGTTTGCTTGCCTCTATACATTATTTCATCATCTCCTCTAACCGCAGTTTCATCTCTCGCATCACATCCGGAAATATCTCATCTGCTATTTTCATAACCTCTTCATCCCCATCAAAGATGATCCTGCCACACTGCGCAAATATTTCGTGTTCTAAATTCAGCGGTTTCTCCCAGTATCTTTTCCGTGTATGGCCAAATCCTAAATAAATTTCAGTGTTTGACATCCCATGAAGAATATCCGATATTCCTCGATACTTTTCTTTTATCCTTAATTCTCCCTCTTTATTAACGTAAAAAGCATTTTTATATTTTGAGTATAGCATGCCTTCTATAGTTTTTCCATAACCGGTTGCTTGGTTCTGAAGCCGACTATAATCTGACTTTGCTGATTTGCCAAACATTCCATTTTCAATCAGTCCATATGTCAAATCAATTTCATGAAATAGTTCGTGAGATAATGTTGAATTATCAGCCATCTGCGAAAGATATATTGTCTTTTCTCTGCCATTATACCTCGATTGCAGATTTGGAGTGATTTTTATTTCAACCCTATCAATAGACTGGATAAGTAGTGTTCTTGCACTCTCATTTTCAATCTTCGAAGCCTCGCTCATAAATCCAGTCTTTAATTTAGATATCTCCTTTCTGCTATTTCTATAAAAAATATCGACTTTTTCTCTTAAACTCAATTCTCTTTTCTTATATTTATCCGCGTTCTCAGAATCTAAAGAATACTTTGAAAGCCTTGCATATTTATCCGCCTGTCGCTTTGTATAGTCCAGCCTCACATCCAGTTTTGTATTCTGCTCTATATCAGACAGCTCCTTTTTGCTAAATTTATCATCTGGAGGAGTACTGATTCCCGGAAAGTATGTAATATGGCTGTCTTTGCATCGAGGATGATAGAGTCCTGCGGCAATTGCACTGCTCATGAGCGGATATGGTCCATCTTTCCTGCTCCCACCGCTCCACACATCATCGATCAAAACCTTTCCGACAAACGGAAGACATTTCGGGCAAGAATTCCCACGCTTGTTCATGATGACTGTGGAGATTCCCCACTCCTGCCGCTTTTCCCCTTCTCCCTGCAGATATGCACGCTTAGATGCTGTACGGATTGCCATGTCAGCATAGTCTGCGATTGTATGTCTCGCCCCGTTTTCATACTCTATACAATCAATTCCGCGGGAAAGAAAGTCTTTAGTGGCCATGTCCACCGCTTTCTCGTAAGTACCGGCTCCCGTGTTGGCATATACCTGGGCATTATAGATTATCTTACGATACTGGTCATCTGCGCGGCGTAAAACTGCTGTTTCGGCAATATTCATGTCATCCACTGTAGATTTTATCAGTGCGTCCAATTTCCGGTCATTCAGTTTAAAGAATTCCGCATTCATTCCCGGAGATGACGTATTTGGAACGAATCCGTCCTTGATTGCCTGTAAGATCTCTTTCTCCTGATCCATTCCTCCATGTTTCCTTGCGCTCTGGATTATATTCTCAATCTCTCCATTTATGCCAGAGAAAAAACCGTTAAATTTCTTGCGGTTCAGTGTCTTGTATTTCTCGAGGGCTTTCAGCTGTTCTGCCTGCCACATAGCCCACTGTTTCTCTTCCGCCGCTTCCTCGACTTTGTGTCGTTTCATATTCCGCATCATAGAAGCAATAAGCTCATCTTCTATAGCTTCGAACGCTTTGCCGATGTCATACTCATCCATCTCACTTCACCCTACCTATAAAATCCACTACCCTTCTGCAAATATCCTGATTTGTGCATCCCACCGTATGCACATACCTCGGAATTTCTTCTCCTAAAGTTTCTACTGATACGCTTGTAGTATCTGCGCAAAAGTATGGACACCCTTCACAGTACCCTTCAAGATTAAATAAATATGGTAACTTCATAGTGCCTCCTTATTAGACAGAACCTTAAACCCCTGTGTCTTAAACTGCCATGTCATGTATTTCAGCTGCGTAATGCTTTTACAGTGGTCACACCGGAGTTCAGCATAATCAGATTTTTCCAGTGCGTAGATTCCCATCGGGACTTGATCCTTTGCTATTTTGAGCAGTCCCTGGTATTCCTTCCGGCTCATCCGATATGTGCGATTCCCCACTTTTACCTGCATCTATCATACCTCCAATCCGAAAACTGCCTGTAGCCGTATTAATCTGCGGATCCTCCATTTCTTCGATTCCAGCTTCTTTCTTAAGGCGTCGTACTTCTTCGGCCTTCCATTCTGGCTCCTTGCTGTCTCCATACAGCTCTTCTACCTGTGCCTCGATACTCATGATCGCACTGCCCGGACGCGCCTTTGCAAGTGTTTCAATCTGGCTCTCAAACGAAGGGTTAGCGTACTCTCCGAATGGGATATCCACCTTAACATCTTCAACAGGTTTCTTATTCAAAATGTTATACGCATTGATACACGCTGACACCAGATCTGGCAATGTTTCCTGCAATGCTTCGATGATTGCATCCCTTGTGTACAGTGTTGCCTTCTCCTTTTCTCGCTGGGCTTCTGCATTGTCCAGCTTCTTTACGTCGATCCCCAGCGTAGAAGGAGAAATAACTCCCTGCAGACATTGGTCAAGAGCGGTACAATATGATGCAAGATAACTGTCATGAGGGATTACCGGTTGATCTGTCTGAATCTTGTTCTCGGCCTTCTCTCCCATATCATTGTCCGAAGCAAAATATCGACAGTCAAACGGGTTAGGGCGTATTATCTTTCCAGTTTCTGGGTTATGCGGTACTAAGCACTCCGGGATATACGTTTTCGTGCGGCCTGCCCTCAACGCATCCATCCATTGTGACCACGTTTCATCAAAGGCATCGAAACTATCCAGCTTTCCGTCAAAGATGGATCCGCCACGTCCTTCGTATTTCGTCGACTCGTAGATCTGCAGTGGTACACCCAGTATTACCGTATCGTCGAATGTTACGTCCCTGATTCCCTTCGTCGCATCAATTGCAGTAAGCGGAACCTCGGTATCTCCTCTATACAGCTCATTCCGGATATATCCGTACCCATAATGCTCATAAAAAATATATTGCTGCCTATGGCTCGTGTACGGGGTCTTGAAGACAATCTCTTTCAGCCTTCCTCTATCCCAGACAAGTTCAATTCGTTCCCCGGGATACCATTCAAGAATTGGGTACTGGCTCAAAGCTGTGTCGATCGTTACCTTGTAGGCACCGTCACCAATGTACAGCACTTCCTTCAGAGATCGTTCGAACTTCTTCCGGAACTTATTGTCTTTTTCGATCTCCTTCCAGATTTGTTCGTGTGCAGAATTTTCGAACTTGAAATCATTCATGTCTGCGACAACGATGCTGTTCAATGTACGAACAATCAATCCCGGCAGGCCTGTATGGATCTTCCGCATCTCCATGCCCGGCGTACATCTGCTTGCCCAGAACTTATACTTGTCTGCCCATTCTGGATTCTGCTGGTACATCTGTTCCAGCTCATTCCCGTCACCACGGTACCAGATCCGGTTACGGATGGCATTCAGCTCGAAATCCATCACCTCATTGATCTGGATACTATACGGGTTCGCTGGCGTTACATTCAGCCAGCTTCGGATACCCCGCTTGATATTCTCGCTCATCTTCTTAATTACACCCACTTTCTATTCCTCCTGTTCAAAGCCAATCATCTGCCGGTATGGGATCCAGGCGTATTGATTGGAATTAATCGTATGGTCGTTCCTGTCTTCCGGTACATCCTTGTCCTCGTCCCAGCTATACCGATCCAATTCCCCAAGATGCTCCACGCAGGTATCCACAACCAGGTAGCACCCCTGCTGGATCCATCCAAGCTGCAACTTAATTCGATCGATAATTTCAACTTTCTTGTATGACTCTATGAAGTTATACACACAGCCATGTAGACGTTTGTACTTACGCAGCTCCGTAATGGTCGCCGCATCTGCACAGTCAATAAATGTATCTTTCGCAAATCCCCATTTCTTCTGACAGAGATCCAAGAACTCTACGAATTTGATTGCCGTGTCCGATGGTGCAAGCGGTGTATCAAGGTTCGCATTGCTGTATACCTTTTCTGCCAGTGTGATCAGCCTACGATCCTCTGTAATGCCCTGGAAGATCATTGCAATAGTATCAGGTGATTTGCTTGAATAGGACGTATCCAGACCAACTGTAAATTTCTTGAACTTAATCTTCCCGTCTTTGACCTGCTGTTTAACCCATGCTTCCGTAACCACATGTTTCTTCCGGTCAAAGTTCGGAAAAATGAGTCCCGTTGCTTTACCGCGCAATCCCTGGATCTTGTTCTTCCAGATCTTTGTCCCCGGAGGCGTATTCTGTATAATCCGATCCAGCTTTTCTTTGGCCAATCCCAGATTATGCGCAAAAGAAAAGAACCAATGCACCCATCCGGGCTTTGGCTCTTCTTTCAATTCATCTTTAATTTCCTGCGGTGTTTCATTCTCCCACTCTGGCAACGGCCGGGAACAGTTAATGTACTCTTTGTAGACCGGAAGGTTCGGATCATCCGGATTTAGGGTAGCCATCAGGTAATCTGATCTCATAGCAGCCTCTCTCACAAACTCGATATCGGCAGTGTTGATCTCGTCAATATACAGGCAGCCATACTGTCCACCCAGAGCGTCCTTCCACTTACTTTTGTTGCCATATCCAACTACAAAGACTATTTTGTCTCCTGAAGAGGTATGAAACAAGAGATGCGGCATCTTATATTCTCCAGAACCATTCCCTTTATATTCCACTAACACTCCAAAGTCATCCAAAATACCTAAGTCCTTCTGGATAATATTCTTTTCAGCAGCTCCGGTGTCATCTGCCGCAATGATATGTAGCTTCTTCTGGCTTTCAGCAACTTTGAGCATAAACTTAAACAGACCCACTGTAGTCTTTCCGGCGGCCGTGGTGCCCTCCAGGAATTCAACTGGCGCATCACAGCGCAAGAATGCTTTGTATTTGTCCGATAGCACTAATCTTTCGTTACTCACTATCCATCACCATCACGCATCTGCTTAATCAGGTCATCCAATTTGGTCTTTTCAGTAACTAAGGCTCCCGATACTTCAACTTTATTGACATATTGCCCATCCATCTTGTTCAGCGTGTCAATTGCCTTAATTCTGGCATCAGGCTTTCCACATTCATCCGAAGCTATTTCACTAAGGACAATCATACGGTCTTTCCTTTTCATTATAGCCGCATCTTTTGATTCTTCCTGTAATTCCTTATACCTTATCAAAACCTTATCATTTGAAAACAATTGACTAGCTTTTACATCAACTGTGTTGTCCTTCCACTTTGTCGATTGTGGAAACGCTTCACGGTAAGCCTTTCTTTGGCTCATTCCCTGCAGCAAACACTGGACAAATTTTTCATACCTCGCATTTGATAATATTTCCATCAGGCTCACCTCGCTTTTCTCATTAAACAACAACTTTTTAAAATATTCTTTAGCTAAACCACGAATCAACATCTCTATGTTTCCATGCATTTGATTGACTTAACAATCTACCTATAAAGGCATTTGCGCTCATTTTTGTATTAATAGTTATTTTACCTACATTAGTTTCAACAGTAATCCATACCTTCAATTTCTTATGATGTCGCTTTAAACCAGCTACATTTGACATATATTCAAATATTCTAGTCGCATTAAACTCTATTTGCTTCACATTATTGGGAAATAAAAAAAAGTCATTTTTATCTGATACCATATCATCTTGGTATTTTAAATAATTGTCAATGAAAAAAAATTTTTTATGACCTAATATTTTAGTATAAAAATTAATTTTTTCAATAACCAGTGTTCCATTACTTGTATTTATGATTGTTAAAACAGGCCCTTGTCTAATATTGTCATATAACGTAAAATACAACTTACCTTTTTTAATATAAGGCCACAGAGCAACTACCACAGTTATAATGGCTGTAATGCTAGCTAAAATCGACGCTATTGCACTTATAGCACTCCAATTAATCTCATTTTCTATCACTTTTACAATAATCATAATCTCTTCCTCCCATAAGTATTTTTTCTAATAATACATCAAAACATCTCATCTTTCTATAAAGATGCATAAAAATATATAAGAAGGAAATAATGTTATGCAAGATTCCTTTACACGCAAAAAGACACCCGATCACTCGGATGCCTTCTCTACTTCTTCGATAAATTCTTTCATCATTTTCGTGACCTGAGAAGCCTGACTTACTCCTGCCTTTTTGCAGGCTGTTTCAAATTCCTCCACAAGATCACGTTTCAATTTAAACCCCTTTGTCATATACCCTGCTTTTTTCTGATATTTCTCAGATGCAATTGTCTGGGGCTTTGGACTACCTTTCGGCATGTTTATCCCTCACTTTCATTACTAAATAATAAGCCAGCTTTCCCATGCCTATAACAATAAAAAATATTCCTAACTTCCACAACATACTTTACACAGATGAGCCACCGTGTTATATTTATCTTAGAGAAGGGCTTTCGCCCCTCTCGGCTAATTTAATAGCTTGTCGAGAATCAATAAAATGATTCCGATGATTAAGTCCATTATCGCACTGACTGCCAATGTCTTTAAGTCGATTTTGGACTTTTTCTTTCGTTTCTTCTTGCCCATCTGTTTCTCACCTCCTTATGTATATATAATATCATATGGTTAACCATATGTCAATAATTATCCAGAGATTCTTATCATTTTTACAATATAAAAGAGATGACTACCGTCATCTCTTACTATTTATTTCTCTTTATATATTTTTCTTTTCATTTTCGTAATTTGATCTGCCGTATACCTTTTCCTTGGCACATGAATCAATGATAATAATTCTATCATTTTTTTAATTGAGAGTATAAAATACAAAATACTTATGACCAAAGAAAAAATTTCTATATAAAATAACCATTCTTTCATTATATCCAGCATTCTCTTATTTAAAAAATTAAAATTAACTCTTAAGACCCAAAACATTGAAAGAAAAATAGAAACAGCTCCGAATATTATAGAATGCCCAATAACTATATTTCGTTTCTGCAGAATATCAGTTCCTTCCAATTTTTTAACTAGTTGATCATCTGTAATACTCAGAAGAATCCCTAGATTCGTAAGTGCAAAACCACAAAATATAGAATTAACTGTTAAAATATCGATATGATATCCTGTAATGTCTTTACTTGGCATATAAATAAAACTATAATTCATCATATGAGACACTACACACAATATGCCTGAAAATATAGATAATACAATAAGTTTAACAATATAATTTTGTTTATACACAAACCTCATTGTACAACAACTCCCTATCTATTTGCTATGGCATTTATTATATCATAATTACTTTCATATGCCATATGTAATCCGTGCTTAAACTGTTCAACCAATTCAACCAATGAATACTCTACTTGTTTTCCTTGAATAATCCTATACTTTTTAATTTCAATCGGATATGTGAAGTATTTCGCATGTAAATCAAAATTTCTGGTCCCGAAACTTTCCGATTTACCCCT
This sequence comes from uncultured Lachnospiraceae bacterium, assembly GCA_900549995.1. GTDB lineage: Bacteria > Bacillota > Clostridia > Lachnospirales > Lachnospiraceae > UMGS1251. The sequence continues at coordinate 193,240 of URQQ01000001.1, read as the reverse complement.
AACAAGTACTTTAGAAAAATTCTGTCTTTTTCCGATCAGTATATCCAGCACTTCTTTGATTTTTTCCTTACTACTTAGTAACTTATTATACGCAGGAGCCTTTAATGTGATAACTGATGAATACACGTTATCTTGAATCATGTCCCTTATTATATCTTCATCCAGTCCCAACACATCCTGTAAGAATTCTGCATTAGGTGCAGGTATTTCAAATTCTAACTTTGATATTTCTGGTGATCTTGAACCATATAGCACTGCAATTCCATCTTCATTCGGTATATTACTAAATCCTAATTTATATTTAGGATAATAATTTAAGAGTAGCGCATCCAATACTTTAAAATTCGGAGCACCTTTAGTATTTACGACTGATAAAATACCTTTTTCATAATCCAAGATAAAGAATGTAAATATTTCTATTCCTTTATCCCGGATTTCATAATCCGCAAAAACACTTTCAGCTTTTAATGTGCCATAATCTCTTTTTATTATTGTATTATTAGCTTTTTTCCTCCCTACTCGCCCAAAAAGGTATTGATCATCATTAAAGATATCCATTATCTCCTTTGGCTCTACACTTGATGGTGATACGCTTGGGGATAAATCTATTGATAAATATCCCTCATTCCTCATTGAATGATTACTGATAACTCGTCCGATAATCTTCCTTATAAGCTTATAGTCAACTTCTTGATCATTCGAACGTTTAACTAAATCAACTTTATAAAATTCTGTTGTCATAGATGCCATTTTTGTCCCTCCACATACTTTTACATTAAAAAAACATGACACTTTTCTTAATAATATACCATATTCTGTCAATTATCAACAAATTGTGTAATCAATTTTATTTGTATGTGGTGTATTTATATCATAGAACATTTGTTCGATAGTGTCAATGTACACGATTACTAAAAAACGTCCTACCCGCAGGTAAGACGTTCTTCTAAGTATATATTTTGAGGGAAATACAAATGACTGATCGATTATTCTAATCGTTCTATTATAAGTATATCACTTATTTTGTTGAATGGGTTGACACTTTTAGATATCTGCTTATTTTTTTTGACACACCGCTCTTTGTCAGTCCTTCAATCTCCGACATCTTGATTCCTTCCAGATATACTGACTCGAATATCTGTCTGGTTTCACTATCCGGAATGGCAGCTATAAACGCTTCGATCTCCACCACTGCTTCTCTGATCTGCTCTTTCCTCTCCTGTCGAATCCGCAATCTTCGGCCAATTTCGTCCGATTCCTTCGGCTCATCCATTTGCACCGTCGTCCTAATCTCTGTATAAGGGAAATTTGGGCTTGATCCGACCACCTTGCCAAGCACAACCGGAACTTTTGCCGCACGATCGTACAGTTTATCTATTGCCTTATCATTCAGCTCCTGCTCCTTCAGAAGTGCCCTGTACTGCTTCAGCTTCTGTTTTGTCATCTCCACCGGAATCACCCCCTATCCCATATTTCTTTGTTATATACTCCAACACACTGATCGACTGGTATGCTGGCCTGTTAAACGCTTCTACCGCTGTTTCACTTGGCGGCCTGGACTCCATCGCATCATACACCTTCCCCTGATCCATACGAACCACCTTCCTGCTCCTACCTCTATCCATCTACTCACCCCATTTCATTTATTTCTTTTTTCTTTATGATCTCTTCATAAAATCTTCTATTTTCTGTCACAGAATGATCACAACCTCTCTGTATACTTGTAATTGTTCAAAAGAACAAACCCAAAACTTTTTCATAAACTTTTTCCTTCAGAAAGGCTGCCACCCCCTCGGCAGTCTTTTTATTGCATTAAAAAACCAACTATCGGATGTTGATAGTTGGTAACAAATTGAACACTATTATATTTTGCATTCGTCTAAAACTGCAAGAATGTACTTTCTCCATTTTCCAATCTTTGTATATCTTTTCATTCCCAATCCTATATGAATTAGAAGCAACACAAACGCAAATAAAAATATATAATTCATTTTTTCTGACCCAGCAACTAATGTTAAAAAAGTTAAGCTTACTATTTCAAAATTGATAATCTCCATTGTCCTAACATTAAAACCTAATGTATCTAAACATTCTTCTGCATCTACTTTTAACTTTAAATATCTGTCATGATCACCATTAATGTATTCATTTACTGCCAAGCGAGCACATTTAATTTCGTTTCTTTCGCACTGCTTTCCACAGCCTTTTTCTAACTTCATGCACAAATCCGTAAAGTCATCTGTTCTTTTCATACAATTACTCCTCCATGAATCAATTGTACTCCACCAACCATCAATATTCAATTATCAATGTACAAACTATTTTTGGATAGCTCCGTCTCCTTTCGTATAATTTTCTAACTTTCCCCGCATACTACCAGCGAGGTGATAATATGGCATCCTATGTATCTCCGGAAGTCCGGGACAAATTTGAAACACTGTCGATTGATCTAAAAAATATTATCTTAGAGCGAAATGTACAGCTTAATAATATTCACGATCTGATTCGTGTCTTAGAAGACATTGTAGGGGAAGCAGAGGAATAATCTGCTTCCTACTCTGCTAATGTGAATGTTGATTTCTACCATTTTGTTGAACTCAACAAAATACTTAATCTACCTCTGTTTCATCATCATCACAATCTACCACTCCAAAACGATAATGACATCCTTCGCATTCTACTGTTCCGTCCGCATATCTCCTATATATTTTTTCTCCACACTTTGGGCAGTATTCAATAGCTCCAGAATCAGTTATTCCCGTTATTATTCCTATCATTGTTCGCTCCTCTTTAAATCCTTAATTTATGCTCTCCCGTTCCCATGTCATTGGGCAGATCAGTCAATTCTGGTACACACCAGAAAGTTCACTGTCCTGACGCACACTTCTTTCGATAATCCTTAATTTTTCAGTTTAAAAGCTACATGTCATCCCATCTTCATACTCACCCGCCCAAATCATGCTGTCATCCCATGCACCTTCATCATGGTCGTATTTGTAATAACAAACATCCCCTTCATCATCAATAAATGGTGCTGTATAACTGTTAAAAGCAGGTGCGCCTATTGGATAATACGTCATAACATCACAACCAAGCATAGGGCAGTATATGGTTCCCCACTCTTGTGAATTTTTCCATTGTAGCCACTTTTCTGGCATTGTTTTCCCTCCTAAATCCTAATTTGATCGGTCGCCCGCCCGATTTAGTCCGCTAAAGTAAACGTTAATTGTCTAAAATCTTATCAATACAAGCGTTCCACCCTTTTTGCCGACCATGCAACTCTAATTCTTTTATCCCAGTTGCACCATCAATACCAATTACTGCCTTTCTTTCTGGCAGATCCCGAAGAGGACACCAATTTGGCTTACCACCCAAATTATCTATATATTTTTGTGCCGCCATGCATCTATATTTAACTGGCTCAGTTGCTTTCGAGAACCAAAATCTACATTCATGACAGCATTGTGGCATCTCTACGATTATTGCTGCTTTACTCATAACGCACCTCCTAAATTTTAATTTAACTGAATAATATTCCAGACGACATATTCATGCGGATCATGTTCCGCAATATCTTCTCCATCCATAACCGCTGCAATGCTCTCAGCCTCATCTCTGCTTTCTGCCTCAACCACTACTTTCGTGAATTGAGCATACTCAATTTCATATCTCATCATTCCTTCTCTCCAGCCCTACACAATATCCGGTTGCAAACCCTGCTGCGAATGCAACAGCCATAAATATCGCTCCAATCAAAACAGCTCCCATTATCTTCTTCCTCCATATTTCTTACACTCCCTGGTAACTCTCTCAAGAGTTATGAACCTTATACCGCATTCCAGACATTCCCGTTTACGCTCATTTCCCCATTGGTTCTCCCTTGTCTCCATCACTCTTGTATTTCCGCCGCATACTGGACATTTCATTTCTTGCCTACCTTCTTCCTTTTCTTCTTAGTCCCTGCAAAGATGAACTTATCCATACTACCGCCACTGTGTCCCGTTACACGGCGTTTTCCACTGCTGTTTGAATATTTCATTTTTCCCTGCCTTTCCGCCCTATTTCCCCTGTAGCTGCCTTTCCAGGCTGTCCATATCATAACTGCGTCCTTGGAAGTTGTTGAATTTATTTGATGCCTTTGATTTCTGCTGTTGCAATGCATCATCATATTTTCCTTCCAGCACCCGCGGCATATATTTATCCGTTATCAGCCAGTCGAAGTCTGCGGTCCAGTTCCGATCGTTGCCGCCTTTTAAAAATCTCGACTGTTCTGCTTTCTCAAAGAGCGTTTTAAAGTCCAAAACACTATACCCAGAATTCATCCTTGCCCTGATTGCCTTTTTCCGTTTTTCAGAAAGCTTTACCAGGCGGGGATATGACCCGCAAACGGAATTATACAGATCCCGAATCATGGCGCATTGTTCTGCAAAACTGTCAGCTTCGTCAGAAGCACTATATGTTTCTTTCTTACATTCTTTCATTCTTTCATTCTTGTATGTGTTCACTGGCTGTTCACTCGTTGTTCGCTGGCTGTTCACTGGCTGTTCAGTCTGCCGTTCACTATACTGGTATGACTCCCACGAAACTATTGTAATCAGGCGGTTTGCGTTACTCGTCTGCTGTTCAATCTGGTGTTCATCTTCGAAACGCTTTAGCGTACGTTGTACTTTACTTTCCGAAACACGTAAAACCTCTGCAATTTTCTTTCTTCCGACGATTAATTGACCAGGTTTCAGGGCGATTTTCTTGCCTCCAAACCATTCTGTATACTCCTTGTGGGTTGCACTCAGAAGAAGATATCCCCAGATCGCAAACGTCTCAGCATCCTTACAAATGATAGGATTCTCCAACATTTTGCGGTGAAACTTCACCCATCCTTCCATCTTCTCACCTACTCTTCAATCAGCAGGACTTCAATCCGCGGATTCTTCCGGTCTACATAAAACTGGTCACTGAACCCCTTGATATTTCTCCAGCCATCGTTCTCAAGAACGCCGCATTTCACAAGGCTGTCCTGTACAAATTTATGTGCAACACCCGCTATATTATCCAAATCCCGTCTTTTGTTTGGCTCATAGTAAGTGTATGAGATATGAACCGGATTTTCGATTCTGAGACGTTTTAACTGCGTCCTGATAGCATTGCAGATCAAAAACTGGTTCTGCTGTTTCATGTCATTGCCGCAACTATGTTTTCTTGAAAAACTACGCTCTGCCTTCAGATAATCATTCAGCCCCGGCAGTGTGCCTCTGATCACAAATTTATGCTCTATCATGCACTGTCTTTCCTTTCATTTTCATATTCCTCACAACGCTTCTTCCAGGCAAGCTGCATTGCCAGAACCTTTTTCAGGATCTTCCTTGCCCTTGCTTTTTCTTTCCTGATATATTCGTTATACTCCTTCACATCCACCGGATCACCCGGATACGGTATGTAATAACCCTGACCGACATTAATCACTACCCAGCCCTGGTTATTCAGTTCCTCAATCTCTTTTCTTATCCTCCGGTCTGTATTTGATGAACCACTCCGTTTTACGGGATTGTGGTGACCTGATCCGATTTCGAAGGAGATACCGAACATCTCAAATCTGAACATTCTAATACCTCCTTCCCTGCCCATTTAGCAGGATGTAATACCGCTGGCTTATAATATCGTGATATATTATCTGCACCAACATAAGCTGTTTACGGGTTACTCTATAGCAAGGCCGTTGCCTGTACTATCTCTCATACCTCTCCAAGCAGTTCACTAAAATGGATCGGCTTCTCCAATACCTTGGTATGCCGGCAATAATTGCATACCCCGCACCGGATAGCCTCATATTCCCCAGCCTTCAATTCCAGAATCTTACGCGTGTTCTGTTCCACTTCCATCAGCTTGTCCTTCAAGTGCCTGTGGTCAATCTGTATGATCTCTATGTCCGGCTCTTCCTCTTTGGAAATCGCCGCGATATAAAATGGCAGTCGTTTGCCTGTATTTTGATATACCACTTCCTGATACACTGCCCCCTGGATGTCATAACCCCAGTACTGAGTAAAATCCATGTTTCCGAAGTCCTTCGTCCACTTTGGTTCCCGGATGTTACGCATGACCTTTAAATCTACAATACATTTCCCAGGATGATAGCTGTCCATCTTAATTTTCCACTTTGCCCCGAACATTTCTGCCGTCATAATGACCTGTTTCTCTCCGCTCATATATTTCATGAACAACGGATCTCTTTCAATCCTTGCGATCAGATCTTCTGCCTTTTTATACTTTGCTTTCAACTCTTTCTTCCGGGTAAATACCTCTGGATTTTCCTTGATAAACTGTTCCAGGGAACCTTCAAAATATGCATCCACATAAGAACCAACCATCAGCGGGTCCGTTTTCTTCTGTTCCCATTCACCAGAAAGCTTGGCCATTGCTTCCGCCTCGCAGGCTGGCTTGCCAAGCGTACCGCAGAAATCTTTATACTGGCTGACAGACAGATACTCGTTGTTGGCTTCCCTGCTGTAATAATTACTGCTGTTCAGTTCCATCTGTGCCATCCTCTTCTACTACTGTAGCCTCCGTTTCAACCGCAAAGACATCTTCCGCCTCCTGCTTTTCTGCAGCCTTATTCATATCAAAATCTGCTCCATCATCAAAAGCATACTTTTGTTCGATACTCTCAAAATCCAGTTCTATATTCTTACACAGACGCCGCAGTACTGTTTTCTTGTACATTTCAGCGGTACTGTCTCTCCATGCTTTTCCATTCGGCTGCTTACTGAATTTCTGTCTTGTAGATTCAATCTCTTTTACTGACATCGCTTCACACAGCATACTTCCATCCGTAAAATAGCAGACTGCAAATGCCCCTCTTATTTCATTGTCGTTAAAAGGAAGAGGTTTGAATACAACATGCTGTTTACCATCCTCTACCCACATCGCAAATTCATCTGCCTCCCGGACAACTTTTGCGTAAATATCCTTAATCGGATTGATAGAATATTTCTTGCAGAGTTTGATCTCCCCTTTGTAATCTGTCTGAAACTGTACATTGGTTCCATAAGGAATTGCATAACACTCTTTGTTAAAGAAATCCAAACCCAGAAATGCTCCCTTGAGCATCGTCCTGACCACAGAAGTTGTCTCACATTTCGAGAAATCATTGTCCTGCAGGACAGTCATACAGTTCTGCAAAAAACGATGCTTATTAAAATTCTGCGGCAATGCTTCCGCCTGTTTATCCAGTGCATGATCAAGACCGGTGTGTATCACTTTTAACTGTTCTTTACTGCTCATACTTCTACATCCTCTCTTTCATAGAGAAAATCACCTGAAAAATACATCTCAACTACATCCCTCTTTAACTGATCATCTGCATTTTGTATTTGTTCCAGGGCATATAAGAATGCATCCTCATCAGATACTGTAATCCCCCTATTCCCTGCAATCCCTCTATACATTTCCACATACCCCCAGATATTTTAGAATCTCCTGCGCAATCACAGCAGCCTCTTCGTTCGTCAACTGGATTCCACGGAACGGTATATGCCCGTCATTGCTCCATTTTCGAATATCGATCTTCGCCTTCCGGTCATTCCAGCTCAGCAGGTTTACTTCGATATGATCCGCTGCGCTGTCCCCTCTGGGCGGAATAGACACGATCTCTTTCTCTATTTCAAAGTTGTTATTCAATATCATCCACCCCAATCTTATGTAATCCCAAAATATACAGCAGCGCATTATCAGTGTATCTTGGCCCCTCTCCTTCTAAATATTGCTCAGCTATATCTAATCGAATACTTTGTTCCATTAAATCTCTGTATTCCTTTGTACTTACCAACAATAGATTCTTTTCTTTTAATGATTCCATAGATAAATCTTTCATATCCATTGCAAATCCTCCTCAAATACTATATTATTAAGTTGTATAATTTTGTTGAGTGCATAAACGGGTTGCAGCCCTATGCACTCTTTTTTATTGCCGAAAAATAAGCTTCCAGGCCACCATTGCTCCGATGAACAACAGCGTGTACAGAACTGCTGCTTTTGCAGACTCTTTTGCTTCTAACTCTTCCAGCTCTTTTTTATAGTCCCTCATGCTTGTCCTCCTTTCCTGTTACCGCCTAAGCGGTTTCCTCTTTTGCGACCTCAGAGTTATATACCAGCTCTGAAACTTTCTTAACAATCTGTCTTATCTCATTTTCTGTGCGTTTCTTACAGGAATCATCATGTATGTATGATACTGCGCTCCCGAATTTCCGCTCCATCGCAATCAATCTATCAACTCCCTTCTATTACAAATGTATATGTATTACTGATTGTCTGAGTTTCCTTTATTTTTTGATTCTATTTTTCTTTGATCCTGACACCTCTCTTTTTCATCGACACAAACATACACTCATAATTTAAGCCACAGAATTTAATGCTGGTCTGCCACCCTTTGCAGAGGTTTCGCTCATTTTTGAGCAAAAGTCTTTTCCTTCTTCAAATCCGTATCCGCCCGAACTCGGCATTTTCAAAAATCTGTAACTCGTTCATTTGACCTCTTTCTCTCATTGACACAAACATATATTCGTAGTATATTATTTTTATCGAACATTTGTTTGTATTATATCCGCTTAAATAGATATTCGATATCATATTTAGGAAAGAAAACTTTATGTATTTTACATGCATCCTCATAATAAAACCCTTTTTGGGTATTTCCATTTACGATATCGCTAACTGTTTGATACCTGCAGTTAAGTAATTCTCCCATTTGAGAAAACGTTACTTTTTCAGACTTCATAACTTCTAAAAGATTATTGTACAATTTCCTATTTACCTCCTTTTAAATATTTGCTGATGCGAATGTTATAATTGCATTGTATTCTCGCATGCGTCCATTGTCAAGAATAATATTTTCAACAACGTATATTTTTCGAATATACTTGCTTAAAATATTTGCTTTTGAATATTTTTCATTTACTTTATTCGCAAAATCGTATATAATGCAGTTATAATGAAGGTGGTGAAAAAATGGAACGAGAAGAATTTTTAGAAAACCTCATAAAACAAAAAGGTTATAGTTTACGCTCATTTGCTGAAAAATGTGGTATTCCTTATACAAGCCTATATACAATGCTAAAAAGAACTGGAATTGGTAAATCCAGTGTAGATAACGTAATCGTGATATGTCAAAATCTCGGAATCAAAGTTGAGGAATTAGAAAAATTAGCAGATGGATCAAAAGTTAATGCAGAACCCAACTATGACGATGTTGAACAATTAATTGCTCGGAATGGTAAACAAATGTCAAAAGACCAGAAGCTTCGCCTAATACAACTTTTGTCTGAGATAGATTTAGATGACTAATTAATAAAAAAATTAAAATAACGCAACCTGCGTTAACATAGATATTGGGCAAAATTTTATAAAAGAGGGGACCATATGAAAAAGAAAAATTTAGCTACTTTACTTATTTTTACGATATGCATTACATTTACTGCATGTTCATCTTCTAAAGAACCTGAATCCCAAAAATCTGCAAGCCTTACAAAAGATGAAGTTCAACAAATGATAGATAATAATAATGATTCTTTAAAGTCTGAATTATTATCAGAAACTGCTTCTATCATTGATGCAAAAATTAAAGACATTAAAATATCTAATGCTGAAAAAGAAGATCTTAAACAAGCAATTATTGCTAGCATAGAATCTAATTTTGATCAAAATAAAGGAACTACTATTATCCGCCAAGAACCTGATCAATACATTACAAATGTTACAGAAGAATATATTACAAATGGTAATGAAGAACCAACAAATAATAGTGAGACTGACTCCCCTGTTCCTCCTTTAATTGAGGATGGTTTAGAAATCCCACTTTCATTCGAGCTACCATATAATTATGTTTTTGAAGATGAGTTAACATTTACAATAGAGACAGCAACATTCCAAGCATATAACCATGAAAATGAACCTTATCGCGAAATCCCATATCCATATGAGATTAAATACGATGTCACAGGAAGTATTATCAATCATAATCCAAATAGCTATTTGGGAACATCTGGTTCCTTAATTCCTTTCAGTTTTGAACCATATGGTACTATAATAAATAGTTCTGGCATGAAAATAGATTATGAAAATAATACATTTACATATACCGGCTCTATAACTGTTAATATTATTCCTGACAGTATTGGATTAAATGAATAACGAAAATATACCGTAACAACATTTTCACATACAATATAAATAACGCATCCGCGTTCATATAGATATTGGGCAAATACTTACGAAAAGAGGAAAGTTTATGGGATTTGGGGATATTTTCAAAATCAAAGAGTTCAAAGCTGAAATCGTTCAACTAAAGCAAGACAATGATGCACTCATAAAATCCAATAAAAACATGGAAAAGCAATTAGAAGAATTAGGCGCCTTTGACTATTACAAAATTCAAGATATGATTAGAAAATTAAATGATGAATATAATCAGAAACGTCTAAATATGGAAGCAGATCTGCACAAACAAATATCTGATCTAAATCGGCATTGTGATGAATTAAAAGAAAAAGAGTCGGATTTACAAACTAAATTAAATTCAAGTTCATCTGAACTCATGAAACTTACAAAGAATACAAAAACGCAAACAAATAAACTTAATCGTTCAAAAGAATTAGTGAAGGCAATTGATTATGCGTTATCTAATTACCTGAACTACGAGCCAACTCATGATTCTTGTAGGCTATCTCCAGAAGATATTACTATTTTAGAAGAGTTAAGCCCTTCTGTTATGCTAAAACTTCATTGCATGGATATGAAAGATTTACGAAAAGCATATCGTGAAAACGACAAACAGATTAATTCTCTTCTTGAACAATATTCCGCAAGGTATACCACAAAAGCAAATCAAGCAATATATAAACTTATGGTCATTGCCCTTCGTGCTGAGTTACAAAATATTTTATATAATCTTAAATATGAAAAACTCGATAAGTCTGTTGCAGATGTGAAAGTTGTCACGCAAAAATATCTGAAAATTGCAGGCGAAGGCAATCAGAGTATAGCCGGTACCCTAACGAAATTCATTGGAGAAATTGAATACTTATTTATCAATGCTGTAAAAATAGAGTACAACTATTATGTAAAAAAAGAACAATCTAGACAAGAGCAATTAGCTCTAAGAGAACAAATGCGTCAGGAAGCTGAAGAACGAAAAGCATTAGAAGCCGAACGAAAAAAAGTAGAGCAAGAGGAATCCAAATATAATGGAGAATTAGAAAAACTTAAAAAACTGTTATCTGATGCAAAGGATGATGAATTAGAAAAACTAAATGCAAGAATCCTTGAACTTCAGTCACAACTCGCTGATGTAATAGTAAAAAAGGAAGAAATTTCAAATCTTGCAAACGGAAAAGCAGGTAACGTATACATAATTAGTAATCTTGGTTCATTTGGAGATAATGTATTCAAGATAGGAATGACAAGACGACTTAATCCCCAAGATAGAGTTAACGAACTTGGTGATGCCTCAGTGCCATTTAAATTTGACGTTCACAGTTTTATTTTTTCAGATGATGCTGTTGGCTTGGAAGGAACTCTACACAAACTTTTAAATGACAAGCGTGTTAATAAAGTTAATATGAGAAAAGAATTTTTTTATACCTCTTTAGAAGAATTAGAAAATCTTGTAACCACAATCGACCCAACAGCAGAATTTAATAAAACTATGGTTGCTGAAGAATTCCGTCAATCTCAATCAGCAGATTCACCTTATACCTCTGATTGGAACTATAATGAAGACGATGACTTAACAGAATAAATAAAAATGCCCCTGTCCTCCAGGGGCAGCACCAACTAAATATATTTACCCAGGCAGCCGGAGGGGCGCTGGCCATCCATCCTGAGTCTTGTAGGAAGGGGATGGTGACAATGTACGTTACATACAGTGACTTATTTACTTTTGTACTTATGATTGTAGCTATAATTACTCTTGTCAAAAATGACAGGCACAAAAAATAGCGCCCCCACTCTGGTAAAGTAAGGCGCTATTTCTAATAACTTATTTCGCCAGGATGGGTAGCTTGCACCTACCTTTCCGGCTGTCTTGTTAAGTACATTATAGCAAATAATCATAAAATGTCAAGAACCGCTCCTGCTGCTAACAGAACCGGTTCTACACAATTACTATACCTGCCAGAGGCAAAATATAGTACATCCTCAACAAATGTATTATATCATATTCCTCTGGCACCTGTATAGGTGTTATTTTTATACCCATTTTTAAATACACTCTAAAGAAGGAAGTGATATCATGCCATATTGTATATACCTGCGTAAAAGCCGAAAAGATGTAGAAGCCGAACTCCACGGGGAGGGCGAAACTTTAGCCCGCCATGAGCGGATGCTTCTCACCACTGCCAAGCGTCTAAACCTTACCATCACCCAGATCTACAAAGAAATCGTCTCCGGTGAAACCATCGCCGCGCGGCCGGTGATGCAGCAGCTTCTGCTGGAAGTGGAACAGGGACTCTGGGACGGCGTCCTTGTTGCCGAGATCGAGCGTCTGGCCAGGGGCGACACCCGGGACCAGGGCTATGTCGCCGAAGCTTTTACCTATTCTGATACGAAAATCATCACACCAATGAAAACCTACGATCCCAGGGATCCATCCGATCAGGAATACTTTGAATTCAGCCTGTTTATGTCACGGCGTGAATATAAGACAATCAATCGGCGGCTGGAAGCCGGCAGGCTCGCCTCTTTCCGGGAAGGCAAATACATCGGCAATGTTGCCCCCTATGGCTGGGAACGCTTCAAGCTTCCTGCCCAGAAGGGTTTCTCTATCCGGCCGCATCCGGAAGAATCTCCGGTATTGCACCTGATCTACGAGTGGGCCGGTTATGGCTGCGGCGGCAAACTGCTTGGCACATCTAAGATCGGCTCGAAGCTTGACAGCATGGGAATCAAGCCACGGAAAGGCGATTTCTGGACACCGGCAAGCATACGTGACATTATTGCCAATGAACATAATATCGGAATGGTCCGCTACCAGAGACGAAAGACACAGCGCTCCATTGTCGGCGGTATTGTTCAGAAATCCCGCCCCCGTATGGAAGAATACATGCTGGCACAAGGACTGCACGAAGCTCAGATTTCCAAAGAATTGTTTGATCTGGCCAACCGTAATATCAGCAATGGCGATCCAAGGCTTCCAGAAAGCTATAAACTGAAAAATCCCCTTGCCGGTATCCTGATCTGCTCCGAATGCCATCATGCGATGACGCGGAAGGCCAATACCGGGCGGTACCGGTTCGAGACGCTGAATTGCACACATACCGGCTGCAAAACCGTAGGATCTCCTCTCTATCTGATTGAGGACCTTCTGATTAAAACACTGGAAGAATGGCTGGAAGGTTATGAAACAGAAACGCCTGAGACGACAACGAGGCTGCAGGCCAGCATCGAACTGAAGCAGAAACTTTTATCTGAGAAACAGGAAATACTCGATAAAACAACTGCCCAGCGGGAAGGATTATATGATTTCTTAGAACAGGGAATCTATACGACTGAAGTCTTCCTGAAACGTTCTGATCTGCTTGAAAGCAAACTGTTAGGACTCGAAGAAGAGGTCTGTGCCATAGAAGATGAAATTCTCTACGAAGAACAGCTCATTGCCAACCAGACGACATTTGCCCCCAAGTGCCAGCGGTTGATTGATAATTATAAACATCTGTCCATTGATAAGAAAAATGAAATGCTCCATGACCTGCTGGAAAAAGTAGAGTATAAAAAACTGGAAAAGAATAAGAGAGGGCAGGCGGAGTGCCCTAATTTCGAACTGCACATTTATCCGAAGCTCCCTAAAATTTCAAAGAAATGCTAGCATATCTCTCCTTAAAGTCAATATCCACACCCCAAAAACCGCGCAAATCCGCCCTTTCTCTCTAATCTACAACAATTATGGGCAGACGAACTCGCCCATATGGAAATGGTCTGTGCCATCGTCTATCAGCTGACAAAAGATCTGACCCCTGAAGAAATCGTAGCTTCTGGTTTTGACAAATATTACGTAGACCATACCCTTGCACTCTGGCCGCAGGCTGCAAGTGGCGCGCCATGGACAGCAACTTACTTCCAGTCAAAAGGAGATCCGATCACAGATCTGCATGAAGACATGGCTGCAGAACAAAAGGCACGTACGACTTATGACAATATTTTGAGGCTGATCAAAGATCCTGAAATATGTGATCCAATCCGTTTCCTGCGCGAACGCGAAATAGTTCACTATCAACGTTTTGGCGAAAGTCTCCGAATTGTTCAAGATAATCTTGACAGCAGAAACTTCTATGCATTTAATCCTGAATTTGACCTTCGTTCAGGCTGCAAATGCCGTGACTAAATAGAAAAAAGAATCCCGCCTGCGGGATTCTCCGCCTGTGGCGGGCCGCTTCAGCGGGATAATGCCTTTCTGCCGCATATGATTGCGGCAGATCTCTTTCATAAACATCTCTTACTTCAATTTCAAAATTTGTGTATCTTTTTCTGCATCAATTGTAACAAGCTCTGATGCCTCTATCGTTATTTCCGTGTCATCCGGTAATGAATATGCCTGGCAGACCTTAACTTCTTTCCCGGGTTCTACTTCCTGCATATAATTATCAATTTCCTGATGATTCGAATCCATGACAACCGCGGCCAGACAATCCGTTCCATTCTGAGTCGCCTTCAATGCAACAGCTGCCATAGGCACAAGATTTTCTTCACCGACATTTTTAAAACTATAATATACAAAAAGGCACGGATTTCCCTCATAATCTGTCCCCAGTTCATGGCTCAGATATTTTAAAGTAAAGGTTCGGGCCTTAAAATCAATAATCCCATCATCTTTTTCTTCATTACTCCTGCCCACTGAAGTGCCAATTCCAAATTTACTTTTGATTGCATCCTGCTTAATGTAACAAATAATAAGACCCAGCACTACAACTGCTGCAACAGCTGCGATCATAACCTTTTTCTGAATACCTGATTTTTTTACAGAAGATGATTTTTCCGTTGTACCTGCTGAAAGCATGTCATCATAGCCTTTTTTCATTGCTTCTTCTCTGGCATCACGGATTTCTTTCGGCGGGATATTTGTATAAACCGGCACCTCCTCTTCCAGTGCCTCCTTTATTCCCTTGGTATCTTCTACTGGCAGTCTTTCTGTCTCCGTCTTCTGCACCGCCAGTCTTTCTGTTTCCATTTTCTTCTTTTTATGTTTGCTCTTATCCAGATTCCACTTTTTACGGCAGTTCTTGCATACCGCAAACTCACTGCTTATGGGATTCCCATTCCCATCTTTCCCAGTAATTTCTTTCCTTATCTGTAATTCATTCCCGCATTTAGGACACTTCATTTCTTTTGTACCTCCCTTATTTATTGCTCCTCCCTGTCATCTCTCACTCTTTCTGTCCGGCACTCCCCTCAGCCCTTTGGACCGTCATAGAACAGATCTGCTCAACTGCCTTTTTTTCTGCCTTTTGAGGCTTTATATTGGGCTTCCCAATGTAAAATCCCTGAAGATAGTCAACATTTAATCCTATAACCACCTTCAATTCCTCTTCATTTTCTATTCCCTCGGCAATCACCCGCATGTCCCTCTCATGAGCATAAGACACCGTATTCTCAACGATTTTCTGCTTACTGCCGTCCTTCTGAATCGCTTCTATGATCTCACGATCAATTTTAATATATTCCGGCTTCAGATTCAAGAGAGCTTTTTCACTATTATACCCACTTCCATAATCATCCAGTGCAAATGCAGCTTTCCACCGGTCTGCATATAACCGCTTTCTGTTCAACGCAGTCTCACTTAATTCATCCTCTTCCGTCAATTCAATTACAATCCTGTCCAGATAACCTCTGCTGTTTTCCTCAACAACAGCAACTGTCTCCAAACTCATACATTGATCTGCCAGAGAATTAATAAATAATCTGCATTCTCCATCAGCCACACCTGCCGCAACATAATGAAAATATTCCTTTGTCGCTCTCTTCCATGTAAGCTCTTCTATCTGCGGAAGGCACTTTTCTTCCGCGGCCAGTTTTAAAATATCAACAGGACTTCTAAAGGAAGATGTCATTCCTCTCATCAAAGCTTCATAAGCATATACTTCCCCATTGGAGGCATCTACAATCGGCTGGAAATAGTATTCTATACTTTCATTTCTCAAAAGTTCTAAAAATTCTCCCCGGTTACGCAGTGCAGATTCTTCCTTCAAATACGCAGCCATTTCAAACTCTTTAATATCACCTTTTCCGTTCTTTTTCACCTGGTACATTGCGAAATCCGAGTATTTCAACAGAGTTTCAAACTGCTCTGCATCTTCCGGGTACCAGGAAACCCCTCCGGACATTTTAATAAAACATTCCTCAGCCAAAGGAAGTTCCATTTTGATCGCCTGCATTTTCATCTTAAATTTCTCGATGATCCTCCGGATTTCTTCCTTACTCTCATATCCATAAAAGAACAGATAAAATTCATCTCCTGAGATTCTTGCTGTGACTGTCCCCTCCGGCGTATAATTTCTGAAGCCTTCCGCCGCAGAACGAATATATTTGTCGCCATAATCATGCCCGTATGTATCATTTATATATTTCAGATTATCAAGATCCAGCATGATCAGCGCCCCGGTCTTCAATGTTTTGCTGCCTTCATCGAATAGTTTTCTCATTTTCCGGTAAAATGATCTTCGGTTACATAATCCTGTCAGAAGGTCATGATCACGTTCATGCTCGATCATTCTCTTTTCTTTAACGTTTCTTGTGACATCCTCAGCAAGCCCTATCTGCCTGTTGCCCGCTCTAGAATAACTAAGACGGATGTATACGGTCTCCCCATCCTGCACAGGTATCTTATATAAATACTGTTCCTTTTCTTCATCTTCTTCTGCACAGTATGTCGAAAGGCTGTCAAGAAGCCTCATCAGCTCCTCCGGTGTAACACTCTCCGTTTTCACATTTGTTATTCCAAACAGTTCGAAAAAACCTTCCGTGATAAAGAGATAATTCGTCTCTTTTTCCATTTCAAACCCGGCAATTCTGACACTTGCCCTTTTCAGGATATGCGAAAACTTGGCCGCCGAGTTAATTACATCCCGGCTCAGCTGTTCCAGGGAATATTCAAGCTGGTCAATCTCCGCGATCTGTGTACGTTCAAGCTGTATCTCCTTGCCGCCATCCATATTTCTGATATTATCTGCAATCTTACTGATTGGCTTTGATAACTGCACACTGATGATAAAACTTCCCACAAGACCTACAATCATCGTGATCGCAGCAGCCATACTCATTGCATTTTGTATATGATCCGCCACCCCGTTTA
Organism: uncultured Lachnospiraceae bacterium; assembly: GCA_900549995.1. GTDB lineage: Bacteria > Bacillota > Clostridia > Lachnospirales > Lachnospiraceae > UMGS1251. Next base: position 175,911 of record URQQ01000001.1, on the reverse strand, counting down.
ATTCATATTTCCTGACAAGACCGATCAAAACCCACCGGTCATTTTCAAACGGCGCATTATTATCATATAAATTCAGAAAATCCATACTGCAGTAAATCTCTTTATCCGTGCCGTTCATTTGATAGGAACCATTTTCGGTTTCCTGAATCTTTATACTTTTATTCAGAGGTGCTTCATACGTATTTCCCGAAAAAAGCACAGGGAAATACTCATCCGTCCCCTCATTGTTTACCGCCAGAAGGTAGGTTCCATTCCCATTCTCCATCAGTTCTTCCCCCGGCAGCAATGTCTGGAGATAATCAAGCGTAATATCAATTCCCATCACTCCATACACGTTTCCATCTTCTGTGACAAGCGGCACCGAATAAGAGATCACTTTATTCTGATCTCCATTCATGGCAAATGGCTTGCTCCAGTACCCGAGCTGTCTCGGGGATTTTGTATATCCTGTCTTTACCGCCTGAATATATGGCTCGTAGATAAAATCGTAATATCGCGCGTTGTATTTTCCGAATTCAAATACAGGACGCCAGGAGCTGTCCGTAGATATATTCAATGTTTTTACAATCTCTACTGGTGCACGTTCTATCAGCAGGTCACTGTTATGATAGGAACTGTTCGTCGTCGGATCCAGGTCACGGATATAAATTCCGGGTTTATCCTGGTAGATTCCCTTTTCCATATCCTCAACACTCTCATTATTAAATACAATATAAGCCCCGGTGACCTTGTTGCTTCTCATCATTGCAATCAAATCATCTGTGACTCCTGCAATCAAAGGCTCACAATATTCGGAGCCTTTGTCCAGAGATGCTAACTGTATGGCCCCCTGTTTTTCGAGTTCCGCAGCTTTTTCATTAATCATTTCTACAGTGCTGTCCACATTCATCCAACTGTTGATCATCTCATTTTCAACATAACTTTTTCTGTTCTGCACTTTCCCCTGCAGAATATCTCTGGCATTCTGGTTTAACTCCTTAACAGCACCGCCGCCGACAATGGTTCCTATCAGCACAATCTCTTCCACTAAAATAAGGAGAAGCATCGGTATCAGAATTTTTTTCAAAATCGGCTTTGATTTTTTATCATTCCGTTTTTCACTCATACCTTGGCCCTCCTTATCTCATTCTATTTGGATTCTTCGATCAGTTTTTCAAGCTCTGCTTTTGTCTGTGTATACCACTCTTCGAAATTCTCATCCGTATCATACTGCGACACAGCCTCCTGACGCGTCATTCCAGACTGAATCAACGCTTTGATCTGCTCACGGTCTTCCGCTGCCTTATCAGGAAGTGAGTATTCCAGTATATTCCTTGCATCTGTCCCTTTCTCAAATGCTTTTGTGGTATAGAGTGTATTTCCATTTACCATCTGCAATGATGTCTTAATAATCTGCTTTACTTTATCACTGCTCTCTTTGTCAGTAAATTTTTCAATGGCTTCTTCATTGTTTGCCGACTTTTTCACTGGAAGATACCCTGATTCTACTGAAAATTCAATATTTCTTTCTTCTTCTGTAAACCATTTCAGGAATTCTACAGATGCCTTGACTTCTTCATCATCAGCTTTCAGCACGACCATCCCGGCGCCCTGCTGCACTGCATATTTCTCTCCGCCTTCAAACTGCGGACATTCATAGACTTCTATCTCAATCGGATATGTATCTGTATCACTCAGCGTAACACTGTCCGGGAAGAATGTCGCCCCCGCAGAAGATCCTACAAAAGAAATCAGGTTCCCCGTCTTGATATCATCACTCCTGAACTTGCCTGAAGCATCAAAATAACCATTGATATACGGTACATAATAGTTATCCCATATTTTTCTCACGACTTCTTTATCAAAATTCAGTACCGGTTCGCCATCCTTCAATGAAAATATCTCCGTTCCAAGCTGCTTTGCACCGATAATAAAGAAATTGGCAAATGCATCTCTTCCAAACAGCGCCTTTCCGTCATCCGGTTCTTCCGTAAGACTGTCTGTCCATTCATAATATTTCTCCGCAGTCTCTGTGAGGCCCTCGATTGTCATAAATGCTTCCGTATCCGTCCCCGTAGCTTCCGCAAATTTATCCCAGTCTGTTTTATTCAGCATAAAGACTTCTGTTGCCTTTGCCACTGGAAAAATTTTGAGGCTGTCCTCTGAACTAAATCTTCCTTCCTCTATATAGCTGTCCATATACTCTGCAATTTCGTCTTCCGTCAGGTATTTGCTAAGGTCAACCGCCATCTCCTTCTGGTCAATCATATACGCTGTATCCGCATATGCCGCAAAGATATTCGGAACCTCTTTTGCCCCCACCTGTCCATTGATCGCATCCAGAACATTAGACTCCAGGTCACTTACCGTTCCAAGTCCTGATGCTTTCACTTCAATCCCGGCTTCTTTTCCCTTTGTCTCATTGAATGATTTCACCAGACTGTTAAATGACTTCTGCTGAGCACCGTTATAATAGTGCCACACAGTGATCTCAACCGGCTTGTCCGTATTTTTTTTGCTCTCCCCCTGTTTTGCCGTCTGACATCCGCCGCACAGCAAAGCACCCGCAATCGTCATTGCTAAAATTATCTTTCTCTTTCTCATAGTATCCTTCTTTCCTGATTCAGACATGTTACCTTATATTATCACATTTTAAACTTTAGCACAATCTTCATCCACCACCGGAAACAACGGAATAAAAACTGCCAGGTTTGATCTCCTGGCAGTTCTCGTCAAATATAACTATATATTATGATATAGGTGCAAAAAGTAATTCCTCTGGTATCCACTCATCATTCAACAGAAACCCACTGGTTGGTTTTGTCACTTTTCATACATGCTTCTATCAGTTTCATCAAATAGTGTCCCGTCTCAAAAGTAACATAATCCTGCTGAGTGCTCTTGAAATCATTCTCACGGATTGACTGATAAAACACTTGAATGGCATTACGCAGAGCGTCATGCCATGCGACAGCATGTCCGCCAGGCAGAGTAGCAAACTTTCCGGCCTCGTCAGTCAATAATTTTCCATCCGCACAAAGTTCTTCATTCGGAATGTCTCTATGGCCTACCCACAGACGGTCCGCTCTCTCCTGTTTCCATTCCAGAGCGTACTCACTGCCGCTGACCAACAATTCCAGGCCATTCTTTCTGCCCGCACATACCTGCGACACATGCATAATACCTGTTGTACCATCTTCAAACCGAAGCAAAATATACGCAAAATCTTCTGAAGTGACAGGGACCTCTTCTATGACCGGACCTTTCTTTCCTCCAAATGTTCCTCCTGTCGACATACATTTCTGTCTTACCGGAAAAACAGTATGAAGTCTGGCATACACTGACACAATTCTTTGATCCAGAACATACTGTACCGTGTCAAAACAGTGAGATCCAATATCTGCAACCGCCCTTGATACTCCTCCGACCTTGGAGTCCATCCTCCAGTCATAATCCGTAGGATACATCAGCCAATCCTGCAGGTACCTCACTTCTAAATGAAAGACTTTGCCGATGTTATTTTTTACCCGCTGACGCATTTCCTTTACCATGACATTGTGGCGGTAATTAAAGTTGACCCCTGCCGCAACCTCGTTTTCACCTGCAAGAGCAATCAGCTCTTTTGACTCTTCTGCCGATAATGTAAGCGGCTTTTCGCTGTAGATATGCTTTTTCGCCAATATGGCATCGCGGTTGACAGCCAGATGCATGGCGCTTGGTGTACAGTTATGGACGATGCTGATCTCGGGGTCTGCCAGTAGTTCCTGGTATGAACCATAGTATTTCGGAATACATAGTTCTTCCGCTGTTCTTTTTGCTGTCTCTAAATTACTGTCCGCAACTGCCATCACCTGTGTACCCGGGATGCGCCTGATTGCTTCAATATGCTGTTTGCCGATAAATCCGGTTCCCACAACACCCACATTTAATATTTTCATTCCAATCTCCTCTTACGCTCATCTTTATTCTGTTGTGAATTCATAGACTGTTGTAAAGTGATATGGATCGCCTGCCTTTAAAACTGCCGTCGGGAAATTTTTACACCTTAATGAATTCGGAAAATACTGTGTTTCCAGGCAATAGGACTCTCTGGGGGAATACTTGCTCCCCTCTTTTCCGATATCATGATTCCAGTTGGATGTATAAAGCTGCAATCCCGGCTTATCTGTATAGACACACATCACTCTCCCTGACACCGGATCTTTTACAGCCGCCGCTTTCCTTATCCCCTCAGACTGCCTCAGCACAAAGTTTATATCATACCCATTCGCAAACTGGAGCTGCTCGTTATCCTCATCTATATCTCGTCCAATCGGTTTCGCTTTTGTAAAATCAAACGGCGTATCTTCTACCTTTGCGATCACTCCCGTCGGCAGACAGTCCGGGTCATTTTCTGTGACCATATCCGCCTCTATCTCAAGAATATGCCCTAAGATGCTCCCGCTGTTGTGTCCGCCCAGATTGAAATAAGAATGATTGGTCATATTCACTACCGTATCCTGGTCACTGACTGCATGATACTCTAAAAATAACTCATTTTTATCTGTAAACTGATAGGTGACCGTCACATCCAGGTTCCCAGGATATCCCTCATCCATATCGGGAAATTGACGGGAAAGCACCAGCCTTTCCCTCTCCATCCTGGCATCCCAGACATATTTGTCAAATCCTTTGATCCCTCCGTGCAGATGATTCGGCCCATCATTTTGTGCCAGCTGATAAGTTTTGCCATTCAGCTCAAACTCGCCTTTGGCAATCCGGTTCGCATGTCTGCCAATCAGAGCACCGAAATGTGAATTGGTAGACTCATATTCCTCCAATGTATCATAGCCCCAGCATACGTCTGCCATAAAGCCGTTTTTATCCGGAACCATAATGCGCTGGATAATACATCCATAGTCCAGTATCTCAACAAAAGCTCCCTGGGAATTTTGCATTTTATACATATGGACCGGTATCCCATCCTTCGTACGGCCAAATGTTTTTTTCTCAATTGTCGTCATCTTTTATCCATTCTTTCTTCATTCATTTATTGTTTATTCTGCTGTTATCCCTTGACGCCTCCCATAACAATGCCGCTGATAATATATTTTTGTAAGAAAAGATATATGATCAGAATCGGCAGCATTGAAATCGAAAAGATCGCAAATGCCTGCCCAAGATCAATATGATATTGTCCAAAAAAAGTCTGCTGTAAAAGCGGAAGCGTAAACATCTCCGGTTTTCGTAAAACAACAACTCCCATTGCATATTCATTCCAGATGTCAAGTGCGTTAATGATCACCGAAGTTAACAAAATCGGTTTCATCAGAGGCAGCACAACGAGATAAAACCTGCGGAACACTCCGCATCCATCAATACAGGCTGCTTCTTCAATGTCAAATGGAATGGACTTAACAAATCCCATAATGATAATAATTGAAAATCCGGCCTGAGAGCCTACCTTTGCCAGGGTAAATCCCGTCAGTGTGTTAATCAGCCCCCATTTATTCAGCATGAGATACAGAGGCAGCATATAGGCATGAAAAGGAACCAGTATGGTTAATGTAACCAGGAGATAAAAACATGTATAAATCTTGCTTTTCCTCCGGCTGATCACATAAGCTCCCATGGAACAGATAATAATTAAAATAAATGTTCCCACAAGAGTAAGGATCAGTGTCAGTGCCAGCGGGCGGATGAAATTCGTTCTCTCCATCGCGACCTTAAAGTTCTCAAGATAAAAGGTCTTTGGAAAACCAAGTCCTGTCTTTGCAATCTCCTCCTTGGATTTAAATGAATAACAGAAGGCGAGATAAAATGGGCAAATCATCAGGAGTGTAACACATAATTTTAAAATTCCCTGCCCAATTGAATACATACGTTTTACTGTCATTTATAACTCCACCTCTTTCTTCCGAAGATAAGATTGTATGCACTGCGTGATAATAAAGATGAAAATCACCCATACAACAGCCAATGCCTGCCCATATCCCGCTTTATAATATGGAAATATGTTCTGATAGATATAGATGCTGACCGATTCTGAGGCACGCCCCGGACCTCCGCCATCGGTCGCTGCCATCGGATAATCGTACAGTTTCAGGCCCCATGCTGTAAGCAATGTAATATTTGCCGTAATCGCCGGCATAATCATCGGGACAGTGATTTTAAAGAATTGTCTGATCTTGCTTGCACCTTCTATCCTGGCTACCTCGTACAGAGATTCATCCACCCCTTGCAGTGCTGCAATATAGATAATCATACAGTAGCCCGAATCACGCCAGATCGCAATGAAAGACAACGCAGCCATAACGGTAGACGGCATACCTAAGACGTTCACGATCCCTGTGACATTATAAACTTCATTGAAAATATAACGGATCATATAAGCGGAAAGTAACAGGGAGATTACATGCGGCATAAATATCAGTGTCCTGCATACATTGTTTGATCTACAAGATTTTTTCAGCCAGACCGCCAGCACTAATCCTATCACATTGCATCCGACAACTTCATAAATAGTAAACTCTAAGGTGTTAAAAACTGACTGCTTCACAAATTTATCCTGAAAAATTTTAATATAATTGTCAAATCCAACCCAGACTTTATTGTCAGAGAATCCGTCCCACTGCATGAAAGATATCGGAAATCCCTGGATCAGAGGTAATAAAACAAATAAAAAAACGAACAAGAATACCGGAAGCAGCATTACAAGATATGGTATTTCTTTTTTGACAGAACCAAAGCTTAATGGCCGCCTTCTGTTAGGTGGATGAGTTAATAATTTTTTTGTCTTTTTCATCAACTACTCCTTTGCCAGTCAGAGAAAAACTTCTGTGACAAGTCTTTCTCTGACCATCTTCTCTACTGTTTATACTATAGTTTTACTGTAAGGCCGTAAACTCTTCATCTAACCAATGAAGTGACGCCTCATAATCTTTACGCTCACTCTGTGGGAGAGAAACATATTGTTTAAACACTTCTCTGATCTGGGATAATTTTACTCCCTGGAACTGTACGGAATCTTTTGCATAATAGAGCTGCCCGGCATCGATATAACTCATGATTTCTGTTACCATCTCTTCATCGCTTTCCACCTTCACTCCTTTGAGCGCAGTTACAGTCTTGGATTTCTCAAGCCATGCATTTGCGCCTTCCGGACTCGTCAGAAAATCAAGATATGCAAGCGCGCCATCTAAATTCGCACCCTTCGCAGATACCATAAATCCGTCATCATTTGCGATTACCACGCCGTTTTTCTCTGGTTCCTCATAATTCATAATCGGAATAAATCCAAATTCACCATCCGGTGCAGTTGTCCGGATATCACCGACAGACCAGCTTCCTGAAACAAGCATTCCAAGCTTTCCCTGCGTCAGCTGTACGACACGTTCTGACCGGTCCACGCTTAACTCATTGGCATCAATATAATCAAGAATTAATTCATTCCAGTTCTTAAGAGTCTCCAGATACGCCGGAGAATCCGCGAATTTTCCTGTTCCATCCATAATGCGCTGGTTAATATCCTTTTCATCCATATTCTGCCAGAGCGGATGTCCGATCCACTGTACACTGTCAAGCACGACATTTCCCTGCATATAACCTCCGCTGATCGGAATAATTCCTGCCTCTTTTAATTTCTCACAGGCTTCGATAAACTCACTTCTCGTCTCAGGCACCTTGATATCATTGTCCCTGAAAACTTTTTTGTTATAATACACTCCGCCGATACTTCTGCTCATCGGCATTGCCCACACCTTGCCGTCTCTTTTTTCATTTTCAATTACGGACTCATCAATCCGGCCAATGAATGGCTGGTCGTCCAGCGGATATATTTCCCCTGCATCCACAAGTTCTACAAAGTCTCCCAGATGACCATGGAAGATGTCATATGGTTCACCTGCCGCAACCGCTGTCCTGATCTGGTCTAAAAAGTTATCCGACCCTGTATGGGTGACTTCCACTTTATATTCCGGGTAGGCAGCTTCAAATTTTTCCACCGCTGCCGTAACACCGTCAATCTTTGTCTGTTCGTTAAAATGGTCAATATATCTTATCACTGTCTTGCCGTCTTTATTGCCTTCCTTATTATCAGAACCTTCCTCTTTTTTCCCACAGGCAGTACAGATACCAGCAGTGAGTGAAATTACCAACAATGCACACAAAATCTTTTTCATATGAAATACTCCTTTCTTAGCAGCGCTCTTTCACGGCGCTGTCTGAGCTCACAATAATGAAACAATTATCTTACGGTACAAGCGCGATTCTGCGCAGATCAAAATACTCATCCAGTGACCAGCGTGAACTGTCACATCCTACCCCTGACTGTTTTACCCCTGCATGCGGAAGATGTGCGCCGCCGCCGGCACCATTTACGAACACTTCTCCAAACTCTAACGCTTCAAAAGCTTTCGATAATTTTCTGGCATCATGTCCCCATAGATAAGAGGCAAGTCCATATTCCGTATCTACCGCAAGTTTTAATACTTCGTCAAGATCACTATACGGTCTCAATGCAATAATAGGTCCAAAGATCTCTTCTCTGGAAACACGCATCTCTTCGTCCACATCGACTAATAAAGCCGGGGTAATATAGTTCCCCTTTTCAAACTCTTCCGGGATCTCTCCTCCGCGCAGCAGGCGGGCTCCCCGTTTGCAGGCATCCTCGATCAGCTCAAGCATCCGGTCTCTCGCACCCCGGTTAATCATCGGCCCCATGATATATCCCTCATCGCGTCCTTTTCCAAGTTTCACTTTAGAAAGTTCCTTCTCTACCATAGCACAAAACTTGTCATAGACACTCTCATGAACGTAAATCCTGTTATAGTCTGTACACATCTGTCCGGAATTGGATGTTTTCATTTGTACCGTTTTCACTGCTGCCTGCTTAAGATCTGCATCTTCCATGATAATCACCGGTGCATTGCCTCCCAATTCCAACGAATAGGATTTGATCGAAGTCGCTCCCTGTTCCATCACCTTGCGTCCTGTCTCAGTAGATCCGATCAAGGTCAGCATTTTCGGAATGGTACTTCCATTTATGACCCCGCACACTTCACTGGAAGGACCTGAAATGATATTCACAATACCTGCCGGAAGTCCGATACGGTGCATGATTTCACCAAAATACAGTGTTGTAAGAGGTGTTTCGATGGCCGGTTTCAGCACACAGGCGCATCCGGATACGATGGTCGGCCCGATCTTGAATCCTGCATTTCCCAGCGGATAATTCCATGCCAGATGACCCGCAATCACACCGATCGGTCTTTTCTCTACAATATGGTATGTACCTCCATATGGCGTGTTGAAATCCGGAAGCGAGACTCCGTTCACCCGACGTATCTCTTCTGAATAAAAAGTCAGACACTCTACACACCAGTCAAAATCTTCACAGGCAATCGCATAAGGTTTTCCTGTTTCTTCTGAAAGAAGCGTCACGATACTTTCTTTTTCTTCTAAAATGGCATCCCTGAATTTCACAAGCCATCCGATCCGCTCTTCCATCGTTGTTTTCGCATATTTTTTCTGGGCATCTCTTGCCAATTCCAGTGCCTCTTTTGCCTGCCCGGCCGTTGCTCCTGCCACCATGGCGATGACTTCATTTGTAGCAGGGTTGTATACCGGAAATTCTGCCCCTTTTCCTTCTACCAGCCTGCCGCCAATATACTGTTTATACAATGCTCTCTTCCTCCTTTATAAAGAATGCTTTTGTGGCTGTTCCGTGATCTGTTGCCTTACCAGTCCAGCCTGTAACTTTCCCCTGTTTTGACCATATCCCAGTCGATCTCCAGTCCCAATCCCGGCTGATCGAATGGCTTTACATATCCCCGCTCATCAATACGGATCCCTTTCAGTACGCCTGCATCCAGTGCACCTTCCTTCCCTTCGATCAGGGGCAGTTCAAAGAAATCACAGTGCTCGATGGAGAGCATGACATGCAGATTCGCCATCTGGGTATAAGCTCCGCCGAACGAATGCGGTTCATACTTCACTCCATAGAACTCGCACAGCGTCGCTATTTTGTGCATCTCTGTAATTCCTCCCGTGAAGTCACTCACACTCCGCATGATCCTCACAGCCCCCCGTCTCATGTACTCATGAAAGCTATTTCGGAGTTCCACCGTCACAGGAATCGAAAGCCTGCGTGAAAGTTCAATATACCCCTCGATATCTCTGGCTGGCAGCGGCGCCTCATACCAGTAAAAATCAAGTTCTTCCAGCTTTCTTCCTACCTTCAGCGCCGTAGGGAAATCCAGTGCAAAAATTGCATCGTGCATCAATATATGCTCATCTCCAACCGCGCGCCGCACAGCTTCACATTCCTCCATTGTAAATGGATGTACCTTCGAGGCATGATATCCTCTTGCTTTTAATTCCTTTGCGAGTTCCACCTTTCCTTCCATTGTTTTCGGCGGCTCCCCGCTTGCATAAGCAAGAATCTCTTCTCTGGCACCACCGAGAAGCTTGTAAACCGGAAGATTGGCTTTTTTCCCTGCAATATCCCACAGGCAGCAGTCAATTGCCGCAAATGCAGGTCCTTTTTCTTCATACCACATCTTCCCAAGTTTCTGCCAGATATGCTCAATCAACAGTGGGTCACATCCGATAAGGTATGGGCGCATCTGTCTCAGCCCCTCTGCCAGTGCCTGCGGCCGTGCCGCCGGAGTCTCCGACCAGACAATATAATTCCCATCGATCCCTTCATCCGTCAGTACACGAACCAGTGTATACTCGATTAAATTGCGCGGTATCGCCGGAAGCAGTGTTGTCACCGGCAGCCTGTGGCATTGAATCTCTGTTATTCTCATTTTCTCCCTCCTTGGGCAATTAACTCCCGGGTGTTTTTAAGGATACTTTGACTGCCTCTCACCATATAGCCGACGTCAACACCGACGCCAATCCAGTTTACCCCCCGGCGCAGCCAGTCGTTGATTACTTCCGGCGGTTCAAAACCAGTAGATACCCCAAGCGGAATTCCTGCCTTTACTACTTTTTCACTGATTTCATCCAAAAGTTTTTTCACCTCCGGATGTGCAGTCTGTCCCATCAGCCCAATCGATCCCGACAAGTCACTCGGCCCGACAACAATTGCATCTATGCCTTCTACTTTCAGAATCTCATCCAGGTTACGGACTGCTTCGATATGTTCAATCTGGATAATCTTCCAGACCATATCACCTGATTTTTCAATATACTCCATCTTATCCATCAATCCATAATTCTCGGCTCTTCTCGGATTATATCCCCGGATTCCTTTTGGTGGATAAAGACAGGATTTCACTGCCTGTTCAGCCTGTTCGGCAGTGTTAACAAATGGAAAGATCACTCCCTGTACTCCCATCTCCAGGATTGGTTTGGCAAGAACCGGATCATTCCACGGAACCCGTACAAATGCAGCCGTTCCACTGCTTCTCGCCGCCATAATATGCTGAAGTGTCTCCTTATAATCAATCGGTGAATGTTCGCAGTCGATCCATACAAAATCAAAACCAACATCTCCCATGATCTCCGCAATACAGCTTTCGTTCAGTGTAATATGTGAGCCCAGTACAATCTCATCTCTCGCTATTTTTTCCTTAATCTTTGACAATGCATCCATTCTTTTTCTCCCTTACACATTGTTTACTATCTAATTATGCTTTTCTTTCCCGCAAAGAATCTCTTTTAACTGCTTCATACTTCTGATCCCTGTTGATGCGCCCTGGTAGCGGACCGCAATCGAAGCCGCGGCATTTGCATATCTGCAGCATTCTTCTTTCGTTTTTCCTTCCAGAAGTCCTGCGGCAAATCCGGCCAGAAAATTATCTCCTGCACCTGTCGTATCCACAACTTCCGTTAAAAATGCAGGTACCACCAGGCTTTTTTCCTGATTCTTTAACAGACAGCCTTTTTTCCCAATTTTAATCACAACATTTTTTATCCCGCATCTAAGCAGCTGGTCTGCCATCTTCTCCACATTTTTTTCTCCCGTCAGCATAGATGCCTCGTCCTCATTTGGGAAGAAATAATCTACATATGGCCACAATTCATGATAGTATTCCAGACTGCTGTTTTCATCGACACTGACGTCAGCACAGAGAAATGCTCCCATCTCTTTTGCCTGCCTGGCCACAAGAAGCGCTGTATCAATATCATCAAAAGGCGGCAGATAGAGACTTCCCATGGTAATGATCTTTGCTTCTGGCAATTGTAACGTATTGTCACAAAGCGAAAGAGATAAATTCTCCGGTTCGGCTAAAAAGTTACGCTGCCCATCTTCTTTTACCATGACAACTGTAACTCCCGACCCGTGGTCTGCGTCTCTTGGACACAGCGATGTATCCACCCCGTTTTTATTGAGCATCAACTCTATAAAGTCTGCGGCAGCATCATTCCCAAGCCCGCACATCAGTTTTACCTTCCTGCCCAGACGGGTAAGCACCAACGCCTCGTTCAGGGCATCTCCGCCGATCCAGAGTTTGTTTCCTCTGGTCTGTATGACCTCATGGTTAAAATCAAGCTTTTCCGGCATACCGTACACCAGTACATCAACACAACAAGATCCCACACAAATTGCATCAACCATGTAATTCTTACTCCTTATTACTATTGAAAAGTTTTATTTTATGCTCTACCAGTTCCTCAATTGCGGATGACGCCTGTGCAAAATAGCCCAGATTACACTTTCCTGGTTCTTTCAGCATCAGTTCAGATAACCTCCTCTGATAAGCACTGTAGACATCAGTGGCAATATTCACCTTTGCAATCCCAGCCTTCACGGCCTCGCAGACCTGCTCTTCTGGTGTACCTGATCCCCCATGCAGAACTAATGGGACTGCCACTTTCTCTTTGATCTGTTTCAGGCGGGGGATATTGAGTTCCGGCTTAAAATTCTTAGGATAATTCCCATGCATCGTGCCGATTGAGACAGCTAATGCGTCTACCCCTGTCTGTTCTACAAAATATGCAGCTTCCCCGGGATCTGTCTGGAAGGATTCCGCCACTGTGACATCTTCATCTCCTTCTATTCCCGGCAGACGGCCGATCTCTGCCTCTACACTGACTCCATTTGCATGTGCCACTTTTACCACGTCCCTGGTCAATGCAATATTTTCTTCGATTGGAAGACGTGATGCATCGATCATCACTGAAGAATATCCTCCTACAATTGCCTGTACAATCTTGTCGTAATCACGAAAATGATCCGCATGCATCACAATTTTCTGATCCAGATCATCGGAAATTTTGCGTGCCATGTCTGCCACAAATTTAAAACCTCCCATGCCAAGTGCGTCCTGGTCTCCTGTCAAAAAAATAACCGGCGCATTCAGACGCTTGGCTGTCCTCGCAATTGCCAGTGCTGAATTGTAGTCCCACGGCAGAAAAGCACCTACCGCTGTGTTGTTCTTGGTTGCCTCCTTCAAAAGAGAGTGCATAGATACTAATGGCATTATCATTTCTCCTTTTCTTTGTGCTATCGAATGAAAGTGTCATTTTTTCAATGTAATGATAATTACTATCTCAATATTAAAATGACACCAGGTTACCAATTCTCCATATTAACGTTAATGTCAGGTACATTTTGAGGTTGTATCAATTCTTCTTGATAAGACGGTTGACATTAACTCGTAAATCAGGTATATTCATATTATCGTTCATATTAACGTTAATGTCAAGTACATTTTTATATCTTGAGGTTGTATCAAAGTTTTTTCTTTAGAAAGACGGATGACATTAACACACATGAAATCAGGAATTACCTATAATGTATCTATGAAAGGATGGATGAACAAAATGACGTCTAAAAAAATTAAAATTGGCTTTGCGCCCACGAAACGTGACTGCTTCCTTCACCCGGAGGCACAGGAATACCGTCAGAAGATTCTCTCATGTATAGAATCTCCTGACATAGAAATTATTGATATCTGCGGAATTAATGATGATGACATGATTCAATACGATTCAGATGTAGATAAGGTGATAGAACTTTTCAAAAAAGCTGACATTGACGGTGTATTTTTCCCTCACTGCAATTTCGGTTCCGAATCTATGGTAGCAAAAATCGCTGCTGCAATGAAAAAACCAGTTCTTCTCTGGGGGCCGCGGGACAATACACCTCCGGAATCCGAATTCCGGCACCGCGACACCCAATGTGGACTGTTTGCCACCGGAAAAGCTTTGCGCCGGATGAACATTCCTTTTACTTATCTTGTTAACAGCTGGGTGGATGACAGTTCATTTCTCAATGGTTTCCGTTCTTTTACAGCTGTCTGTGCCGTTGTACGGGATTTTACCAATATGCGTATCCTGCAGATCGGTGTGCGCCCGCAGCCATTCTGGAGTGTGGCTTACAATGAACCTGAGCTTATGGAGCGCTTTGGTATCGAGGTATACCCGGTACCGCTGCCCCAGGTGGAACAACGTGTAAAGGAACTCATACAAAGTGATAACGACTCTTTAAGTGAAATCATACGAGATTTTGGACAGCGGCTCAACTGCCAGGGAATTACGGATGCACAGCTCAGGAATATGGCAGCCCTTCTGCTGGCGATCCGTGAATTATGCCAGACACATGGCTGTAACAGTGTGGCAATCCACTGTTGGGAAACCTTATGGCGCACAATGGGCTGTGCAACTTGTACCATCAATGGTTTTCTGACGGAACAGGGAATTCCTGTTGCCTGCGAAGCAGACATTCACGGTGCAGTAAGTTCCATCCTGCTGCAGGCAGCTGCGATGCGAACAAGCTCTGTCTTTTTTGCTGACCTCACCAACCGGCATCCTGACAATGATAATGCTGAACTGCTGTGGCACTGCGGTAATTTCCCGCCTTCCCTTGCGATCGATTCCCGCCAAAAGCTCCTTTCGAAACAGGAAAACACATACCCTGCACAGAGTAACTGGGAGATCCGCCATGGCGACATCACCGTATGCCGCTTTGATGGTGACCACGGCGAATATCGTCTGTTAATGGGTGAGGGCCGCGGCGTAGATGGACCGCCTACTGTCGGTACTTACTGCTGGTTTGAAGTCGATTGCTGGGATCGGTGGGAAAAACATCTGGTAGAAGGTCCCTATATCCACCACTGCACTGGCGTACATGGTAAATATGCGCACATTCTGTTCGAAGCCTGCAAATACCTGGGGATCGAAACTGACCCTGTGTCTCCGTCGGCTCAGGAACTGGAATCCCGGTGGCTTGGACATTAATTTTTTCATCTAAGAAAACCACTCCGTAAAAAGATGCAGAAAAAACGCCAGCTGTTTTACAGCTGGCGAAATAAACTGATCCGATAGAAATCGAGAATAGATTTTATATGCAAATACTTATTGCTTTCTTTCATAGTGTCGTTTAAACTAATCATAAAGGCTGTCCTTTTGTTATTTTTCTAGATTTGGCACTTAAATTCTAACAAAATCGGAAGTCTTTTTTTATTATATGTGATTCTTAAATTTATTCTTATAACAAATATTGGAAACTTTATGATAAAATAGACTCTGCTGTAACGGAAATTTATCAAAGTATTAGGAAAGTTAAGGTGATATTAGTGTCAAAATATAAAGTAACAATGAAAGATATTGCACAACACACAGGATATTCCATCAATACAGTTTCACAATCTCTGCGTGGTGTCTATCCATCCAAGGAAACCCAGGAAAAAGTCGTTGCCGCCGCCAATTCTCTGGGATATATCGGCAATTCCATCGCAAGTTCCATGCGTTTAGGTGAAACACGCACCATTGCCATCATCCAAAGCGATATCTCCAACCCCTACTTCAGCCGGATGATCCGACAGTTTGTCAATTACTTAAGCAGTGAAAATTACACAGCAATTATCTACAATACGGATAATATTTTCAAATCAGAAAAGAATGCGATTCTTTCTGCTATCCGCCACAACGTAGACGGACTGCTGATCTGCCCTGATGACTCGTATTCTGAGAAGACATACCAGCTGCTAAAATCCACGAAGGTTCCCTATGTAATGTATGCAAATGATCTGCCATACGATGATGTGACCTCCGTACGTATCAATGAAATTAAAGGTGGTTATCTGGCCTGCAGACACCTGATTAAGCGAGGGTGCCAAAATATAGTAATGCTCACAGGCAACCGCTCTATCAATGCTGCAAGACTGCGCCTGAAAGGTTACGAGCAGGCACTGACGGAGCACGGACTTCCCTATTGTCAGGAGAATGTCATTACCGTTCCAAACCTGTTCGCCACACAGTCTCAGGATCAGGAAGAATGGAATACTATATTTTCCTGCTTAAGCAGCTCCTCTGAATTTGACGGTATTGTCGCTTACAGTGACCAGATTGCCCTGAAAACTTTGCAAGGTCTGCGGGATAATGGTTTTGACCGTATTCCGATTGACCAGATACCAATTGTAGGATTCGATAATATCCTGGAGACCTTCCCGATCCCTTTGCCGCTTGCAAGTATCAGTTATACAGAGGAACAGGCGATGGCCGTAGAAGCTTCACGTTTATTAATAGATAAAATAAGAGAAAAAAAGGACTTCAAACCTCAAAAATTAATCCTGGATGTCAAACTCTTCGAGCATAACTGAAGATGATGTCCGATGATTTTACCTGCATATTTCATCCTCAAAAAAGCAGGAGAGAAATTCAAACTGTCAAATTTCTCTCCTGCTTTTTTTCGATTCCTATTCTGTTACACCCTCAAACCCAAGATCATCCAGGATATCAAGTGCTGTTTTTACACACTGTTCACATCCGTCAATTTCCACTGTTTTTTCCGGAAGGTTTACTTTACACTTGATCTGTGCTTTCTCCATACCTTTTTCAATTCTCTGTACACATGCCTCGCAATGCATTCCTTCAACTTTAATCACTGTCATAATTTTCTCCTTTCTTCTTACTGCAGATATGCTGCAATAATATTCCTCACTTTATCATTTACATAATGCTTTACACCTTTTGACTGGATATCCTCCACCATCGCAATCACCTGGATTGGACGCTCGGCTTCATCAGATGTCTCACATGCAAACCATCCATATTCTTTTGCGCCTGTTTCACCCTGGCTGGCTTTTGTCTCTGCCGTTCCAGTCTTTCCAAGCAATGTAATCCCGTCAATTTTAGCGGATGCTCCGGTTCCGGATGGATTCTCGATGACCTGTATCATATCATTTTTTACAGTGTTTACTGAATCTGTCGTAAATACATTTTCTTTCCAGTAGGACGGTGTTACTCCTTCTCCATAATTCAATACCGGAAGAATCATATTCCCGTTATTTACAAACGCAGAATAAATGGATGCCAGATGTACCGGATTTACAAGTACCTGCCCCTGTCCATATCCGGTATCCGCCAGCTGGATCTCATTTTCTTTCATACTGTCTTTGCCATAAGTAGACTCCTGAAGTGCAAGATCACCAGGAATTTCTTCGCCGAAGCCCAGTTTGTCAAGTCCTGCTGTCAGTGCATCTGCCCCGATATCCAGAGCAGTCCTTGCAAAATATATATTGTCTGAATAGACAAGTGCATTCTGAAGCTTGACCTCAGAACCATAATCCGTCAATGTTGTTACGTAATAATCTCCCCAGCTTGCATCCTTCTGCCAGCTCAGACCGACATATCCTTTATTTTCATCCGGATTGATCTTGCCGGCATCCAGACCGATCGCTGCGATCACCGGCTTAAATGTAGAACCGGGCACCCACGCTGCGGTATACCGGTTCATCATCGGCTGATTCGCATCATTATTCAGCTGATTCCATCTGTCACTTGACATACCAAGGATAAATTCATTCGGATCATAACCAGGGGTGCTTACAAGCGCCAGCAGTTCTCCTGTTTTTGGATTCATAGCGACCGCCGTACCATTATCTGCCGCAAATTGCTGGTATGCGTTCTGCTGGACAGCTGCGTCGATTGTAACTGTGATATCTTTTCCATCCTGTGCCGGTGTAAAACACAAGGTTTCTTTTTTATTGCCGTCACTGTCCGCAATATAAATCTCCGCACCGTCAACTGCACGCAGTTCTTTCTCATATGCCCTCTCGAGTCCGGACTTGCCGATCACACTTCCGGAATGATAGCCTTCTCCCTTCTTTTTCTCCAGCTCCTCTGCGCTGATTGCCTGCACATAACCTGTCAGCTGGCCAGCCATCTCCCCGAGCGGATACACACGTTCTGTAACTTCCGAAGAAGCCACACCCGGAATCCCCTCCTGTCCATCTGCTCCTACGAGCGCTGCTTCCGTTGCCGTGTCAGAAGAAGAGATTTCCTTGATTGGTACCAGCGACTCATCCGTTACCCAGGACGCAGAAAGTTTTTTCTCAATATCTTCTGACGTAAGTCCAAGAAGCTGTGCAATCTGTGCAACATTACTGTCCCTGTTGTCTCCCAGTTTCCCCGGAACAATTCCAATCTGGATTACACTGCCTTCTTTGGCAAGCGCAATTTGGTTTCTGTCATAGATCGTTCCCCGCTTTGCTGCCTGTGTTTCAATTCTTACCTTATCATTTTCTCCAAGCTGAGGGAAAATAAGTCCGGTATTCCATTCAATCCTGTATTTTCTGTCAGAATCTTTCGAAAGTGTCATCTTGTTATCAAAAGAATAGTTTCCTGCTGCAGTATCCATCGTTGTCTTATAGGATACTTCTTCCTTTTTTTGTCCATCTTTTTTCTCAGCAATCTTTACCTTAATGTTAGCTGCTTCGATTCCTTCATAAATATTCTGATTGCGGGTGATAAAATCATCCTTTTTAATTTTCTTCTGTGATTCCTCACTGAGAAGGCCATACATGTCTTCATATTTTCCTTTACTGAGATACGAAAAATACTGTTTTACTGCATCCTCCGGCGTGTCCTTACTGAAAAACTGCGGCACTGCCAGAATGATTACTGCAGCAACCGCCACAACCGCAATCACAGCCCCTGCTATGACAAACGGCTTCTTCGATGATGTTTTTGATGTTCTGCGTTTTCTCCCCCTGTTTCTGCCTGTTCCCATACGAATCCCCTCCTTGCGGATTTTGCTGCCTATGATTCCTGTACATCTGCCAGATATCCATACCTGGCCCACAGCTTTTTACTTCATTAGTTTCTGAATTGTCGTACAGAGCTCTTCCACCGCTTCTTCCTTACCGGCCCGGATATCATCCACAACGCAGGTATGAATATGGTTCGCCAGAAGTTTTTTATTAAAAGCATTCAACGCAGACTGTATTGCTGAAACCTGTGTCAGTATATCCACACAGTAGCGTTCCTCCTCTACCATACTGCGCACCCCCCTTACCTGGCCTTCAATACGGTTCAGCCGATGGATCAGATCTGTATACTCCGATTCTACTCTATGTTTCTTTCGATTACAACATTCTTTTTCCATATTTCATTTCCCTCATTCCAATTAAAGTTTTAACATCCGAAGCCTTAACGCATTTCCTACGACAGTCACCGAACTCAGGGACATCGCAAGCCCTGCAAACACGGGACTCAATAAGGTTCCATTGATTGCATATAATGCACCTGCCGCCAGCGGAATCCCGCAGGCATTGTAAAAGAATGCCCAAAATAAATTTTGTTTAATGTTCCGGATGGTTGCCTTGCTCAATCGGATTGCTTTATAGACATCCATCAGATCTGATTTCATTAAGACAACATCACTGGAGTCAAGTGCAATATCACTTCCGCTTCCGATGGCTGCTCCCACATCCGCCTGTACCAGAGCCGGTGCATCGTTAATTCCATCCCCCACCATCATTACACGGTGTCCTTTTTTCTGAAGATCTTCTACTACTTTCGCCTTATCTCCCGGAAGAACCTCTGCAATCACCTCATCGACTCCTGTTTTCTTTCCAATATACTCTGCTGTTACACGGTTATCTCCTGTCAGCATATACACTTTTGCCCCGAGCTGCTGTATTTTTTTGACCGCTTCCGGAGAAGTTTTCTTAATCGGGTCAGCCACTGCAATCATTCCGGCCAGTTTACCATCCTCTGCCACAAACATCGGTGTCTGTCCCTTCGCTGCCGCTTTCTCTGCCGCTTTTTCGTAGGAGCCGAGACTGATTTCTTTCTCGTCACAAAGTTTCCGGTTTCCGATATCATATCTTTTACCCTTAATTGCAGCTTCAATTCCCTGCCCTGTGATACTTTGGAAACTTTCTGTCTCGTACAGGGTAAGCCTCTTTTCCTTTGCCTCTTCTACAATTGCCTGACCGAGCGGATGTTCCGAAGAAAGCTCACAGGATGCCGCAATCTTCAGAAGTTCTTTTTCTTCCATATCATAACTGATGACTTCGATCACTTTTGGTCTTCCTTCTGTGATCGTTCCTGTCTTATCCAGTACGACTGCATCTGCCTTATGGCTGATTTCAAGAGCTTCTCCGCTTTTGATCAGAATCCCATGGCTGGCCCCGAGCCCCGTTCCCACCATAATCGCTGTCGGTGTCGCAAGACCCAGCGCACAGGGACATGCAATCACGAGTACCGATACAAAAATCGTGAGAACAAACGCAAGATCATGCCCTGCCAAAAACCACACTGCCGCTGCAATTACCGCAATCGCCATAACTGTCGGAACGAAATACCCTGCTACGGTATCTGCCAATTTTGAAATCGGGGCCTTTTTTCCCTGCGCATCTTCCATCAGGCGCACTATTTTTGCCAGCGTCGTATCAGATCCCACACGGTTTACACGCACCTTCACAGCACCCTGGTAGTTGACACTTCCTCCGATGACTTCCGCACCCACACTTTTCTCTACCGGAATACTCTCCCCTGTCAGCATTGATTCATCTACCGTTGTATTCCCTTCCTCAACAATACCATCCAGGGGTATGCGGCTTCCAGGTTTTACAAGAATCAGTTCAGAAAGCCCCACAGACTCCACCGGAACTTCCATCTGTTCTTTTCCGCGGATTACAATCGCTGTGTCAGGAGCAAGTTCCATCAGTTTTCGAATAGCCTCTGACGTCTTTCCTTTGCTCCGCCCTTCCATATACTTGCCCACCATCACGAGCGTAACTACAATCGCCGCCGACTCATAATACAGATGATGTACCGCTGATGCCTGTGACGGAATCTGGACCGTCATGACAAGACTGTATAAAAATGCACTTCCTGTCCCGATCGCAACAAGGGAATCCATATTGGGATGTCCTTTAAAAAGATTCTTAAAACCCGTCACATAAAATCTGCGCCCATTATATAAAATAAATAAAGTCAGGACAAGCTGCACTACCGAAAACCAGAATGGATTGTGATGCATATCAATGGCTTCCGGAAGCGGCATGGGAAATGGAACCATATGTCCCATAGACACATAGAGAAGCGGAACTGCCGCAATGATGTTCGCCGTCATCTGCCGCCTCGTCTTATGAAGTTGTTCCTCCTCTTTTACCTTTTCCTTCTCCTGTTCCTCTTTATCTCTTTTCACATCAAGCTCTGCCTGAAACCCTGCCCTGTCTACCCGGTCAATGATATTCTCAGGCGTCACCTTCGTCTGGTCATAAGTAATTGTCAGAAGATTTGTTGTCAGGTTCACATTGCTCTCCGCCACACCTTCCATCTTCCGTGTCACTCGCTCTACCGCACTGCTGCAGGCCGCACAAGTCATACCAGTAATTTTATATTGTTCTGTTACCATATTCTCCCTCTTTTCTTGATCATGATGTATGTATAGTATGTTCCATTCACCAGATTTTATTTGATCTGTCTGCGTGCTTCCCACATACCCCATAGGGGTATATAAAATATATAACATACTGCAGTTCAAATGTCAACATTCTTATTACATTCAAAAAGGAACCAGGCTTTTTACCTGATTCCCTTATCATGAATCTGCCGTCTTCAATTATGACGCACTCTTCCCTAACGTTACTTCCACAGTTTTCTCTTCATACTCACCATTTTGAGCCGGTGACTGGACTTTCACCTCTACCTTTTCGCCAGCTTTATAGTACTCGAGCTGTTCCTGAAGAGTCTGCATACTGTCGATGGATGTGCCATCCAGAGATGTAATAATCTCACCTTTGGTAATTCCTGCTGCTTCTGCACCGCCTCCGCTGATTGCCTCAGACACATAAACACCTGTCGGCATATTGTACATCTGCGCACTCTGAGAGTTCACATCGACACCCTTAATTCCAAGATATCCCTTCTCACCCTCTGCAACTTTCTGGCGTGTCTCTTTATTCATCATAGTATTGATATCATCTGTAATCTCTGAGATCGGAATTGCATACCCGACTCCCTCTACCTGTTCTGCTGCGATTTTAGCTGAATTAATACCGATGACTTCACCATTGGCATTTAGAAGAGCACCGCCGCTGTTTCCAGGATTGATTGCCGCATCGGTCTGAATCAATGTCGTGTCATATCCGTTCAGTGTGCGGTCCGTCGCACTGATAATACCACTCGTAACTGACTGTCCATATCCAAGTGCATTGCCGATTGCAATTGCGGTATCTCCGGCGCTCAGCTTTGAAGAATCTCCGATATTGGCAACCTTAATCTGATCCAGTGTGTCTTTGCTGATCGACTCGATCGGTACAGCTACAACTGCCAGGTCTTTCGACGCATCTGTGCCTTTGATATTTGCTTCTGCACTGCTCTCATCAATAAATGTTACTGTAAGTGTCTCACTGTTTTCAACGACATGGTTATTGGTCGCAATTAAAAGCTCCGTGTCATTCTGTCCGATGATAATACCTGAACCCATGCTTTCACTTTCCTGAGGCATCACTCCTCCAAAAAAGCTTTGTACCTGCTGTACGCTCATATTGGTAATTGACACAACAGACGGCATCGCGTTTTTCGCCACCTCTGCTATATCTGAACTTGATTTGCTGCCGGCAGAAGTCTGCGTCAGCTGGGCATTGCTCACTTTTGTACTGCTCTGTGTTGTTTTATTTGTTCCAAACACTTTGTTTCCAACCAGATTCGTCGTCTGGAATACAGCTCCTGCAACAAGTCCAAATACTACTGCACATCCTACAACTTTTACCATTTTCGGTGTTTTCATTTTTGGTTTTTTATGTTTATCCGGACCTGCCGGATCATTGTAATTTCCTGCTGAACCAGAAGACTGTGAATCATTTGGTACATAATAATTATATTCGTTTTCCATAATTAGGACTCCTCTCTTAATATCATTTATTTTATAAGAGTATCTTACCGTCTAATTGTGATGAATGTGTGATTAATTGATTAAAAAAATTTGAAAAGGGGACATCTTTTTCAGATATCCCCCATTTTCTACTCCACTGTGACAGATTTTGCCAGGTTTCTCGGTTTATCGACATCGCATCCGCGCCCAACGGAAATGTAATAGGCAAAAAGCTGAAGTGGTATAATCGCGAGTGAGTTCGCAAAATATTTATTTGTTTTCGGAATATAGATGACATAATCAGCTACCCGCTCCACATCCACATTCTCTTCGTTTGTCACTGCCAGTACAAATGCCCCTCTTGTACGTACTTCCTCCATATTACTGATCATTTTCTTATACAGTTCTTCCTGCGTAAGCACGGCAGCTACAAGTGTTCCTTCTTCTATCAACGAGATCGTTCCGTGCTTCAACTCTCCTGCCGCATATGCCTCGGAGTGAATATAGGAAATCTCTTTCAGTTTCAGCGATCCCTCCATAGAAATCGCATAATCCAGACCTCTTCCTATGAAAAATACATCTTTTGCAGCCAGATAACGGTTGGCAAAGCGCTGTATTCTGTCTTTATTATTTAACAGCATCTCAATCTGGGCCGGAAGCTTTTCCAGATCTTTGATGTAGCTTGTCAGTTCTTCCTGATCCATCTGTCCGCGCACATATGCGAACTTCATTGCAAGGAGATAGAGCGAAATGAGCTGAGATGAATATGCTTTTGTTGTCGCAACTGCAATTTCCGGGCCTGCCCATGTATACATGACATTATCCGCTTCTCTCGCGATAGAACTTCCAACAACATTGACAATTCCAAGCACCCTTGCACCTTTCTTTTTAGCTTCCCTGAGAGCCGCAAGTGAATCTGCTGTCTCACCGGACTGGCTGACAATGATTACAAGTGTTCCCTCTTCAATAATCGGATCCCGGTACCTGAATTCAGACGCCAGATCTACCTCTACCGGAATCCGGGCAAGACCCTCAAATACGTACTTGCTTGTCATACCTGTATGATTGGCAGAACCACACGCGACAATCACAATCTTTTTGATCGCTTTGATTTCTTCCTCTGACATATTCAATTCTTCGATTACAATCTGGTCTTTCTTTATTCTTGGCGAAAAAGTATCCGTTACTGCTTTGGGCTGCTCATACATCTCTTTCAGCATAAAATGCTCATAACCGCCTTTTTCTGCCGCATTTGCATCCCAGTCAACGTGCGTTGCTTCCTTCTCAATCACTTCCTCATCGACACTGTAGAACTCCATCTCAGATGCTGTCATACGCACAATCTCTTCATTCTCAATAAAATACACATCCCGTGTATACTTGAGAACAGCCGGAACATCGGATGCCATGATACTTCCGCCGTCCGCATGCCCGACAATGAGTGGACTGTCCTTTCTGACTGCGTACAGTTCATCCGGATGTTCTTTGAAAATAATTCCAAGTGCATAAGATCCTTCCATCCGATGCATAATCTTTGTAATTGTTTCAAGCGGGTTTCCTTTATAATAATAGTCCAGAAGATGAGCGATCACTTCCGTATCTGTCTCTGACTTAAACTCGTAACCTTTATTTTCCAGTTTCTTTTTAAGCTTCAGATAATTCTCAATAATTCCATTATGCACAACAATAATACTCTCATCCTGATTCGCATGCGGATGCGCATTTATGTCTGACGGTGATCCATGCGTCGCCCATCTTGTATGCCCGATTCCGACTGTACCTGGAAGCATCACACCGTCATGGGTGATCTCACTTAATACTTTCAGGCGGCCTTTGGACTTTACCATTTTTACGTCAGTTCCGTCATATACTGCCATCCCTGCTGAGTCATAGCCCCTGTATTCCAGTTTTGACAAACCATAAAGAAGTATCGGTGCTGCCTGCTGACTACCTATATATCCTACTATTCCACACATATTTACGCCTCCTGTTTTTGTACAAACAACCACTTTTTTTGCACTATGGAATTTATTTTACCAAACATCACTCCATTTGTAAATAAAAAAAGAAGGCACTGCAGTTTTGCAATACCTTCTTCGCTATTACAGATTAATCATCCAAATCAATAAAATCTACTTTAAAATCACTGTCGTCGGTGTGTGAACGGCCGATCTTATTTCTGCCTGCCGGTTTACGGTACTCTTTCACATCATCAAAATCTCCAAAGTCACTGGTATCATCCAGATTCTCGAAATCATCATCGTCTTCGTCTTCATAATCATCGTCATCATAATCATCGTCGAAGTCTTCATCTTCAAAATCATCGTCCGTAAATTCTTCGAAATCATCATCAGAATCTTCATCTTCATAATCATCGTCATCTGAAAAGTCGTCATCATCATACTCATCAAAATCAAATTCATCGTCATCTGACTCTTCGTAATCATCCTCTTCCTCTGGTTCCGGTTTGCGGAAAACAGCAGCCTTTGGCGCTTTCTTTTCTGCTTTCACATTTTCCTGATAACGGTTGTCATCATCAGAATCAATACCGTACTGGTCATACAGATCATCCAGTTCCTGATTACGGTGGTGAAGTTTTACTGCAGCCACGATAACAGCAACAAGCATCACGACAAATACGATCCATGCGATAATAATTACTTTCCCCATATGATCTTTCAATGTATCTGTTATTTTACCAAAGAAACCATCTGCTTTTTTTGTTTCTTCTGTTTTCGGTGCAACAAAACGCTGATATGTTTTTTCTACTGTATCGTACTGATATAAAGATTTCGTTCCATTACTGCTCAGAGCATATATAACATAATATTCCTGATTATCGCTGTTCTGCCATGCCGGATACTGAGGTCCGTTTTCTGACAGGCTGATTGTGGTCGATTTATAAGTGTCTGGTAACTTAATGCCTGACGTATCTTTGAGAAGCATAATGTAATTGCCTGCCGAGATATCGATCTGTTCAAACGGTGAATATGTCCCGGTCTCTTTATCATACAGGAAGAAGTCTTTTGTTCCATCCTCGCCCTGCATATATACGAGATACATTCCGCTTGTCTCCTGAACGAGAACATTATGGTCTGCGCCTTCAATCTTATAGGTAGTAGCTGTAAATCCTGCCGGAATCAGCGCTTCTGATATTTCATCAACAATTGTATAATTCTTTCCGTCAATTTTTACGGTCGCAGCATCCCCGGATGGCTGCGCATTGTCTGCCGGCTGTTCCTGAGGAGCAGTCTCACCATTTCCCGGTGCAATCGTAATTGTAGAACTTCCAAGTGTAAGATTCAGACTCTCGTCAGAATACATATAAGCGGTATATCCTGCAACGGACAATGTTGCCTGTCCCTCTTTTAACGCTTTGAACTCCATCGTATAACTCAGTTCAGAGACATTGCCGTCTCCGGTCGATGAGAGTTCAATCGTTCCATTCCCGCCGGTAGCATTTTCACCGCTGATAAATTCCAGTGCTGAAGGATCATATGTCACGGTAACTTTACCGTCACCGATCGCTCCCCCGCCAGTTCTCATCTTTGCTGTTACTGTTACATTCTCCCCTGCTGCTGCCGATGGGTCTGTGAATTGAAGTGATCCGTCTGCTGCCAGCGCAGTAAACGAAAAGCACACCGCCATCAGGCATACAGCCATTAACATTGCTGTTACTTTTCTTAATTTTTTCATACGTCCATCCTCATTTTCTGTTTTTTGTATATTTATGATTCCTCATCCTCATAACCGCCGGTTCCTTCCTGTCCTGTCTGTCCGGAACTGCTGTTGTCATTCTGTCCATCTGATAAATCACTTCCCTGTGCATCATCATCTGAACCCAAATCTGAGGAACTGCCCTGGGAGCTGTCAGAGTTTTGACTGCTGTCATCTGTATCACTAATATTACTGTCGCTGCTGTTACCGCTGCCTGATGAATTCGAACTGCTGTAGTTTGTACTGCTGTCCGAAGAGGAATCATCATCGTCATCATCATAGTAATTGCGCTGACCCTCGTCATAATCATCATCCTCGTAGCCGCTCCAGTCGCCTTTACCGCATTTATCAGCAATCTCCTCTTCAATCTTCGTCACGGTAGAAGATACGGTGTAATCTTCTGTCCCAAACAAAAACTTATGAATCTCAACCACATTGCTTGAGAGTGTCTGAGGAATCACGATGCTTCCGATTCCACTCACCGAATCTGTCGTATTATCTTTCGGAAAACCGCATGTTTCCCCAAGTTTGTACTGCATTGCATCCTTCGCATAAGTGAGAACCTCTGTCAATGTAAAATTCGTCGAAATCTCCGGGAATACTTTATCAATAATTTTATTAATTGTAGAAATATTAGATGCCTGGGCTTTTTTAATGATCTGTTCCAGAATTGCCCTCTGCCGTTCGGTTCTTCTGAAATCATCCCCGCTTGTATAACGTATTCTGGCATACGCCGTTGCCAGTACTCCATTCAGAGTCTGTGGTCCGGGTCCATAGATGCCGTCGGATTCTCTTCCGGTGACATTTAGAATTTCCGTCGCATATCCGGTAATATAATCTACTTCATCTTCCTGGACATCAATTTCCACCCCGCCGACAGCATCAATCACATCAATCAGGGCATTGAAATTCACTGTCACATAATGCTGGATATTCATGTCCAGATTCTTATTCAGCATCGCCACCGCTTCCTCCGGACCGCCGAATGAATATGCCGCATTGGCTTTATTCAATGTCCCGTCCGCCTGCTCAAGAAGCGTATCCCTGTAAACGGATGTTATCTTTACTTCTTTGGTCGCACGGTTCAGGCTCGCAACCATTATGGTATCACTTCTTGTCCCTTTTCCAAGCTCATTATCCCTGGAATCCACTCCAAAAAGCGCCACATTCAAAAATCCCGTCTGATTCTGTGACTCTTCTTCCTGCGCTGCCTGGGAAATATTCAGCTTCTTGGGATCAAGCTTTTGTGTATCTATCTTACTCAGCTTACTGGCTACTATCACTACACAGACAGTGGCAAGCATCATCAGAGTTCCGCCAATCACCGCAGCAACCTTTTTTCCGACAGTCCATGATGCAAAACCACGCCGGCGGCGCTTTTGTTTTCTCGCATTTCTCTTCGCCATAGCATTTCCTCTCTTAAATTATCACAATCAACTAACCATAAATTATCATACTATAATTTCAGTGAAACTGCAACGCTAAACGTATTTTTTTGGCTGTTTATCCCAATATCTCGGATTCATCGTCAATTTCAATACCAGCCATTGTGGTAAAGACTGATACCGTCTGCCAAGGCGGTATCCAATGTACTTAAATCCGCTTTTTACTGCCAGTTCCGCTACCAGCCAGGGCTTCTTTATATGGAAGAGATACCCTGCCGTCTTTTTCACAAGACGTATTCCCTCATCCTCGGAACGGAGCCCTTCGAAAATCTCCGGGTGGTCTTTCTGTGACACCGCAAGATCAAAATTACGTCTCAGCTGCTGGATACATCCATAGTTGTGCGAATGAATCACCCTGGCCTCTGCCACATACGCAACCTTATAGCCCGCCTGGATTTCCTGGCCTGCCATAATCATGTCTTCATTAAATATCGTATGATCGATAAATCCACCAAGCGACTCATAGATCGACTTTCGGTAAGCAGCACATACATCCGAACAGAAATAAGTTTTTATCCCCATCTGCAGCAAATCTTCCTTTTGTTTTACCCTGCTTTCCTTCGGATAATTAAATGATCTTGTATAACGTTCAATCACCCTGCAGTCCCTTGCCGGAAGCTGCCTCCCGTATGCAATTCCTACTTCCGGATCTTCAAACGCTTTCATGAGAGCCAGCGTCAGATTGTCATCCTGCGGAACTGCATCCTGTGTCATAAACAGCACAACCTCCGCTTTTGACATTCTGGCTCCCATATCTCTTGTGGCACCATGGTCAAACTGCTGCGGACTGATATGTGTCACTGTAATATTTTCATATTTTTCCAGTGCCTCAGCCGGGAACTCCCCGGTCTCTGTATTGATCACATGAATGCAGTTTACCTCATATTTCTGTTTCTGAAGCCTGCTGATAAGTTTCAAAAATTCCTCTCCCGGACGGTATGTGGGAATCACAACATCAATTTTCATCTGTTCCAACATTCTCTCCCCTGCCTTTCTTTTTTCCCCTGCCAATAAACCAGTACATTGCCAGCGTCACCGCAAACCAGAACCACATTGTCGGATTGCTGAGCCAAGTTGTAAAAAATGACAATCCAAGATAGATTGCAAGCTCCCCGTAAAATAAATAGATCATTGGATTATCTGACTTTTTGATTTTGCCTGTAAGCCACCCCGCAGCCACACCAAGAAGCATGGCAAGCAATAATACTCCAACCGCGCCAAAATCATAATATGCATCATAGAACATCGTAAATGTAGTCAATTCGGTTTTTGTCACGTAATTTGGAAACTGTGTCACCCATGGAATTACAAATTTCAGTCCCGTCAATGCAAAAAACGGAAAAAGCATCCTGATTCCATATGTAAACTTCGGCAGCTGCTCCACAAGACAGTTGAAATTTTCAAAATTATTCGCAACATAAATATACGGCTGCGTAATAAAAATCGGCATATTGGAATTTTTCATTTCAAAAATACCATTCAAATACGACACGCTGTGCCTTCGGGCCACGGTCAATGCCACATAGACCGGAATCATTACGATGATTAAAATAAGAATTTTCTTCCAGGTAATATTTTGATAGAGCATTACATATGTGACAACTGCAAATCCAACTGCAAAAAGCAGCTGAAATCTGGAAACACAGAGAATCTGAATTGCAACTGCCGTCAGATTGCATATTCCGAGGATCATCCAGGATATTTTCCCGGCTTTTTCCTGTATCTTGCTATACAGGACCGTAAGTGCCGGAACAAGAATACAGCTGATCGTAAAATAATGAACTCCGGAAATATGGAAATATGAGTAGGCATGGGGCATATCGGAAAAGAGCGGAATAAACCCTACCACCACTGCCTCCAGCACAAAGCAGGCAACGGAGACAGCAGTCAGACAGACACAGCAGATAAAAACTCTTTTCGCGGTCACCGCATCTCTTCTGATCTCTTTTTGCTTTTGCTCCTGATCTTTCGTTCTGTTTTTCCTGGCCGCAAACTGATAGGCAAGAACAAATCCTGCGTATGCAAGATAAAAGCATACCCATGTAGTCACTGACCATTCCTTTTGAAGCCTGCTCAGTTTCAGGCAGGCAATCCCGATTCCTCCAACCCAGGAGATGGAGAACAGCCCCTCCAGATCCGCCATGCATCCAGATCTGGAAAAAGCAGACAGGTACAGAAAAAGTGCCGTGATGATCAAGATTCCTCCCGCCAGATAATCGATTCCCTGCCGGGCTGCTATACAGGCTGCCCAGTAGGCCACTGTAAAAATCACATACACTATTTTTCTGTCCGTCTGCTTTATTCTTTCCACTTATAAATTCCCTTCTGTCATTCTACATTTTCATCATAATCATCGTCATAACTGTCGCTGTTATCATCTTCATTATCATAATCCGAACTGTCATAAGAATTACTGTCCGAATCATATTCTTCGCTGTCTGCATTGCTGCTCTGTCCGCCGTTTACATAATCATCCGGGTCAACTCCCGATAAATATATGACATCTTTATCGATTTCCTGAACTTTCTCTGATGGTTCATAATTCTCTTCCCCGAAAAGGAAATTGTGAAGCTGCTTTACATTATCTGCAAAACCGATTGCCACAACATAAGACCCTTTATGCTTTCTGATCTGTTCTGACGTGGTGACATCAAACGGAAAACCAGCAGTCTCTCCGATCTTATATCCCAGCGCATTTGCGGCCACTCCCATCAGCTGTGTTGCTGACAGACTGGTAGACACCTGAGGAAATACC
Organism: uncultured Lachnospiraceae bacterium; assembly: GCA_900549995.1. Lineage (GTDB taxonomy): Bacteria > Bacillota > Clostridia > Lachnospirales > Lachnospiraceae > UMGS1251. The sequence goes on along the minus strand of URQQ01000001.1, from coordinate 144,971 downwards.
TTATCTACGATTTTATTCAGCGTTCCAAGACTTGCTTTCTGAGCCTTCTCCACAACCTTCTGAAGTACAAGCCGCTGACGCTCTGCACGTTTAAAATCATCCCCGTCTGTATAACGCACCCGGGCATAAGATACAGCCTGGATACCGTTCAGCTTCTCATGTCCACCCTCGCTGTAGAGGAATTCCCCTTCTTTCCCAACAGCTTCCGCTGTCTCCGCAACATATCCGTTCAGCCAGTATACTTCTTCCACGGTCAGATCCATCTCTAATCCGCCAAGAAGATCAATGACATCCACAAGGGCGTTAAAATTCACTGCCATATAGTTCTGGATATCCAGGTCCAGATTACGGTTCAAAAGCGAAATTGCTTCTTCCGGTCCTCCAAAAGAATACGCAGCATTTGCTTTCTCGTAGGTGCCATCCTCCATCTGCATCAGCGTATCCCTGAATACGGACACAATTTTAACATCTCCTGTTTCATTATTGATACTGCAGATCATGATGGTATCACTTCTTGTTCCCTCGCCAAGCTCTGCATCCCTTGAGTCCAGACCGAACAGTGCGATATTCGTATATGGGCCTGTATCCTTATATACCTCAAGTTTTTTCTGGTCAAGGATTGTATAATCCAGTTTATCAAGTTTCACGACACCATATGCTACGGTACCAAGAATGGCAAAAAGCAGCACTTCAACAACAAGCAGAACAACTCTTCTGCGGTGTTTTTTCTTTCTAAGTGCCTCCCTCTGTTTCTTTGTCATTTTCTTTTTCGACATAATACTCTCCTTATTCAGGCAGTTATCCGCAATCCGCTTCCCCGGCTGCTCCTCCCCAGACAGCTTTTCTTACAGCTGGCCGGGCTGCCCATTTCACTACACCCTCTAATACGCGTTTTTGTTTACAAACCCTTTAAAGAACGTCAGGAACAGGATTTTAAAATCAAGCCCCATCGTCCAGTTTTCGATATAGTAAATATCATACTCAATCCTCTTTTTGATTGAAGTATCTCCTCTGTATCCATTGACCTGCGCCCATCCTGTAAGGCCTGGCCTTACCTGATGCTTCACCATGTATCTTGGAATCTCTTCCTTGAACTTTTCAACGAAAAATGGTCTCTCAGGCCGCGGCCCCACAAGACTCATATTCCCTTTCAGTACATTAAACAGCTGAGGAAGCTCATCAATGCTAGTCTTACGGATGAATTTCCCAACCGGTGTTACACGGGGATCATTTTTGGTCGTCCACTCTCCCTTCTCCAGTATCTCATTCTGAACAACCATGGATCTGAATTTATACATATAAAAAGGTCTGTTCTGAAGTCCGACCCGCTCCTGTTTGAAAATCAGCGGCCCGTTAGACGTCGTCTTGATCAGAATCGCCGTGATCAGCATGACGGGCGAAAACAAAATAATTGCAACAACCGCCCCAAACAGATCCACAATCCTTTTCATTACCATATTAAGCGTGTTGCTGAGCGGTACACGTCTGATGTTAATGACCGGCAGTCCGAGCAAATCTTCGGTGTACGGCTTTGTCGGTATGATATTATTATAATCCGGCACGAATTTTGTATGCACGCCGGATTTCTCGCACATGCCGACGATGTATTCCAATTTATGGTATTCGCCGATTCCAAGCGTAATCACGATCTCATCCAGCCTGTTCTGAGGAAGAATAATCTGGAGATTATCAATACTCCCGATTACTTTCACGCCTTTATATTCCGTTCCCCTTGGCTGGTGGTCATCTAAGATTCCCCGCACTTCATATCCCCATTCAGGGTTAGAAACAATCCTGTCTATATACTGTTCCGCTGCACGGCTGTATCCCACCAGAATAATATGCTTCTGGTTATAGCCTTTTTTTCGTATATTGCTCAGGAAATGCCGGATCAGATTCCTTGCCAGCACATCTGCAAATACATTAATGCAGAAGAACACGAAAAACATCATACGGGAAAAATCCTGTTCCCTTTTCAGATACAGCACCAAAATAAACGCCATCAGACCAATCACATTGGCCTGCAGAATATGCCATGCTTCAAGCCTTCTTCCCTGCACCCGTTTCGGAGTATAAAGCTGAAAAATATAATAGAGTATCAGATACCCCGGAACAATATAAATCAGCGCCGCCATATAGGCATTCAGAGACAGATACCATGGATCCATCTGGAAAAAACCACTCTTGAAACGCATATACCAGGCCAGGGCATACGAAGCAATGATGACCAATGCATCTATGACGACCTGAAGCCTGTTAAAATATTTCTGGTTATCTTTTATCAAAATTTCCACCTGTCTTTACTTATTTAGATAGCTTCCTGCTACTTATCCGGCAGATCCCCTGCCAATTACTTCATGCCAATAAATGTATCCACTTCGGCTAAACTATATCATACAATAAATTATTTAAAAGGACAAGATATACAATGCCACTTTTTCTTAACATTTTATTAATCAAATTGTAACAGTATCTCAGCTGCATGGCGTTACTCCACAAAAATCGGTGTTTTCCTGCAAACTGAATATCTCCCTCTAAAACTGTAGATAATATCCCCTGAATTTGCTATAATACTTTATGCTTGAAAATTTAAGCCTGCCAGAATGATATACCGAAACGTCAGCTGGCTCATTAGGAGATAACTATGAAGAAAGTAACCATCATCATTCCCAATTATAATGGAAAACATTTTATGAAACCATGTCTGGAATCCCTGGAAAAACAGCAGTGTAAAGATTTCCAGATCCTTGTTGTAGATAATGCCTCGTCTGACGGCAGCCTTGAATATATGGAAGAAACCTACCCCTCTGTGGAGGTAATTGCACTGGACCAAAACTATGGGTTCAGCAGGGCGGTGAATGTCGGAATCCAGCATGCCTCCACTCCTTACGTCATTCTTCTCAACAATGACACCGTCGTGGAACCGCATTATGTAGGGGAACTGATCCGGGCGGTCGAAAGTTCCAGCCGGATCTTCTCTGTCAGCAGCAAAATGATTCAGATGTATCACCCGGAACTCATCGACAGCGCCGGGGACCTTTATACACTCGTTGGCTGGGGGGTATGCCGGGGTGCCGGCAGATCCGTAAAAAATTACACGCGCCCGGGGTTAGTGTTTTCGGCCTGTGCCGGTGCCGCGATCTACCGCAGAAGTGTTTTTGAAGAAATCGGATATTTTGACGAGCATCATTTCGCCTACCTGGAGGATATTGATATCGGCTACCGTGCCAAAATCTATGGATATCAGAACTGTTATGCGCCGGCCGCTCATGTATATCATGTCGGCAGCGGGACAAGCGGTTCTAAATACAATACATTTAAAGTAAAACTCTCTGCAAGAAATAGTATTTACCTGAATTACAAAAATATGCCTTTTCCCGTTCTCCTCCTGAATTCACTGCCCCTGATCGCCGGATTTGCGGTGAAATCACTTTTCTTTTTCAAAAACGGATTCGGAAAAGACTATCTGGACGGATTAGCTGAGGGGATACGGACTTTACACAAATGTGAAAAAGTTCCGTTTCAGGTCCGCCACATTCCAAATTATATTCGGATTGAAGCCGAATTGATTCTTCACACGTTTGCTTATGCAGCTGACTGGCTCAACCGGAAACTTTTTGAATAGTATCATAAAAATCAGGGGTTCCAAAGTCATATAACTTTGGAACCCCTGATTTTTATGCTTCTTCCTGCCCCCGGATTTTTCTTTTTACCTTGCCGCCGGCATCATAAACACTCCACGGAAGTATTTTCCTCAGAATTCTCTTAATTGTCAGTTTTATCAGAAACTTTGTTGACATCTGTGCATTCAGATAATCAGACATCCGCATTGTCATCTCATCCTGGTATGGACCAATCCCTTTGTTTAACAGCACCTGATTATAACATCTTACATAAAAACGAAGATTATTATATTCGATTGCCGCAAACTTATCCGTCATACCTATCGCAGGATAATATCCAGACTGCTGCACGATGTACGGCCGGATCCTCTCGATTGCATGTGAGATTGTACCGTCGAACCCAAGCGGTTCCTCCGGAAAATCCTCATATTCCCAGTCCTTGTCATAAAGAGGTTTCATTGCCTTTGGACGGAACCAGAACATAGACCCAAACGGGGCAATCGGAGGTTTATCTCCGGAAATGGGCACCGTAAGTCCCAGGTCGTCTGCAAGTTGCTTTGTAACCTCGTAATTGGCTCCCCATTCCATTCCGATGGTCGGGAAGAAATCTCCGTGATTCGGTTCCGGAGGTGACAACAGCCCCAGTCTTGGATTTTCAATAAATGTATTGATCACATTTGACACATACGCCTGATTTGACAGCGTATTCTCAAAGCATTTGTAACCAAAGGATGCTCCGACTGTTCCCGGAGTCACCTGACCGGTCTTCTTATCATGGGCAAAACATACAAGATCATAATCCATGACAATATCTTTCGTCCCCACCATCAGAGCACTGACATCGCGTCCTCTGTTCTTCACAAGACGTACTTCCAGCTTATTACATGGAAGATCCTTAAACTTCTCAAGAATCGCCTGCCTTTTCTCTTCCGAATCCGTCGTAATATAAATATCCGACTGCGGCGGCATGGAAGATACATAGTAATACGATTCATCCAGCAGGTCTTCAAAATATAAATGCATGATCAGAGCGACTTTAAATTCCTCAAGCTGCTTCTCTGTCCGTTTTTCATCTTCAATATTCGTTGGCAGAACATAGACAAGATTCAGATCTTTGACAATATCGTACTGATTATAATTTTTCAGGATTGTATCCCAGATCATATTTACATCATAATCTGTATGATAGCGGATATATTCGTACAGTTCGCTTGTCTGTTCCCCTGTCGTATTGCGCAGATAATCTGTAATTGTATGGAAAAAGCTTCTTCTCTTAAAGATCGGACATCTTCTTTCCTGAACCAGCTTCTTAGGGCACATCATGATCGGGTTGCCGTTGTATTCTCTTAAATCCTCCATATCAACGGATAATGCCCATTGAAATCCCAGATCGGCAAAATGTTTCGTAAACGCAGTCTCATGTATGCCGACAGAATCATTATAATCACGGATCTTTGGCATTTCATCCCAATACTTATGAAATGCTTCACTGTTCACAAGTGAACTTCTGCATGCGATAAAATGGGACTGGATATGATCCGGAATATATCCATAAGTACATGTTCCAAACGGATCTCCGTCAAACTGGAAGAACTCTGTAATTCCCCAGAAATCCAGGTCCTTCTGGTCCATCTTCTTAAATGTCTCTGCAAGAGGATACAAAGGTCCCATGATCGTGCTGTTTAAAAGTATTACTTCATCATACTGAGAAAGTTTTTCCCATCCATAGGAAGCCATTCCTTCCTTATACGCCCATACGTCAAGTCCTTCATTCTCCCTGACCATAACATTTCCATATTTCTCAAGGGTAGTCTTCCCTTCCTCAGTCAGTTTTCCATTGCAGACAATCAGTATTTCTTCTACATTTTTTTTCAAATCTTCCAGAAAATACGGAACGTATCCATCCACATCTCCATGTTTGTCAAAAAAGAAGTAGACGGCCATTCTTCTTGCATTCTGTCTATTAATTATCATTTTAATCCTCTTCTTTATCATTCAATTCCAGATTTCTCAATAACAGCAGTATTATATCAAACTCATCTTAAAATAGCAAGTTACGAAAAATTCTTCCAGCAATCATCTTTAAAAGATTTCCGATCTTTAAAAACCTGGAAAGCCTCTGGTCAAGCTCAGCACACATTTCATCCTGATAAGGCCCAATACCGAGATTCAGCATGATTTTATTATACTCTCTTGTATAATAACGCAGATTAGAATATTCCACCGCCATACAGGCATCTGTCATTACAATCCCCGGATAATAACCGCTCTGCTGCACAATATATGGATATATTCTTTCCACCGCATGGAGCAGTGAGCCATCCGCCTTATTCGGCTCCGGGGGAAAGTCCGTATACTCCCAGTCCGCCCTGTAAAGCGGCTCCATCGCTTTGGGGCGGAACCAGAACATCGTGCCCATCGGACAGACCGGGGGCTTTTCTTCAGAAATCGGTACTGTAAGTCCAAGTTTCTTGGCAAGCGATGCTGTCACCTCATAATTTGGCCCCCACTCTCCTCCGATGGTAGTAAAATACACACTGTGGTTTGGTTCGGGGGGAGAGAGTATTCCAAGCCTTGGATTTTTCTGGAATGTGCGGATAATATTCTCTACGTAGATTTTCCCGGACAATGTATTTTCCAGGCATTTATGTCCGAAAGACGCTCCGATCGTTCCAGGCTTCAACTGTGTCGTTTTCTTATCATGGACAAAACATGCCAGATCATAATTCATAATTACATCTTTGACCCCGGTCAGCAGGCTGCTGACATCACGTCCTCTGTTCTCAATGACTCTGACCTCCAGCCTGTTGCATGGAAAGTCCCGAAATACTTCCAGAACAGCCTCCTTTTTCTTCTCACTGCTGGTAGTGATATACAGGTCACTGTCTGGCGGCATCGCCTCCGCGTATCGGCGAGACTCCTCCAGAAGGTCTTCAAAATAAAGATGCATGACAAGAACTTTTTTGAGCCCCTTGATCTCTTCTCCTTCTATTTTTATCCTCTCCGACAGAGGATAAACCAGATTCAGGTTTTTCACAATATCAGACTGATGCTCTTCCCTTAGAATTTTGTCCCATATCAGATTCTCATCATAATCTGTCTTGTCTTTTACATAATTATATAACTCACTTGTCTGCTCCCCCGCCGTATTTCTCAGGTAGGAAGCCGGCGGATATGTGAAATTTTGAATACGGAAAACAGGGCATCTTTTGACAGCAACCATTTTCTTTGGAAACATCAGCAGAGGATCTTCCGTAAGCTCCCTGAATTCCTCCATTCCCGCAGAGGTGTCAAAATTAAAACCTCTGGAAACAAAATATTCTGTAAATTCCCTGCTCCGTTCTTTGGCTGTCCCCTTCTTTGGATCTTCTTCTACGGAATCCCAGTATCCCTTAAACGCATCACTTTGTATCATTGGCTGCCTGCAGACAACAAATTCCAGACCAATATAATCCCTTCTTTTCTTCATGTTCTCTGCTGTCTCAGAAAAATATTGGGTTACGCTCCAAAAATCCGTTTCTTTTTCCGACATTTTCTGAAACGTTTCTTTCAGAGGGTATACCGGCCCCATGATCGTATGATCAAGCAATATAATTTCATCGAATGTGCCGGACTTTTCCCATCCTATATACTTCAAGCCTTCCTTATAGGCAGCCTGATTTGATTTTGCACTGCTTATAATCACCTCACCAAACTGTCCAAGCATTTTTTTCCCCTGCTCCTGCGTATTCCCGGAACACACAATGCAGCACACATCCACATTCTCTGTCAGATCGTTCAGAAGACATGGCACATACGCATCTACAATGCCTCCCGGATCACTGAAAAAGTAAACCGCAAGCCTTTTGGCTTTTTGACTTTTTATTCTCATCTTCCTTTTTTCTCCAATCAAACAATACCAGTATTATAGCAAAGAGCTATTTAAAAGGCAAATATCGTAAAATTTCATAGCCTTTTTTTTCATTAGTTGATATAATATTTTTATCTATTATATGAGGAGGTTCTATTATGTCTCTGCCGCTTATCAGCGTTCTTATGGTGAATTATAACCATGAAGGACACATCGGTGAAGCAATTGAAAGTGTATTATCCCAGACGCACCAGAATATTCAATTTATCATTGTAGACGACGGCTCTACAGACCATTCACGGGAAATTATAGAAAAATATTCTCTTGCTGATTCCCGGATTGAATATTATCCGCAGCCGGTAAACCGGCACATCTGTCATGCTACAAACTTTGGTTTTCAAAAAGTAAAAGGGGAATATCTTGCAAGAATTGACAGTGATGACCTCTGGTATCCTGACAAGCTGGAAAAGCAGCTTCATTTTATACAATCTGCCAAAGACTGCAGAATCTGTTTTTCCTGGATTGATCTGATCGACCAGAACGGGACGATCGTGAATGATTCGGAAAAGGCCCTGTTTGACCTCTACCGTTCTCATACAATGACCCAGGAAGAATGGCTCCGCTTTTTCTTTTTCATCGGCAACAATCTCTGTCACTCTTCTGTGTTAATGGAAACTTCATTAATGCGGCAGATCGGCAGGTTTCATCTGGCTTACCGCCAGGCACATGACTTTGACTATTGGATACGGGCTTCCCTGTACTGTCAGATTCACGTGATTGAAGAACCTCTTGTGGCCCTGAGACGTTTTATTAATTCCGAACTGAAAAATACCAGCTCCAGTGATGAAGTTGATATGACCCGGTTTTATAATGAATTTATGATGATCCGGAGCCGGTTTTTCGATCAGATGCCAGATGAATTATTTACCCGCACTTTCCGTTCCATGTTTCGGAATACGGACTCCTCCGCTCCGGAAGAACTCGAATGTGAAAAAGCGTTCCTGCTCTGCAATGACCAGTTTCCCGCTACATCTGATCCGGTCATCGGACTTCTCCGCCTGGAACGGCTGCTTTACAGGCCTGACTCTGCTGAGCTTCTTGAAAAAAACTATGATTTTACACCTATTGAATATTATAAATGGAATGGTGTCCATTTATACTATGATCATTATCTGAAGGAACACCTCGAGATGATACCTTCATTAAATGAAGAAATTTCATCTCTCCGCCAGGCACTTTCTTCCACCAATGCTTCACTGGAAGAGACGGCATATCAGCTGAACACACTTCAGAATTCCGCATGCTGGAAACTCACCCGCCCCATCCGTTTGATACTGGACAAGTTAAAAGGCGGCAGGTCTTCTTAACCCCAACTCTTCCGATGCAAAAAATGTCAGAGCCAATGGATTTTCATTGACTCTGACATTTTTTATTCTAACGATTCTTTTGGCTACTCAAAAAATCCCAAATATCCCGGATATTCTGCATGTCCTGTCGCAAGTGACTGGCCTTCCACTGTCAAACGTATTTTCTCACATTGAAATGCATTCAAATAGGTGTTACATATACTTTGAACAGTGATCCGCTCACCGGCAGTTCCCATCGAATTGAGATATGTTTCAAAACTCTTTGACAAATCCAGATCCAGGGCCTTCTCTCCATCTACCATGACTTCCTTGCAGCTGATAACCTGGATATCCCCGGTCACTACGCCCCTGCTTACAAGTTCATTCAGAAGTCCTTCCGGTGTCAGCTGGGAAATTGTGATTGTCGTCTTTTTCAGCCCATCGGCATCATCATTGGAGGAATAAATCTCTACATCTTTCTGCCCCTCCGCCGCGATCTCTTCCATAGACTGCAGCTGATCCTCTGATGGTTCAGAATCCTGCCCGCCTTCGGCTGTATCAGAAGGCTCTTTGTTTTCAGTATCCTCTTTTTGCTCCTGAGACTGCTGGTTATTCTGATCTTCATTGTCTTTCTCATCTGCTGCTTTATCTTTCGATTCTTCATCCGGTTTTTTTTCTGAATCTGTTTTACCGGAAGATGTCTGCTCTTTGTCCGTCACTGTACCGGCCGCTTTTTTCTCATTTCCGCAGCCGGTAAACGCTGCAAGCGTCAGCACCAAACTAAATATAATGATCCTCATTTTATTCTTCATAATATTTCTCGCCCCTTACTACTATCAAAATAGATATCTTTATTTATACCTTACCTTTGCGAAGGGCCGTCAGATTAAAGCGTATGCATATGAAGACTCGTAATATAGCTTACTATCTTTTCAGCATATTTTGCATCAGCTGCCCAGCCTGTCCCATACGGATTATTTGGAATACTCAGCCACTCTACATACGGTGCCTTTCCTCTTAAGGAATTGCTCCACCTCGGGTCAACACAGGCATTTTTCAATCCTTCCGTACTTGCATAACATTTCAGATGCTGAATCTGCGCACGGATGCCGGTTCTTACATCTTTAAATGAATTGCCTGCCACACCGCCTCCGGTTGCTCCAAGTCCGGCAAAGTTATACTGATCTGGCTTAACATCTCCGCCAAACTTCAGGAATCCGGTCTCCAGCATTGCCTGGGTAAATGCGACTTCTGCCTTCACACCTTCTGCCTTGGCTTCCTCAATGTAAATCTGGCAGAATTCTGTGATTGTCTTGGCGCCTCCTTTTGCCAGCACACCGTTATATCCACTCACTTTTGTATATTTGTCATAACTGCTGTTGTTTGCCATGAAGAACGCAGCCATCTGTTTTGCAGATGTTGTTGTCGTTCCCATAATATTATAATACGGAGTGATGGAATAAGACATAAACTGCTGTACCGTACGTCCCGCATTATTGATCACCTGGAAACAGAGGAGATAATCTCCATCCTTGGTCGGAGTCCATGTAGCTGATCCCGCCTTCTTAGATGAAGAGATCAGGCTCCAGTACCCATTTATGTATGCCAGATACTCATATGTCATATTGTCTTTCAGCGATGCGCTTACGGTACCTGTCAGCTGAATTGGAGTATTGACTTTCTGAGGTGTACTGTAATTTGTCTTAAACCCGGTAATTTTAATACTGTCCTTTACCTCAGTTCCCGCCGCATAAGTATACTGCCTTCCGGCATTTGTGGTTACTTCTACATACAGCAGATAGACGCCCTCTTTCTTCGGACTCCACGTCGCCTTGTTGCTTGTCGATACACCAGTGATATTATACCAGCTCTTCAGGTCATAGTATTTAAACTGATATTTCAGTCCGCCTGCATTTGTATCTACATTTGCCTTTAAGGAGATATTTCCGTTAGCGTCCATTTTTCCTACGTCGATGCCTTTGATTGTCACATAGGAACCCTTGATATTATATGACATAAACTGCTGAAGTACCTGCCCATTACTCTTGATCACCTGGAAACAAAGCAGATAATCTCCTCCGTCCTGCGGTGTCCATTTCACAGGCCCTAATGTTTTCGAAGATGAAATCATCTTCCAGTAACCATTCTGATAAGAAAGATACTCATAAGTCAGCCCTGCTGATGACAGTGCGCTCACAGAACCCTTCAGTGTAATCGTCGTTCCGGCATTCTGCGGATATGCACGGTCTGCCGAGAATCCTGTGATTTTCACAGGCATTTTCACTTCATGTCCCTGGGCATAAGTATAAACTTTGCCTCCCGGGGTCGTGACTTCCACATATAAGAGATAAACGCCCTCTTTCGGCGGTGCCCACACGGCACTTTTACTTGTAGTTGATTCTGATATATTATACCAGTATTTCAAATCATACGCCATGAACTTGTATTTCAGTCCGCTCTGATTCGTATCAATATTCACGCTCAACGGAATTTTGCTCTGGGAATTCAAAGACCCTACATTGATTCCTTTGATATTCACCTGCGCACCTTTGATATTATAACCAATGAACTGCTGTATGACAGCTCCCGTACTTTTCACAACCTGGAAACAAAGCAGATAATCTCCGCCATCCTTCGGTGTCCACTTTGCAGACCCCAGTGTCTTGGAAGAAGAAATCATACTCCATGCATGTCCGTCATATGCCAGATATTCATATGTAAATCCGGCAGTGTTCGGCGCCTGCACACTTCCCTTTAATGTAATTGTCGTTCCGGCATTCTGCGGATATGCGCGGTCTGCCGAGAAACCTGTGATCTTGGCAGGCAGATTCACAACATAGCCAGCTGAATATGTAGTTACTTTTCCGCTGCTGCCTGTCACTTCCAGATAAAGAAGAAATGTCCCTTCGCCTGAAGGCTTCCATACTGTACTTTTGCTCGTAGTAACACCGGAGATATCGTGCCAGTATTTCAGATCATACGCCATAAATTTATATTTCAGTCCGGGATCACTTGAAGTCACATTTGCTGATAATGGAATCTCTCCCTTTGAGTTCATTGATCCCACCGTGATGCCATTGATCTTCACGCTTGGCTCTGTAATTTCATAAGGCATAAACTCCTGAAGAACCTGGCCGTTGCTTCTGATGACCTGGAAACAAAGCAGATAACTTTTCACCGCTGTCGGTTTCCAGTTTACTGTCCCAAGTGTTTTGGAAGATGAAATCATTGACCAGTTTTTACCGTCATATGCCAGATATTCATAGCTGCTGCCGCTTTCTTTATTGTCCACTTTACCCGTCAGGCTGATTGTTGTCCCGAGAAGCTGCGGCGCTTTCTTCCCTGAAGTAAAGCCTGTGATTTTCGGAATCTTGACTGTATTTGTATTGGCTTTCGCCTCAACCGCGCAGTTATATGAATATTGCTTTCCGTTGCTGTCCCACACATAGAGATTCACGACATAATTCCCTGCCGCCGGAGGTGCCCAGGTCACAGCATTTTTCGTCGTCACTCCCGCGACATCATACCATCCTCCATTATAATAGTACTGGAACTGGTATTTAAGATTCTTGTCACTGGATGTGACATTCGCAGTCAATGTTGTCTGCCCTTTGTCGTTCAGCGTACCTCCTGTGATTCCATTGATCTTTACAGATGACGTTCCCAGTCCAAGTTTTTCGGCCAGTGCTTTCGCATCCGCCTTTCCTATTTCTTTATACTTGTTCTTGATGATTGCGGCATCACTCGTGTTACCGATAAACCCGTGTTCAATCAGGATTCCCGGGAATCCGTTCAGCACACTGTTCTTAATGACAGATAAATCATCCTGCCAGTTGCCGTCATCGTATTTTCCATGGTCATGGTCATCCGCATCAATTTTCCAGCCGCGGCTTGGAAGTCCAAGCGCCGCAAGTTCCGCAAGAATTGCGTTCGCTATTTCTTTGGAATCCTCTTTATACTTGCTGTAATTTGAGATGTATACTTCTGCGCCCTTTGCCGTACTTACTCCTGAATTCAGATGGAAACTGACATAAATATCTGCCCCCACGCTCTTTGCATACTGAACCCTGTTGTAATTACAGTTCTGGGATGTTGTTCCCGGATATGGGCACGCCGCAGAATTTCTGGTCATATAAACTTTCACACCCTGGTATTTCTGAAGCTCCTCTTTACATGCCTGGGCGATAGACAATGTATAGACCTCCTCACGGATTCCGGTAGTTGTATTGCCTGCTCCGGCGTGAGTCGCATCGTGGCCCGGATCCAGCACAATTACAACCTCATTGCTGCCGCTTCTCGCTGTCCGGTAATATGCCTGCATTGGATTCGCTTCTGCCGGCTGGCTTTCCAGCTTTTCATTTAATGTCTCTGAAGCATTCTGTTCTTTTACAATCTCAATTCCCTCTTCGATGGAATTTACGGTTGTCACATTGCCCGCATCGTCTGCAACTGCAATCTGCATATCGTTTTCATCTTCCAGGGCAGGTTCTGAATCTGCACTCTCACCAGTCTCATTTTCTTCATCGACCTGTTCTTTCACCTCATAGGATGCTTCCACACCCTCCGCCACAAGATCCACGGTATACACGGTATCTCCTGCAGTATAGGTGAGCTTTTTCGCTGTATAAACTCCCAGGCCATCCGTAACAGGTTTGAACAGAATTGCGCCGCTTACTGCCTGTACCATACCGGTCTCAAGACTTTGTCCGTCTTCCTTCTGGAATTCCAGAACCGCCGACGCAATGTCAAGGTTTTTATCCATCAGACTGATGACTACATTCTGTTCGCCATTGATTGCCACCTGGCTGGAAGCCACATATGCATAATCAATGACCGCCTGTACCTGGCCTGCTTCTTTTTCAGTTGCAGCCTCCCCAGACTCTGGTACGGCATTGTCTTCAGAATTCACATTCTCCTGCGGATTTCCTGTCACCTCCGGTGTTTCTCCGGTACCTGAGTTCACATCTGCATCCGGCGTCTCATTTGTCTCCGGATTTTGTTCGTCTGCCACTGGTACATTTTCTTCATTGCCAGTGGTACCTTCTTCCTGTCCATTTTGAGACTGATCACTGACCGCCGGATAATCACCGGTGACTGCATCTTCTGCCAGAACCTGGATACTGGTAGAACAGCAGAGCATCACTGCAAGAATCAGTGCCAAAACTCTTTTGCATTTCTTCATCAAATTCTCCCTTCTTATACTTCTCCTCTTTACGTCTCCTACAACCCTGCATATCTCTCGCTGACAGCGTCTACAACATCATCCATCAGCATATCTCCATGGTTCAGTAAGATCGCCCTGTGGCATATCTCTTTCACCTGTTCCATACTGTGTGACACAAACAGAAGCGTTGTTCCGTTTTGAAGCATTTCCTCAATTCTCCGCTGACATTTCTGCTGGAACTGGTAATCCCCAACCGAGAGAATCTCATCTACGATGAGAATATCCGGCGTCTCAATGGTCGCAATGGCGAATCCCAGTCTGGCAAACATTCCTGATGAAAAGTTTTTAATCGGCACATCGATAAACTCTCCAAGTTCTGAGAATTCTATAATCTTACCGACATTCTCTTTCAGAAGGTCTTTGTTATATCCAAGAATCGCCCCATTCAGGAAAATATTCTCCCTTGCTGTCAGATCCATATCAAACCCGGCCCCGAGCTCGATCATCGGCGCCACCGTTCCATGAACCCTCACCGTTCCTTTCGTGGGTTTCAAAACTCCGGCGACAGTCTTTAAAAGTGTACTTTTGCCGGAACCATTTCTTCCGATCAATCCGACTGCCTCACCCCGGTTGATTGTGAAATTAATGTTTTTCAAAGCCCAAAGCTCATCATACCCAATTTCACGCTTTACCTTTTTAATAAAAAACTCTTTTAAATTATCTACATTCTCTCTATATAGCCGAAACATCAAGGATACATCCTTAACTTCGATCATCGGTTCCTGTCCCATACTGCCTCCTATATCTTAAGGATAAAGCTATCCTGCTGTTTATAAAATACCCAAAGCCCGATCCCAAGTGCCAGTATACATGGAATGATGCACCGCAGATGCAGCATCAGATCCGGAACCATTCCATTCATCAGAACTCCTCTGAACATCTCAATAATACTGGCCAGAGGATTTAATTTAATCAGCTGCCGTACCGGTTCCGGGAGAATCTCCATCGGATAAAAAATAGGTGTCAGATACATCCAGCCCGTCAAAATAACTCCGTACAGATGAATCATGTCTCTGAATGATACAACAAGTGCTGACAGAAGCAGACCCATTCCAATGGAGAACAGGAACACGTACAGTATCGGGAACACAACCAGTATAATTGTCCAGGATAACGGTGTTCTTGTCGCAAGCACTACGATCGTAAGTGCAATAAATGAAGTCAGCAGATTCACAAAACTGGAGCAGACTTTCGCTGTAGGGAACAGGTACTTCGGAACATACACCTTCTTAATCAAAGACGCATTGCCGAGAATAGAACTCATTGCCATCGAACTTGCTTCATTATAGAAATTGAAAATTACCTGCCCACACATGAGATAGACCGGAAAGTTCTCAATATTCTGCCGGAATACATGCGAAAAGACAATTGTCATAATGATCATCATTCCCAGCGGATTTAATACGGACCATAGAATCCCCAGAAATGACCGCCTGTATTTTGTTTTGATATCCCGGTTCACCAGTTCTTTCAGCAGTTCTCTGTAGCGTAAAAAATTTTGTATATAAGTTGACACAATCTTCCCTCCTGGCCGCCGCTTAACGGTCAAGCTCCTTTATTCCTGTCCATTTCTGATCCTTCTCTGAAATAACCAGTTCCATGCCTTCCGGAATCGGCCACTCTACCCCGATTTCAGGATCATTCCATGCAATACCGCCTTCATCATTCGGATGATAAAAATCAGTACATTTATATGCAAATTCCGCTGATTCTGAGAGAACCAGGAATCCATGGGCAAAATTCTTCGGTATAAAAAACTGTTTTTTATTATCCGCAGATAAAAGCACTCCGTACCATTTTCCGTAAGTATCAGAATCCTTCCGCAGATCGACCGCAACATCATATACTTCCCCGCTTACCACCCTTACAAGCTTATCCTGAGGATAATTGATCTGAAAATGCAGTCCGCGGAGAACTCCCTTCTTGGAGCTGGACTGATTATCCTGAACAAATTCCTGGTCAATTCCAGCCTCTTTGAAATCATTGTAATTATATGTCTCCATAAAATATCCGCGCTCATCGTAGAACACTGCCGGTTCAATAACTTTCAGTCCCTCGATGTCACATGTTGTCACTTTAATTTTTCCCATTCTTGTCTCTACCTTTCATTATCACTGCCTGATTGATCTCTGTCAGGCGCCTCACCCGCTTCCATGCACTTAACGCAAATCAGCAGTATCATTGGATACTGCCCATTTTGCCTTATTTATACATTTCAGCATAATACTTCTGGTAATCACCGCTTGTTACGTTTTTCATCCACTCTTCATTCTCAAAGAACCATTTAATTGTGAGTCTGATTCCGTCTTCGAATTTCGTCTCCGGATACCAGCCTACCTCTTCTTTGATTTTGTCCGGTGCGATGGCATAACGTCTGTCATGGCCTTTGCGGTCTTCTACATAAGTGATTAATTTCTCACTCACCAGTTCTTTTCTTGGATCTCCCTCAGGAAGCATTTCCTGAAGAGTATCAAGAATAATGTGAATGATCTCGATGTTCTGCTTCTCGTTATGTCCGCCGATATTATATGTCTCAAAAAGCCGGCCTTTTTCCTGTACCATGTCAATTCCTTTTGCATGGTCTTCTACATACAGCCAGTCTCTGACATTCTTGCCGTCACCGTATACCGGCAGCTGTTTTCCCTGAAGCGCATTGTTGATGATCAGCGGAATCAGTTTTTCCGGGAACTGGAACGGACCATAATTATTGCTGCAATTTGTAATATTTGCAGGGAATTTGTAGGTGTCCATATAGGATTTCACCAGCATATCTGAGGATGCTTTGCTCGCTGAATATGGACTGTGCGGATCGTAAGGAGTCGTCTCATAGAAGAATTCTCCTTCTTCCTCCAGTGAACCGTATACTTCATCCGTCGACACATGAAGGAATTTCTTTCCTTCTTTAAATGTTCCGTCCGGAAGTTCCCATGCCGCCTTGGCAGCATTGAGCATCACCAGCGTCCCGAGTACGTTCGTCTTTACAAACACTTCCGGGTTCCTGATACTTCTGTCCACATGGCTTTCTGCCGCGAAATGCACCACCCTGTCGATCTCATGCTCATCAAAGATTTTTGAAATCGCATCCGAATCACAGATATCAGCCCTGATAAACTTATAATTTTCTCTGTTTTCTACCCCTTTTAAATTCTCAAGATTACCTGCATATGTCAGTTTGTCCACATTGATGATAAAGATTTCATCTCCGTATTTTTTAAACATATAATGAATATAATTGGACCCGATAAAACCGGCTCCCCCAGTAACCAGATAAGTTCTCATGTATAATTTCCTCCACCTTAGTATTCAGTTTAACTTATTTATTATATCATTTTAGCATTCAACATTCAAGTCTGCCTGCTCTGTTCAGACCACTGTTCTATTTTTCCAGATTCTTCATAATCTGCCTGATCTTTGAAGGATCTCCCCATACTCCCGGAGAATCATATGGACGGTCAGGATATGCACCATATTCCGGACGGATCTTAAATCCATTCTCACTGATAAACTCTTCCACTTTATCTGCCAGTGATTTAGGTTCTCCTGTACAGCAGTTAATTACCCCTTTAATTTCTGTCTGTGTCGACGCCGCTGCAATCTCTCTGGCCAGTTCATCCACATGTATAAAATCAAATTTATTCTTTCCTGTTGTAAATGGGAACGTTGGCTGTCCTTCTTTTTCTGATTTCACAATTCTAGAAAATACAGAATTATTTTTCAGGTCATCACCAATAATATAATAAGCTCTCAGCCACTGAACTACCACATCTTTATTCGATGCCAGCAGAAATGTCATCTGACGCAGGGCGTTTTTGGCAATCCCGTAAAGAGATGTCGGATTCGTCGGCGTATCTTCTGTGATTGCACCTTCCCAGTATCCGACTTCATGCATGGTTCCCATGACAGCAAGCTCCGGCAGCCCGCCTTCAATCATATGTTTGATGAACAGATAATGGTCCGGAAGGTCTGTCAGGTGGCTGTCCGCATTGTGGATAAATCCATTTCTCCATGCCATATGAATACATACATCCGGCCTGCCAAGCTGGTCATAGATATCTTCATCCTGGCTGAATATCGGTGTATCTGTAAATACCGCTCTTTCATCGATGCCATCTGACTTGAAATCAGCCGCGATCACTTCATGCCCCATATCCAGAAGTTCTTTTACAACATGTCTCCCAATATAACCATTCGCCCCTGTCACGAGCACTTTCTTTCTGCCACCGGCAGTGTTCTTTCTATAATTGTTCTCTGTCATGTACTCTTTCACTGCATCCTGCCAGCTGCTCATAACATACCCTGTGCTTTCTTTCATATTTTTATTTTCCAATACCGAATACGGCGGTCTCTTTGCTTTCTGAACATATTCTTTTGATGTGACCGGGATTACTTTTGTCTCTTTCCCCGCAAGCCTGAATATTTCTTTCGCAAACTCATACCAGTTGCAGACACCCTCACAGGTCGCATGATAAATTCCATATTTTCCCGTATCCAGTATCACCCTGATCGCTTTCGCAAGTTCTTTCGCACTTGTCGGAGAACCAAACTGATCATCAACGACCGTAATCTCATCCTGCGTCTCAGAAAGGCCAAGCATTGTCTTGACGAAGTTTTTGCCGTCTCCGAACAGCCATGCAGTCCTGAGAATGATATATTTCTCTGTGTTTTCCATCACAAACTTCTCACCGGCCCATTTTGTTCTTCCATAGGCAGACTGTGGATTTACTTCTTCTGTCTCTGTGTATGCGCTTCCCTTTTCCCCGTCAAAAACATAATCTGTAGAAATGTGAACCATCACTGCATCTTCCTGTTTTGCCGCAATACTCAGATTCCTGGCACCGATGGCATTGATCTGATATGCCTTTTCTTCTTCCTCTTCACATTTATCTACTGCCGTATATGCCGCACAGTTAATGATCACATCCGGTTTGGATTCTTTTACTTTCTCAAGCACCATGTCAAGATTCGTTATATCGAGATCTGACACATCGGTGTTCACTAATTTAACTTCACTGTCCCCGCCGTACAGGTCATTTAATGCTCTTCCAAGCTGACCGTTACAGCCCGTAATTAAAATATTCTTCACTAATGTCTCCTCCTTAATCATTATTTATAACATACCTTTTATTATCTATATTACTTACTTTGCAAAACATTCTGTCACAAAAGCCATCACACATTTATGCAGGCAGTGCAGCAGGTACGCAAACAGTCCAATCACTCCGCTGACAGCGAGGAAGAGAATATAATTCTCAATCGTTTTCAATTCCATCAGATTGAACGTCCCCATCATATCATAAATAATGACATGATGTACAAGAAAAACTGCATAAGAATATTTGCTTACAAGGCTGCATGGTTTTTCAATACATTTGAATTTCACAAAATAAGAAAGGAAAACCAGCAAAAGGAACGTTGCGATTCCTACATAAGTTGTCTGCAGTGTCTGGCTCCATGAAGGCTTTATCAGCCAGTTGGCAATCAGTACCACCAGTGCCGCAAGCGCCGCCGGCCACCTTACTTTCTTAATATATTTTACAAAATACATCCCCATCAGGATCTCCGGCACTCTCGTAAATACAAACTTGGACTGCAGAAGCGGCAGATCATAAAACAGGAGAATGCATACATAAACAGCTGCCGTCACCAAAAGAAGCACCTTCGGATGTTCATTCACCATTTTCCTCAGGAAAGGAAATAAAAGATATACAAGGATGATACATCCTAAAAACCACTCTCCCAGAATATAAAATGAGGGAAATATCTCCGATAAATACCCGTCAAATCCAATCACTGTCAGAAGCATGCTGATTTTTGGCGCTCCGTTATTCACACCTTTATATTGGTAGAAACGGTATAAGAACGCGACAGCATACGCAATCCAAAACATCGGATAAATGGAGAAAAACCTTTTCTTATAGAAACTTTTCAGTTCGCATTTTTCTTCATACACATACATCAGAGATGCTCCGGATATAATAAAAAAGAGCGAAACTCCCCAGTCTCCAATATAAATATTGCTGACAGTCAGTGTAAGAACTGCCCTCTCCGGAATCCCCTGATAGAGATAGATGGCATTGAAATGCGTCAGTACGATCGCAACAGTCGCAATTGCCCTGATAAAATCAAGGTAAAACAATCTTTCTTTCTTCACAGCCTCTGCTCCTTTACTTCTCTTCTTTCATCTGCTGGATCTGATTCAGCATAATTTCATACAGCTGCCTGTGCTTTTTCGTAATAACATCCAGAATAATTCCGCAGATCCAGGTCAGTGTACCAATCATTGCAACAACTCCGGCCACAATCAATGTGGGGAATCTTTCCACCAGTCCGGTATGAAGATATTCGATAAATACCGGAAGGAAAAATCCGAATGCAATCAGCCATAATATCACTGAAATTGTAGTAAAGAACGCAAACGGTTTGTAGTCCCGGAATAAAAGCGCAATAGTTTTCAATACTTTCATTCCATCTGAAACGGTATTTAATTTTGATTCGCTTCCGGCAGGCCTGTCACGGTAAGTTACCGGAACTTCCTCCAGAAGAAAGTTCTTGTCCAACGCATGTATGGACATCTCTGTCTCTATTTCAAACCCTTTTGACAATACAGGGAATGATTTAACGAATATTCTGCTGAACGCCCGATAGCCGGTCATAATGTCCCGGATATTATTACGGAACAGTTTATTAATCAGAAATCTCACCATACGGTTACCGGTATTGTGAAAGGGCCGTTTATTCTCCGTAAAATATGTGGAAGAAAGCCTGTCCCCAATCACCATATCCACGCCTTTGTTTAAGACCAGATCAACCATCGCCCTGGCATTCTCCGCAGGATACGTATCATCCCCGTCGATCATCAGGTAACAGTCAGCTTCTATATCCCGGAACATGCTGCGGATAACATTTCCCTTTCCCTGCCGGTATTCATACCTCACAATTGCTCCTGCATTCCTTGCAATTTCATCTGTATGATCTGATGAATTATTATCGTAGACATAGATATCTGCTTCTGGCAGCTGTTCCCTGTAATCTTTGATTACTTTTTCAATTGTTACGCTCTCGTTATAGCATGGAATTAAAACTGCTATTTTACTCATGTTAATAATGTCTCCCTTAATTCTAGTGTTTACTTTCATAGTCAGGCGGATGCGCCAAATATTCTGCACCGCTTTAAAGAGCCGCTGCAAAAGTATTTCTCTGCCAGATGCACCGGCATCTCCCGCAAGGTTATTCTACCATGATTATCCGTCAAAAGGAACCCATTTTTTTCTTGCCAACGGCTCTTGCCCTATGATACTATAATCTTTATACTAAACATTTCAGCCAGAATTCAGCTGAACATCTCATTTTCAGCTGGCTGGACAGACAGAAAGGTTGTATTAAAATGAATCAATTTTTAACAAAACATAAGAAACTTATTTCTTTCCTGCTGGCATGCTTTTGTATGTATTATCTTTCTTTCACTCATATTATTGCCTATAATTCACTGATCAAATCCAACAGTTTTTCAGCACTCATATATCTGGCCGCTTTTACCGCATTATTTTACTGGGTCATGGGCCACGCGAACCGGCGGCAGGTTCTCTGTGCACTGTCCGCAGGATTCATTTTCGCCTGCTGCATCTGCATAGGGTCCGAATTTGTAGCCACACAGATGTTTAATTATACCTACGTCATGATATATCTCGGTATACTGGCATTGACATGCGTTCTTACTGCCTGCATCACAATGGTGATTTATTTTTTCCCTAAAATCATTCATTTTATAAAATATTCACGCATGACCGCCCTGACAGACCGTCTGTTTCACCACAGACACTCCTTCAGGATTCTGATGGTTTTGATTCTTATTTTATGGATTCCTGCATTTCTGGCAGTATTTCCCGGGATCTATTCCTACGATGCCGGTCCGCAGGTATGGCAGTTATTCTCAGATCACAGACTGGATGCGCATCACCCGGTAATCCATACCTTGATTCTGGATGGCTGTTTTTACATCGGACATGCAGTCACCGGCGACTACAATAACGGACTTGTGCTTTATTCTGTCATACAGGCATTGTTTATGGCCGCTGTATTTGCTTATGCCATTGATACGATGAAGAAATACAAAGTTCCTTCTCCGGTGCAGCTTGTCTCACTGCTCTTTCTGGCAGTGAACCCGATCAGCCAGGTCTGGGTATTTACTACAACAAAGGATACCATGTTTGGAGGTTTCTTCCTTCTGCTCTTTCTCCGCATGATCGATATTGTCATCCACCCGGAAGAATTCTTCAGCTCCAGAAAGAAAATCATTCTTTTTATCATAACCGCAATCCTGACATGCCTGTTCCGGAATCAGGGAATTTATGTATTCCTGCTCTGCATTCCGTTCATGATCATCGGCCTTAAAAATTACCGGAAACAATTTCTGATTTTTTCGCTGATTCCGGTCATCATTGTAAAAGTACTCACCGGTCCGGTGTCTTCTGCTCTTGATATAAAAGAACCCAATTCACGGGAGGCGCTGAGCGTACCAATCCAGCAGATTGCAAGGGTCTTCTATTACAACCCGGGTTCCATCGACGAACAGACAAAAGAAACTGTCTACAAATACATTCCTGCGAAATATCTGAAAGGATACATTGCAGCTACCTCCGATCCTGTCAAAGAAGGATTTAACGACAAACAGTTTAAAAAAGATCCGGTTTCCTTCTTCAAAGCCTGGGCTCAGATTGGAATCATCAATCCTCAGATTTATATCGATTCCTTCTTATATGGAAGTTATGGTTATTTTTATCCGGACCAGACACCTTACTGGATTCATTTCATTCTCTTTGACGGGGCGTACATGGAACACAAAAACAACATTCTGGATATTGAACGGCATTCACTTTTGCCGGGTTATGAAAGTTACCTGAGGTCTGTCTCCATCGACCTGTCACATGAAAAAATCCCCGTGATTTCTTTCATCTTAAACCAGGCATTTCCATTCTGGATGATGATTTTTGTGGGATCACTCCTGTTATATAAAAAGAGATACAAAGAAATGATTCCTCTGCTGCTCATCTTCGGATTCTGGGGAACGAACCTTCTGGGGCCTCTGATTGCGATACGGTATGCTTATCCGATCATTGTATGTGTCCCAACGATGGCAGGCCTTCTGTTTTACCCTAAAAAAGATTAAAAAATGCCGCTTCACATCCATTTACTGTGAAGCGGCACTTACTTTATTTTAAATATTTTCCAAGCACGGAACTAAACTTCTCTGCATAATCTCCATACATATGACCGTCATAATCATAATAATTCTCCAGACTCCTGTCAATTCCTTCCTCATCTATATAGTTAAAATCATAATATGTAATGCCATGTTCTTTCAAAAGCTGAGAGTAATATTCATGTGACTGCTGATATACCTTTGGATATGCATCCAGTGTATCCTGGGGAACCGGAAGCGTCACCGCAATCAGCTCAATCCCCTCCTTTTTACAGAAGGCAGCCATTTTTTCAAAATAATCTTTTCTCTCTTTTTTTATTTTCTCTTCCTTCCACAATACAATGTTCAGATCTCCTTTTGATTCCTCCACCCGGTTATGATAAAGAAATCCTTCGCTTTTATAATACTGTACCTCCGAATAGGTAACTGCCGGATCGTACTCTCTGTATTGCTTTGATAATTTCATTTTCAGATTTTCCGGTATCTGGCTTATCTGCTGGCGGTAAAAAAGCCACGGGAACAGTGTGTACCTGAAATCCAGTTTTCCAAATTTTTCTGCAGCATACTGTAACTTTAACACGGAGGAAGGAAATTCATTATAGATAAACACTTCTTCCTTTCCCTTATTAACATCCACAACCCAATATCCTGGATCCAGTTCATAGATCACACGCTTTGGTTTGTTATATCTGCATGCTTCCCTGACCAGATAATAACTGTCAATCGGAAATTCATTCGGAAGACAGAGATTGGTACTCTTCCTTCCTGTCACGCGGTCGACTTCTTCCGGTGAGATGCCTGCAAAGCCATGGGATGTCCCTACAAAAATATCATCATACTTATTTTCCCTGATATTATGCATATCCTGTCTCATGTATCCCGGAGGAATCAAAGCAAACTTCATACATTCACCAAATACGGCAATCAGCAGGAGAAATACCACTGCTCTTATCCATCTCTTAGAATTGTGCATAGATGAATCCTCCTCCCCCTGCTGT
Organism: uncultured Lachnospiraceae bacterium; assembly: GCA_900549995.1. GTDB lineage: Bacteria > Bacillota > Clostridia > Lachnospirales > Lachnospiraceae > UMGS1251. Next base: position 120,731 of record URQQ01000001.1, on the reverse strand, counting down.
AAGATAGCCTAAAAACGGCAAAGCCAGAATCAGCATTCCATAGACCGCAAAACGGATTACCAACGGTTTTTTCTCCAGAGATTCCCGTACCTGTATCTTATTCTCTTTCAGCAGGCTTATGATAAATACGACAAGACATCCCGCTGCCAGAATCAGAAAATCCCCACGGTCAAGTCCAAGTGTCAGAAGCGATCCATCCGTAACAGAGGATACTGAAAAACCTGTAACTGTATTTTTCATCATCACAAAGGCGGTCCTCAAGTTTACCCCCATATCAAAATACCAGCTGATATTGACAAGTATAAATGTCCGGACAATCTTTACCACGTGCCAGGCTTTGGATTTTGGATTGATATGGAACACCTGAAACCATTTCCCGTAGTACGGAGCCAGTATCCCGCTTACCGCAATAATGAGGCCATTGTAAAGTCCATATACTATGTACTTCCATGCTGCCCCGTGCCAGACGCCGACAACGAGGAATACAACGATATTGGCAGCTGCCACCGGCATCACTCTGCCCATCTTTTTACCGAGCACTTTTTTTGCGCTCTTTCCGAATTTTGTCATTCCCTTCGAAAGTGACAGCGGATAGAAAATATAATCTTTCATCCATGTTCCGAGTGTGATGTGCCACCGGTGCCAGAAATCAGTAATCGACACTGCAAAATACGGCTGTCGGAAGTTTTGATCCAGCTCTATCCCAAAAATTGCGGCAACTCCCCGTACGACATCAATCCCACCCGAAAAGTCCGCATAAAGCTGAATGGAATAGCAGAGAACTGCAGCCAGAATTGCGGCTCCTGTGTATTTCTGAGAATTTAAAAACACCTCATTTACAACGACCGCTGCCCTGTCAGCAAGCACCATTTTCTTAAAGTACCCCCACAATATCAGCTGCAAGGCTCTCTGAATCCGCTGCAATTCAAAAGAATGTCCGGCATACAGCTGATTGGCAAGTTTCCCGAATCTCCCAATCGGCCCCTGCAAAAGCTGCGGAAAAAACGACACAAAGAGCGCGAACCGAAAAGGATTCCTTTCCGGTTCATGTTTCCCCCAGTACAAATCAATGATGTACCCCATCGACTGAAATGTGTAGAAGGAAATTCCAAGCGGCAGAATCAGCTTCTGGAACGTAATCCCCCCTCCGAATATGGCATTGATATTTTCGATCACAAAATTCGTATACTTTAAAACAGCAAGCATCCCGAAATTCAATACTAACGTAAAAATCAATATCCTTCGTTTCTTCCTTTTTTTATCTGCCTTTGAAGCTTCTGAATTTTCTGCATTCCAAAGCCAGATTCCTGCAAGATACGTTGTCACCGTCGTATACAGCAGAAAAAAAACAACTTTTATCCCGGAAGATGCATAGTAAATATAGCTGAATACCAAAAGGCTGATCCACTGGTGTTTCCTGGGAATCATATAATATACGGCCGCTGCCATACACACAAACACAAGAAACTCCATCGATACTAACGACATATTCTACCTCCGGTTAGTCCTCGTTCTGCAGTCTTGACACCATTGAAACCATCGCATCCACAGAATTAAAATTATCCGGTACAATCTCCGGCAATGTAATATCAATCTCAAATTCATCGCTCAATTCTCCCACAAGCGAAATAATTGCAAAAGAATCCAGTTCCTCATCATCAATCAGCGACGTGCAGGATTCATAATCCGGCCCCGGTTTGATATCTGATAATATTTCCATAATTTTTTCTCTGATTTCGTTTTCCATCTTATACTCTCCTTTATAGTGAATTCCATTGATCAGTCGTCATGGACTCTCTGACAGTTACAATCCCCTTCTCCCGGGAATGGAACATTACCCGCGGCAGATCCCTGCTCAGGAACAAGTAGATTCCTTCTGTTACAGAATATGCACCCAGACGTTCAAACACTAATATATCATTAACCTCCAGATTTTGCAACGGCAGCTGCTTCACCAGGACATCCCCTGCGGTACACAAAGAACCGCAGACATTAAAGAGACTTTTTTCACCCGGTTTCTCTGTCTCTTCCTTTAAATGCTGTATATGGGGAATCTTCATTGCCATCATCTGCCCATAATAGTTTACATGGTTGATCCCGCCGTCTACGATACAGAAATTCTCTCCCTTTGTCTCTTTCTGATCTACGACTGATGTAAAGTAATATCCGCACATTGCAGCAAGAAATCTGCCCATCTCCAACGTAATTTCCCCCTGGAACTTCATGCCTTCAAGAATACCTGCAAACTCTGCAAGCATTCCTTCCTCGTCGCACTCTTCATTCATAAAATAGGGGATATAGAATCCCGGACCATACTCCAGTTCCCGTGCCTCGTACTGATAGTCATTTTTCATCTTCTCCAGCAAATCATCCAGATATCTGATTTCCTTTTCTATCTTCGGCAATTTTTTCTTCTGCGTACCAGAATAGTACTGAAGACCCATAAATTCAAGCCACTCATAGGAACTGCGCCTCTCAATCATCCGGCAGGCCTCTTCTTCATCTACCCCGAACTGGTTTCCGCTTGAAATCCTCAAAAGCACCTTGATCTTATGCCCTGCTCTCTCTGCGCAGGATGCAAGAAGTTCCAGCTGTCCCGCAGACTCTATTGTAAAAATTCCGTTTCCTTTATAGTCCTTTATGATACGGAATATTTCTGCTTCTTCTTTATTTACTCCCGATACAACAATTTTCTCCATCGGAATCCGGCTGCGCTCACAGATTCTGAACTCACCGGGAGAACACACTTCAAAGCGCTCTGCATATCCATCCATCGCCTGAACGAGAAATGGATTGGCCTTCATCGCATAGCACAGATGTGCCCGTTTTCCAACACCCGTTCTTACTTTTTCGAAACGTGCGGATAACTCATCCAGATCAAAGACATATGCGGGTGTCTGTATTTCTTTTTTTATTCGCAGCATTGTTTCCCTGTTCATTTTTTCTCCTCCATATACTCACGGCGCAAAGCTTTGCGGTCAATCTTTCCATGATCTGTGAGCGGCATGTTTTCTACCTGACAAAATACATTCGGAACCATAAACCCTGGCAGGCTTGCTCCCAGCTCCTTCACAACAGCCCGTTTCTCAAGGTTACCTTTGTAAAAAGCATAAATCTTATTTTTCTTATCATCATAAAGGCAGCATGACCTGGCAATACCGTCAATGCGGTTCATCGCAGTCTCAATTTCTCCCAGCTCAATCCGGTGTCCCATATGTTTGATCTGAAAGTCCTTTCTGCCCCTGAAATACAAAAGCCCCTCTTCGTCATAATATCCAAGGTCTCCGGTTCTGTATATCATTTCCATATAATGGCTGTTCAGCGGATTCTGTACAAAAGCCTGCCTGGTCTGTTCCGGATTCCGATAATATCCAAGCGACAACGCGGTCCCGGACACACAGATTTCCCCCTCTGTGAATGGTTTTTCCACTGCTTTATTCTCCTCATCCAGAAGAAATACCTTTTCATTTGGAAACGGTACCCCTGCCGGAAGTACCTCTTCCTGTTTAAATTCCCTGTCAACAATATAATAAGTACAGTTGCAGGTGATCTCTGTTGGACCGTATACATTGGCATACAATGCATCCGGCAGATGTTCTCTCCAAAGGTTCAGATGTTTTACAGGCATCACTTCACCGCTGAAAATCACTTTCTTTATGTTCTTTGGCACCCTGTAGTCAAAAGCTTTCAATGCCGTAATGATGCACAGTGCAGATACCGCCCAGATCAGCGTTGTCACTTCCCTGTCACACAGGTAATCCAGCAGTTTTGTTGGGAACGAAAAATATTTCTTAGGAATGATCTGGATGGCAGCACCAGTCTTTAATGCCGAGTAGATATCTTTTACTGATACATCAAAATCAAAAGGTGCCTGATTGCCAATCACATCCTCTTGCGTAATTCCAAAGAGTACTGTGAAATGCCCAATAAAATCAATGACTGACCGGTGGCTCACAACGACTCCTTTGGGAATTCCGGTAGACCCTGATGTAAAATTCACATACAGCGGATTCGTATCAATATGCCCGGACCGTATATTTTTGAGTTTCTCTTCGTCTGCATCTTGTCCAAAAAGTTCCTGATACCACAGTACCTTCCCGGAATATCCCACACTTTCCAGTTCCTTTTGAAATCTCTCATCGGCGACCAGTACGTCCGGGGCAAGCACTTCCAACATCTGACGGATTCTGGCCGGCGGCTGTTTCGGCTCCACCATGGAATAAAAACATCCCGCATAGACAATCCCCAGAAATGCCGCAAGTGCATCTGTACTTTTCTCTGCAAATACCGGAACAGGCTTTCCAGGCTCTGTATGATCCGCAATCACAGTTCCCGCCCTTCTGGCGTACTCTTTGAGTTCCCTGTAAGTATACCCTTTTTCAGGATCAGCCACCGCTGATCTGCCGGGATATTTCTCCGCTGAAGTTTCCAGATATTCCAATACATTGATCGTTGATTCCATCTTCTGCCTCCTGATTTCAATTTCCCAATAAAAACACGATGCCCCGGATATCCGGACAGTTCACGGATACCCGGGGTATCTACGATTCTTACTCTAAGTCTAATCCACTCTCTACGACTTCAACCATACGTTTCAGTGCTTCCTGCTCTCCTTCGCCTTCACACATGATCTCAATGGTATCTCCTTCTTTCACGCATGCCCCCAGTACACTCAGCACACTCTTGGCATTCGCGGTTGTATTTCTGCACTGAAAGGTAATCTTACATTCAAATTCCATTGCAGTCTTACAAAACATTCCGGCAGGCCTCAAGTGCAGCCCGGTCGGATTACAAATCACTACTTTTTGCTTTACCATAACATCAACCTCCGTATCTACTATTTTTTTTCTAACGTAATATGGACTACAGCTACTTCCTCCATGGTACATCCAGCCGGAAGATTGACAACCTGCACAGGCACATCGTAACTTCCTTCCTGTTTATAGTTATTCAGTTCTATGGACGGCGCAATGGATCCAAGACCATTCAGCGCTTCTTCCGTCCCACGGAAATGCAGTTCTACTGTCTGTGTGGTTCCATAATCTATCTTCAGATTCTCTGCAAGGTTATTCACGGAAATCGACTTGATTGGGATTTCAATTGTTTTTGTTCCGGCCTTCTCAACAGCTACCGTGACAGCCACATTGCTTGCCTGTGGGTCTGCCAGTGTTACATCTGCCGGCAGATACGGGGTAATGTCCACCACAATATCTGTTTTCTCACTCACGTCATCGAGTACCAGTGCCGATACCGGCATCTCTATTTTATCCAGATCTTCCAGATCTTCTTTCGTACCAACGATCTGAATCGACTGCGGCTCTGTCGTAATTCCCGAGAATACATATCCGTCTGCCGGGGTAATGCCTGACGTCCTGAATTCCAGAGGCACTGTCTTTGTATTCAGAAGATGAACGGATACAGATACATCTTTATTTCCGATATTTGTAGAAAGCATCTTCTGATCAATCACATTATTCTGCTCATCATAGAGAATCAGTTCTGCCGGAAGCGTTGCATCTTCAGACAATCCGGAGATATCCACTTTGGCAACCGCACGTTCAATCCTGTTGATTGTAGAATCCGGTCCGGTGATCTCGACTCTCTGAGGATCTGCAACAGTTTCTCCAAGCGCGTAACCATCGCGCAGAGATCCCACTGTGGTAACTGCAACAGGGAACTTCCTTGTCGTACTGTTAGCCAGCAGAATTTCAATATTTTTCGGGCTCACTGATACATCCTCATAATCCCCTTCATATTTGGGAATCGTGATTGTTACCGGAATCAGTGATTTCAGCTGAATTTCCCTTACATCCGCAACTGCCTTAATATCTTCCGCCTGGATATCATCCAGGACAGACCTCTTGGCTCTCACAGTCACACTGACTGTATTCACATTATTCACAAAAGAATAAGTCTGGCCTCTGTTTATAATAATTTCGTCATGTGCTACCGAAACCGCAATATTTCTGTATACCTTTGTCGTCACAGGATCATCAATATTCACTACAAAAAGCCACAAGAGTATCGCGAAGAGAATAGACATGATTTTCAGTCCAATATTATTTGTCAGCGTTTTCTTCATTCTTCGGCCTTCCTTTCCATAATGATGATATTCTGGAGCTCAGGCTGCTCTTCTCTGTAGATTTTTTCTGTATACGGTTCAGCTGTTCTGTCAGATATTTCGGCGTAACGTTACGAACCAGTTCTCCGGCATGCGCAGCAGACACATATCCCGTCTCCTCTGAGACAACGATGATAAGAGCGTCACTCACCTCACTCATTCCCACTGCTGCCCGGTGTCTTGTCCCCAGGTCTTTGCTCAGCATCATGTTATCAGACAGAGGCAGATAACATGTGGCGGATACAATACGGTCTCCCCTCACAATAATCGCGCCGTCATGCAACGGTGTATTGTGTTCAAATATGTTAATCAGTACCTGACTGGATAAAATACAATCCATCTGGATTCCAGTGCTCTCGTATTCAGTCAGCTGTATCGCCTGCTCAACAACGATAAGCGCGCCTGTCTTCACTTTCCCCATCTCAAAACAGGCTTTTACAATCTCTTCTACAGTCTCTTCGCTGAAACGCACTTCATTCTTCTCCCTGCCAAGGCTCGCAGGAACTACAGCACTCAGATAGCTTCTCTCTCCAAGCTTCTCAATCCCTCGTCTCAACTCTGGCTGGAATACGACAACAATGGCGGTTGCAAGTACCGCTGTACCGTTCTTTGCAAGCCAGAGTATCGTGTGCATCCGCAGTATAAAAGCAAGAACAATCGCAGCTCCCAGTACAAGAATCCCCTTTAAAAGCATCCACGCCTTCGTATTCTTAATCCATACCATCATCTTATAGACGAGAAATGATACGATAATAATTTCAATAATATCAACCAGCTCAACCCTTGGCCAGTAAATATTAGGCAGGCGGTTTGTTAAAAATTGCCTGACAGTCTCTCCCATGTTGTCACCTCCTCCTCTTTTGTTATCCCCTTATTGTATCTTTTTATTTTTCTCCGTTCAGTTCCTTCTGGACAATATCATGGATCTCCAGTTCTTCCTTCAGGCTCTGTGCAAGCAGTATTTCATCGGTTCTGCTGATCGGATCATCAAATCCGCCAAACTTGCTGCCATCCCCATATCTGTCATGGATTTCCGGCTCTTTTTTCCTGTCATTTGAACGCCGTTCCTGCTTTCTTCCGGACTCATAGCCTTCCCTTTTTATATCCTTTGAATCAATCACAGTAGTCTCCTGGCGCTCATTGATTTTTTTCACCGTCTTCTCAGGCGCTGATACCGAAATCTTTGGAACTGCCTTGACATAGTAATAGTATTCATCATCTTCAAACTGCATATGCTCTGTGCGGGTATAATCTACTGAAAATATGAAAAACTCAAGTACAAATGCGATCAGAACCGCCACTGCACTTCCTGCAATCAGATTCACATAAGCGACACTCACATCAATTGCAATATCCCCTACAACGATGATGACCATATTGATCACCGCACCGACAATAATCGCTACCTTCCAGGAATTATTCATAGACATTCTTCTCAGTGAATAGACCGCGAAAAGACAGATTACAAATGCTGCCGCTGTCACCCACATCGTCTTATTCTGAAATGCTCCCTGGGCAAATGCCATCACCTGTTTGACAATTCCATCCGCCCCTGTAATCACAGTGACATTGGATTTCACATAATCCGCAACGTAATATACTACCGTCCCAAACACGACCGGCACAGCATAGATGGGCGTTCCCACCAGACCAAATACAATCGGGATAATCACTGGAATCTTCAGAAGAAACGCAATCGGTGTTAACAGAATGACGATTGCCTGCTTTGGAGTAAACCTGATATAAAAGATAAACATGATAAGAAACAGCGCTGCCATCAAGCCTGCAACTCCCATTGAAACGGAGAACATGTGCAGTAAAAGCAGAACAGCCGCCGCTACAATGATAACCGTCAATGGAGGAAAAGTACAGATCACTGCCAGAACCAATGTCACCAGCGGGTTAGCAGCACCTTTCATAAAACCAATATTGCTGTTAATCAGAGCAAACACTGCCAGCGCAAGTGCAAACTGAAGCACTTTATCTATATATCTGGAATATTTGGCATATAGATTCTTAAGCTGCTCTTTCCAAACAAATAAATTACTCATTTATTTTTTCTCCTTCTCATACATCTTAATCAGCCTCAGCAAATCACGGTTGTATTTTTTCACTCTTTTTCTTGCGTCATTATGTTTCTTCTGGTAAAGATCATGCGCAATAATTGCATAGATGATCACAAGAACTATGTACCCGACAACCACGCTTCCTCCGCAGATGATAGCAAAAGGCACTGTTAAATGTTTCATTAAAACATCCAGATTCGCAAGCGCTGCAATCCCCATCAGCATAATATATCCTGCAGTCACCCACAGAAATGTCTGCCATGTCCGGATACCGACATAATCTTTTCTATAGTAAGCGCTGATCCGAAAGTCTTCTTTTCCTTCTTTCTCTTCATAAGAAGCCAGCTTTGTCATCAGTCTGACCCGTTCTTCATTCAACATAAAGCCACCTCATAATTGAAACCTTCCCATAGCCTGAACCGGACGAAACTTCTATGTTCCGGCTATTAAAAAACACTCTTTTTAGTATAGCATAGAATTAGAATCCTTGTCCAACACTTATAGTCAAAAAGAAGACTTTTTCAGCCCCTGCCAGAAGCAGTACCCGGGACACCTCATCTATCGTACAGCCTGTCGTATAAATGTCATCTACCACCAGCACATTCTTCCCTGGTTTAAAGCCTTTGGCTGTCTGAAATGCACCTTTCAGGTTCTTTTTTCTCTGCCTGTCAGACAATTGTTTCTGCGGCACCGTAAAACGCACTCTCAATATCCCCGTCTCATCTGCAGAAATTCCCGTAAGCTCTGCCAGCCCCGAGGCAAGAATCCAGGCCTGGTTATATCCTCTTTTCCTCTGCTTTCCAGGGTGAAGCGGCACCGGAACAATCTGGTCTATCCCCCAGCGTTTGATTGTCCTTCCATACATTTCTGCCATCTTTCTGACATAGTACTCCCCATAGATCCTTCTCCCGCCATACTTAAACTGGTATACAGACTGGTTTACCGGCGGTTTATGAATCCAAAGGCTTCTGCCTTCTTCAAAATAATGCGGATGTACGCTGCAGTCATGACAATATTCCTGTTCTGCCTTTCTCACCGGTTTTCCACACTTCTTACAGCGGGGCTCTTCAATATACACCACTTTCTCTGCACAGTAAATACAGATCTCCTTCTCTTCTGCTCTGCCGCAGAACGGACATCTGTGCGGGAAAAGATACTCTTTTATCCCCTTCTTATTGTATTCCATATGCTCCAGACTTTTGGCTCATCCGGCTGTTCCTTCTACTCATTCCATTCCCTGATCCGGTCCGCAAGACTTGTATGTCTGTTCTGTTCATTCGTGTTCCGGATCATCTCCTGAAATGTCCCATCATTTCCTACAATGGTAACACATTTTTTTGCCCTTGTCACGGCTGTATAAAGGAGGTTGCGGTGATACAGCTGCCGCGGTCCCGGAAGCAGCGGAATTACAACTGCCGGGTATTCACTCCCCTGTGATTTATGGATCGTTATAGCATATGCCAGCTCCAGCTCATCCAATAACATAAAGGGATAAGTAACTTTTCTTTTTTCATCAAATTCCACTTCCAGAGTTTCATTATATGTATTAATCTCGGTAATCATTCCCATATCACCGTTGAACACTCCAACTCCCTTATCCACAACGAGCCCGAATTTTGTTGCTATTTCCCACTCCAGCTGGTAATTATTTTTTATCTGCATCACCTTATCGCCGACTCTGAATATACGGTCACCATATTCTTTCTCGGTTTTCTTCGGATCCTCTGGATTTAAATATTTCTGGAGAATCTGATTCAGACGCTCTACTCCCAGAAGGCCTTTGCGCATCGGAGTCAGCACCTGAATATCAAACATGGAGGCATCGACATATTTGGGCATTTTTTTCTGGACAAGAGTCAACACAACACGGATAATCGTATCTGCGTCCTGTCTCTTCAGAAAGAAGAAATCCCGGCTCTTGTTATCGAGAATCACCGGCTCTCCCCGGTTAATCTTATGCGCATTTACAACGATATCACTCTCCCCTGCCTGACGGAAGATCTTCGTCAGCGTCACAACAGAAAAACACTCTGAACCAATCATATCCTTTAAGATACTTCCAGGCCCCACTGACGGCAGCTGATTTCTGTCCCCCACAAGAATCAGCCTCGTCCCCGGCATCACAGCACACAGAAGCGCATGCATCAAAGGAAGATCCACCATTGACATTTCATCAATGATGACCACATCCACATCCAGCGGATTTTCCTCATTCCTTACAAACCCGTTTTTCATCTCCTGATCCTCAGGGCCTCCGCTGACTTCCAGAAGACGGTGAATCGTCTGTGCCTCACACCCGGTAGCCTCTGTCATCCGCTTTGCCGCACGCCCGGTGGGCGCAGCGAGATAGATGCTCATCCCTTCACTCTCGAAGAAATGAATCATTGCATTGATCGTCGTTGTCTTTCCTGTACCAGGCCCTCCTGTCAGTACCATAACGCCTCTCTTTACTGCTTCTTTTACCGCAGTTCTCTGCATTTCATCCAGAGAAAGACCAGCGTCCTTTTCCACCGACTGCAGCCGTTTTTCAATGACATCCTCCGCCATATCACAATGTATATTCAGATCATGCAGCATCTTTGCCGAATTCAGTTCCATATAGTAGTACTGAGACGCATAGACTCTTATTTTCCCTGCCTGATCCTCTTTCAGAATAATCTTTTTCTCCATCGAAAGATCCATCAGATACTTCTCAATATCTGTAATCTTCACTTCCAGAATCTGCCCGGCCTTGTTAAGAAGCTCTTCTTTCGGCAGATATGTATGGCCGTCCGCAACACTTTGCAGCAGTGCATAGAAAATACCGCTCCTGATCCTGAAATCAGAATCTGCATGGATGCCAATCTTTTCTGCGATTTCATCTGCTGTCTTAAATCCGATTCCCTCAATATGATCCGCAAGCTGATATGGATTTTCCTCCAGAACCCGATACACTTTCTGTCCGTACCGGTCATAAATTTTCACTGCCAGGGCAAGTGAAATTCCGTATTTCTGGAGATAAATCATCGCCTCCCGCATCTCTCTTTTATCTTCTACCTGTTCGGCAATCTCACGGGCTTTTCTTTCACTGATCCCTTTCACTTCCGAAAGGCGCTCCGGTTCTTCTTCGATAATCCTAAACGTGTCCTCTTTAAATTTCCGCACAATTCTGGCCGCCAGAGCCACTCCAACGCCTTTCACCGCGCCGGAACCAAGATACCGCTCAATTGACATCAAATCCTCCGGTTCCCTGACCTCAAAGCTCTTCACCTGAAACTGGCTGCCATATACCTTGTGCGTTATATATTCTCCGCTTACTTCTATGAATTCTCCTTCACTGATATAGTGAAAGGTTCCCACGCAAGTCAGCTCCCCGTCTTCATTGGAAAGATTTAAAACGGTATATCCATTGTCCTCATTCCGAAATACTATGTGATCTACATATCCCTTAACTTTCTCCACTGCTGCTCCTTTACATCCAGACATAAAGCTCTTATGTCGTAAAAAAGCCGTCTCCGCCGAGACAGCTTCTTTCGTATTTATAATTCTCTTCTGTTACTCATGAATTCCACATACTGACCAGTTCCAATCGCTACAACTTTCATAGGATCTTCCGCTGTCATGGTGTTAATCCCTGTTTTCTCTTCAATCAGTTCTTCCAGACCACGGAGCATGGAACCTCCGCCTGTCAGTACAATCCCGCGGTCAAGAATATCCGCGGACAGCTCCGGCGGTGTGCGTTCCAGTACGGCAATCACCGCTTCCACAATCTGATTTGTCGGCTCTCTGAGCGCTTCCTCTGTCTCTGACGATGTCACGGTCACGGTCTTTGGAAGCCCGGTCACGAGATTTCTTCCGCGCACTTCGATGACTTCTTCCTCCACAAGCGGATAAGTTGTCCCGATCTTGATCTTGATGTCTTCCGCTGTACGTTCTCCGATCAGCAGATTATGTTTCTTCCTCATAAAACGGACGATCGCCTCATCGAAATCATCTCCGGCAAGCTTCAGTGATGTATTCACCACAGTCCCCCCCAGGGAGATCACGGCCACATCCGTTGTTCCGCCTCCGATATCCACGATCATATTTCCGCATGGCTTTGCAATATCTATTCCCGCACCGATTGCCGCTGCCACGGGTTCTTCAATCAGATGAACCTCTCTTGCACCGGCCGCAAATGTTGCTTCTTCTACTGCTTTTTTCTCCACTTCTGTCACGCCGCTCGGCACACAGATGCTGATACGCGGTTTTTTAAATGTCCTGCGTCCGATGGACTTCTGGACAAAGTATTTTATCATTTTCTCAGTAACTGTATAATCGGAAATTACTCCCTGACGCAGCGGTTTCACCGCCACAATGTTCCCCGGCGTTCTCCCAAGCATCAGCCTTGCTTCTTCACCAATTGCTTTGATCTCATTCGTATCCCTGTCATATGCAACAACTGACGGTTCTTTTAAAACAACGCCCTTCCCATTCACGTACACAAGAACACTGGCAGTTCCCAAATCTATTCCGATATCTACTGACATCCAAATTCTCCTTCCCTGATCATTATCTATTATTCTCCTCTTTTGTTCAGGGCAGCCAGGCTTCTCCCGTTCGACCTGTAAGGCCACCCGGCCCTCACTGATTTATCCTAAATGAAATGTATATACACTAAGCCGCCCCTTAAATACTGCTGATTTCAGGGGCCAGCCTGTGGTACAAGTCTTATTATAATCAATCTTCTAATAAATGGAAAGTCTTTTTCTTATTTTTTCTTCAGCATCATATCAATATATTTGCCGGTATAAGAAGCCGGGTTCTTCGCAACCTCCTCCGGAGTACCGCTGGCAACAACCGTACCTCCCTTATCGCCGCCTTCCGGTCCGATATCAATGATATAATCTGCAGTCTTGATCACATCCAGATTATGTTCAATCACAACCACCGTATTCCCGTCGGCAGACAAACGTTCCAAAATCTCTGTCAGCTTGTGGACGTCAGCAAAATGCAGTCCTGTTGTCGGTTCATCCAGAATATAGATTGTCTTTCCTGTACTCCTCTTGCTCAATTCCGTCGCAAGCTTGATTCTCTGTGCCTCGCCCCCGGAAAGTGTTGTCGATGGCTGTCCCAGTCTGATGTAGCCAAGCCCTACTTCATAGAGTGTCTCCATTTTTCTTCGGATACTCGGCACATTTTCAAAGAAAGTCACCGCCTCTTCCACTGTCATATCAAGCACGTCATAGATACTCTTCCCTTTATATTTTACTTCCAGTGTCTCTCTGTTATACCGCTGTCCGTGGCATACTTCACACGGTACATAGACATCCGGCAGGAAATGCATCTCTATTTTCAGGATTCCGTCACCGCTGCAGGCTTCACAGCGTCCTCCTTTTACATTGAAACTGAACCTGCCCTTTTTATATCCTCTTGCCTTCGCGTCCTGCGTAGACGCAAACAGATCCCGGATCAGATCAAAAACTCCTGTATATGTCGCAGGATTGGATCTGGGCGTCCTGCCGATCGGGGACTGGTCAATATCAATCACTTTGTCAAGCTTGTCAATTCCTTCGATTCTTTTATGTTTCCCGGGAATTGTCCTTGCCCTGTTCAGTTCCCTCGCAAGCCGTTTATACAGGATCTCATTGACGAGAGAACTTTTTCCGGACCCTGACACTCCCGTCACAACCGTCATCACCCCAAGCGGAATGTCAACATCAATATTTTTCAGGTTATTTTCCTGGGCACCGATCACTTTCAGCCAGCCTGTCGGCTCTTTTCTTGTCTCCGGCACCGGAATTTTCATTTTCCCGCTCAGATACGCACCGGTAACAGATTTCCTGTTCTTCATAATCTGCTGGGCATTCCCTGCCGCCACTACCTCGCCGCCGTGCTCCCCTGCTCCCGGTCCGATATCTACAATATAATCCGCCTCCATCATCGTGTCTTCATCGTGTTCCACGACAATCAGTGAGTTCCCCAGATCACGGAGGTGTTTTAATGTATGCAGCAGTTTATCATTATCTCTCTGATGAAGCCCGATACTCGGCTCATCCAGAATATAGGCGACGCCGACAAGACCGGAGCCAATCTGTGTAGCCAGGCGGATTCTCTGGGCCTCACCGCCGGAAAGCGACCCGGTAGCTCTCGCAAGTGTCAGGTATTCGAGGCCGACATCTATCAGGAACCTGATCCTGGACTTGATTTCTTTCAGAATCTGTCCCCCGATCAGCATCTGGTGTTCTGTCAGAACCATCTGCTCCATAAATTCATGAAGCTTCCCGATCGACATGTTCGTCATATCATAGATATTTTTTCCTCCGACAGTCACAGCAAGAGCCGCAGGTTTCAGACGCTGGCCTTTACATGCATGGCACGGTGTAATCTGCATAAACGTCTCATACTCTGCCTTCATCGTCTCTGACCCGGTTTCCCGGTAGCGGCGCTCTACATTCCTGATCAGCCCCTCGAACGCAACATCATATACACCCTCTCCGCGCTGGCCTTTATAGTACACTTTTACTTCTTTTCCGCCGGTTCCATTGATCAGAACTTCCTTGATTTTCTTTGGATACTTTTCAAACGGAGTATCCAGATCAAACTGATACTCTTTACAGAGGGCATCCAGAATTGCTCTCGTAAAGCTGGATTTTTCAGTACATGACTGCCATCCGGTCACCACAATGGCACCTTCATTGATGCTCAGGCTCTGATCTGGAATCATCAGGTCAATATCGAATTCCATCTTATAGCCTAACCCAAAACATTCAGGACATGCACCAAACGGGTTATTAAATGAAAAACTTCTCGGTTCAATCTCGTCAATACTGATCCCGCAGTCCGGGCAGGAAAAGCTCTGGCTGAAATTCATCGGTTCTTTTCCGATCACATCCACAACCAGAAGTCCTTCCGCAAGTTCCAGAACGCTCTCGATAGAATCGGTAAGCCGTTTCTCAATTCCTGGTTTCACTACAAGCCGGTCCACAATGATTTCAATATTGTGCTTGATATTCTTATCCAGTTCGATGTCCTCTGACAGTTCGTACATATTGCCATCTACTCTGACACGGACATAACCGCTTCTCTTGGCACGCTCGAACAATTTGGCGTGCGTTCCTTTTCTTCCTCTGACTACTGGCGCAAGAAGCTGTATTTTTGTCCCTTCCGGCTGTTCCATCACCTGATCTACCATCTGGTCTACCGTCTGTTTCATAATCTCTTTTCCACATTTCGGACAATGCGGAATTCCGACTCTCGCAAACAGAAGACGGAAATAGTCATATATTTCTGTCACTGTCCCGACGGTAGAACGCGGGTTTCTGTTCGTCGATTTCTGGTCGATGGATATCGCCGGGGGAAGCCCCTCAATACTCTCCACATTCGGCTTCTCCATCTGCCCAAGGAACTGCCGGGCATAGGAGGACAACGACTCCATATACCGCCTCTGCCCCTCCGCATAAATGGTATCAAACGCAAGGGAAGATTTCCCCGACCCGCTGAGTCCGGTCAGAACAACCAGTTCGTTTCTCGGAATATCGATATCTATATTTTTCAGATTATGCTCATTCGCACCTCTGATTTTGATATATTGTTTCTTATCTGCCATTACTATTCTCCTGTATTTTTACTCCAAATCATTCAGATTTCTTTTCAATTCTACCAGTTTGTCACGAAGCTCTGCCGCGGCCTCAAAATTAAGCTCTGATGCTGCTTTTTTCATCTGTTTCGAGAGATCTTTGACCAGTTTTTCAAGTTCTTCCCTGCTCATTGATTCCGGATCTTTCTCCAGACGCATCTCCTCTGCGGCCACTTTTTTCGATATACTGATCAGGTCTCTGACGGATTTTTGAATCGTCTTCGGCGTAATTCCATGCTCTTCATTGTATTTCATCTGCACTTCACGCCTTCTTTTCGTCTCCTCAATCGCCGTCCGCATCGAATCCGTCATGTTATCTGCATACATGATAACATGTCCTTCCGCATTTCTGGCCGCACGCCCAATCGTCTGGATCAGCGAGGTTGCAGAACGCAAAAACCCTTCTTTATCCGCATCCAGAATTGCCACAAGTGTGATCTCCGGTATGTCAAGCCCTTCTCTTAGAAGGTTGATTCCAACCAGCACATCAAACACATCAAGCCTCATATCCCGGATGATCTCAGAACGCTCCAGCGTATCTATATCCGAGTGCAGATATTTCACACGGATGCCAAGCTCCCTCATATAATCCGTCAGGTCCTCCGCCATCCGCTTCGTCAAGGTAGTAATCAGAACCTTGTTTTTCTTTGCTATTTCTTTATTGACTTCCCCAACCAGATCATCAATCTGCCCTTCAACCGGTCGCACTTCCACTTCCGGATCAAGCAGCCCCGTCGGACGGATCACCTGCTCGGCTCTTAGAAGTTCATTGCGCTCTTCGTAATCTCCCGGTGTTGCAGAGACAAACATGACCTGATTGATTTTACTTTCAAATTCTTCAAAATTCAAGGGGCGGTTATCTTTTGCAGAAGGCAGACGGAATCCATAGTCAACAAGTGTAGATTTTCTTGACTGGTCACCATGGTACATTCCACCGATCTGCGGAACTGTCTTATGAGACTCATCAATCATCATCAGAAAATCATCCGGGAAATAGTCGATCAGTGTATGAGGAGCCTCTCCCGGCTGCAATCCTGTGAGGTGTCTTGAATAGTTCTCGATCCCTGAACAAAATCCGGTCTCCTTCAGCATTTCTATGTCAAAATTCGTACGCTCCGCAATCCGCTGGGCTTCCAGAAGCTTTCCTTCCCCTTTGAAGTATTTCACCTGTGCTTCCAGTTCTTCTTCAATATCCTTTACCGCTCTGTCAATGCTCTCCTTCGACACTACATAATGTGACGCAGGGAAAATCGCGACATGGCCGAGTTCATTTTTTATCTCTCCTGTCAAAAGATCTATCTCTGTAATTCTCTCAACTTCATCTCCAAAAAATTCGATTCTGACCGCATAATCTTCCGAGATTGCCGGAAATATCTCCAGAACATCCCCACGCACACGGAAGGTTCCTCGCTTAAAATCCATATCGTTGCGGTTATACTGTATCTCAATCAGCTTGGCAACCACTTCATCCCGGTCCTTGATCATCCCCGGCCTCAGTGAAATTACCATCTCCTGGTAATCAATCGGACTTCCCAGGCCATAGATGCAGGATACACTGGCTACTATGATGACATCCCTGCGCTCTGACAGTGCCGCTGTCGCTGAATGACGCAGCTTGTCGATCTCATCATTGATCGCAGAATCCTTCGCAATATAGGTATCCGAAGATGGTACATAGGCCTCCGGCTGGTAGTAATCATAGTACGAGACAAAATATTCCACCGCGTTGTCCGGGAAGAACTCCTTGAATTCTCCATAGAGCTGTGCCGCCAAAGTCTTATTATGCGCGATAATTAATGTCGGTTTATTCAATTGCTGTATCACGTTCGCCATCGTGAACGTCTTACCCGAACCCGTGACACCAAGAAGTGTCTGACACTGGTTACCTTCCTGAAATCCTTTCACAAGCTGCTCTATCGCCTGAGGCTGGTCGCCGGTAGGGGCGTATTCTGAATGTAATTCGAAATGATCCATGAGAGACTCCTCCTTTATGAATCGGATTATGATATTCAGTATTATTCCTGTAACTAAACTTGATTATAGCAAAATATAAAAAGAAAGTACAGAACATTTTCGAATGTTTGTTCTGTACTTTATTCTAAACTGGTCTGTCCCAAAACAGCGTACCAATGCCGGTGTCTCAATTCCCCTGTATCTCATTGTGAAGCTTAAAGCGGCTCACCCTGTTTTTTAAAAGCTGAGACTCTCCGTAGAGTTCTTCCGACGCTGCGGCTGCCTCTTCTGCAGTGGCAGAGTTTGTCTGTACAATGTCAGAGATCTGATCGATGCTTATGGAGACCATTTCCGTTGCAGCAGCCTGTTTTTTGGAAGCATCTGCAATTTGATTTACTTTGGAGATCATTACATCAGTACCGTCAACAATCCTTACTAATGAGGCTGCCGTCTCCTCTGCCAGATTTGTACCATACTGCACCGCTGCCAGAGATTGTTCAATCAGTGCCTCTGTACTCTTAGACGCATCCGATGACTTACTGGCCAGATTACGCACTTCCCTCGCCACCACGGAAAAACCTTTGCCGGATTCGCCGGCCCTGCCTGCCTCCACGGCGGCATTGAGCGCCAAGATGTTCGTCTGAAATGCAATATCATCTATGATCTTGATGATATCTTTGATTTGTGTAGAATATGCATTGATTTGTTTCATCGCTGTCTTCATTTCCTGCATTTGCCGATTGCATACAAGAAGACTTTCCGCCATCTTATCTGCGGATGCTTTTACCAGTTGGGAGTTTTCAGCATTCTCACTTACCTGCTGGGATATTTCTGACATTGTCGATGCCACTTCTTCTGCTGATGCAGCCTGAGAAATCACGCCTTCTGAAAGCACCTGCGCTCCGCTGGCAACCTGGTCTGACCCGCTGGCAACCTGATCGGAAAACATGTTAATTTCCGAGATTGTCTCATTCAGAGAACGGATCACAATAAGAAGCGATTCCTGCACCGGCAGAAAATCCCCCTGAAAAGCCTCGTAGTCCGGCAGTTCCAGGTTGCCTTCTGCCAGACGCCGCATAGCCCTGGATATCGCGTTCATATAATTGAAAATCTTGTCTGACATTTCACGCATACTATGTGCAAGACTCCCCAATTCGTCTTTTGAGCTATATTTTACATCGATTTTCAAATGTCCCTGCGCCATCTGTCTGGACGCCGCCTCCAGCTCCCTGATCGGTCTTGTGATGCTGCGGGTAATATAAACGCCGAAAAGGATGCTTATCAGTATACTGGCACTCCCCAGCACAGACAGAATCACAATGAATTTCGTCTGCGCAGCCCGCAGATTGACAATCAGTGTATCTGCTTTCTTATCTGAAGTTTCAATGAGTTCATCCAGCTCCTTCTGCGCCTTATGGATGGTGACAACATTGTTTGCTTCCATATAGGCAGCAGCCTCCTCCTTCTGATTCTGCATTGCAAGTTCCAGAACATGCTGGCGCTGCGGCGCCAGTTCATCAAGAGCCGACTGAAGACGTTCCACAATCTTTGGATCCCCCAGAAAATCTTTCTGGATTACTGGTATCTGTTCCTGTATTTTACCTGCGCACACTTTCGTGTTATCCAGCGCCTGTTTTGCAATCTCGGGATCCGTACTGGAAATGGCACGGAACACAGATTTCTGCATTGCCTCAAAATTAGAGTTCACTGTATTAGCTGCATTCAAGACCCTAAAAGGTCCATGATAGAAAACTTCTACTTTTGACCGTATCTTTATTAAATTTCCGACACTTACCAAAATACTGATGACCAGTAATATCAGGACAAATGCATAAGAGATTATAAGTTTTCTGCTGACTTTCAAATTTTTCACGGTTATTTCCCCTTTTCACAGTAATCAGGCCGAATGAAACCAGAGCTGCCCGGCATTTGTTCCTTCTTTATGAATTCAAAAAAGGCTTCTGAACTCATGGGTCTGGCAAAGTAATACCCCTGTCCATAGTCACAATGATACTGATGCAGCAGCTCCAGCTGCTCCGCCGTCTCAATTCCTTCTGCCAGAGAACGGGTCATTGGAAGTTCATGGCAGATCTGCATCGTGTTTTTCATAACAATACGGCTCTTGGCGTCACTGCTGAGCTTATCCACCAGCGATTTATCAAATTTAATCTCTCTGAATTCGAATGTAGTCAGAATCGACAGATTGGAATATTTGGAACCAAAATCGTCCAGTGACACAGAAAATCCCTCCGCTGCCATCTGGTTCATCAGTTTGAGTAATTGCTGAGGTTCCAGTTTACTGATGTTTTCGGTTACTTCTATTGTAATCTCTTCCGCGGTAACTCCATATTCCTGACAGATCTGTTTGATCCGGGTCACAATATCAGAGGCCATCAGCGTAACACGTGAAAAATTTGAGGAGATATGGGTTTTCATTCCCTGCCTCTTCCATTTCTGCAAATCAGCACAAACAGTCTGGAATACTGACAAATCCAAATGGCGGATGACACGCTCCCTCTCATAGTTGGGAATAAAATGATCCGGCAGGATCAGTTTTCCTCCCTTGTCCTTTTTCCGTACCAGGGCTTCCGCACCGATAATCCGTCCCGTTTCGAGACAGATCTGCGGCTGGTAATAGACCTCAAAGCGATGCTCTGAAATATCTCTCAGCAGTTCCGTGGCTATTCCGGCACGTACCATTCTGTCTCCTTGCAGAATCTCATGGTAATATTGCTGTTTTTCCGCATACATTAAATCATCGGCCTTCAGTATTTCCTCATCGACAGATACATTTCCTTCCCGAAAGGTATGCCCAATGGATACGTCATATCCTTTGTTCTTGTCAAAGTCACAGATCAGCTTCTCAGTAAGCATACGGAAATCCTGCTCATCGATATCCGCGCAGAGTACCGTAAACTCATCTCCGCCTACCCGGTACGCTTCACACCCAACATGCCGCTTCAGGGTGTCTGCCACTTTTTTGATCACTCTGTCTCCATATTCATGTCCATTATTATCATTGATTTTCTTCATCCCATTGATATCAATATAGATAACTCCTAATGAACGCAGATTCTGCCTGGAAATCCCATCCAGCATTTTTATGTAACTGTTCCGGTTTTGCAGGCCGGTGAGTAAATCTGTGTAGCTGGACTGCTCCAGATCCTGAATCAGCCTGCGCCGCTCCATCTCCTCCAGTACAAAACTGCATACACTGCGCAAAAGAGTCAAGTCCTCTGTGCTCTCAGTAGGATTATCTACACCAAGAAAACCTATAATCCGGCCATTTTTGCAAAGCGGGGCGACTGCAAGGCTTTCAATTCCCTGATCTTTTAAGATACGGTACTCCGGTGAATCCACTGAAAGATCCTTGTCCAGTGAAGTAATGAAAAATTCTCCATCCGTCTCAAATTTATCGTTCCACTCACTGACGTATTCAATCGGAACTTCCTGCAGAACCTTCATTTGGTGCAGAATATCAGATGCACACCACTCAAAAGTATTTTTGATATAATCCTTTTCATATTCAAAGATATATGCCCGGTCTGCCGCATAGAAATGTCCGATGATCTCCAGAAAATGATCCACCGCTGTATTGACATCTGCTTCACTGGAAAGTGTCTGAATACATTCCACCAATGTTTCTTCTACCGTAAGACGATTTGTAACACGGTCAAACTTTTCTTTCTGATCGGTGATATCGCGCGCAATTTCAAGCCGGCAGTTTTTGCCTTCAACCATCAATAAAATATCTGTAATATCAAACCACATCTCAAGCTTAGTGTTGTAATGCTCCCAATGATATGGCTGGCCTGGTACCAGCTTACTGTTTGTACAGAATGGACAGACCGTATCAAGTCCCTGAATCAACTCGTAACATTTCTTTCCGTAAGTCTCCTGCACATCCCCAAATCCGTACAGGCTGGCCGCAGCCTGGGTCATATACAATATTTCATTGGTAGCAGTATCCGTTGCATATGCCACCAGATTTTGCTGTTTAATAATAGATTGCTCAAAAAAAGATTCTCTCACAGTATACCTCCCAAGTAATCAGACCTTTTTCGCATGGATACTGCTTCTTTTACTGTATGATTTCAGATTTCAATCATCTTAAGAAGTCAAATATTTTTCAATTTCCAGGGCCAGGGCATCAAAACTTAATGGTTTTGCCATATGCCCGTTCATTCCCGCGGCCTCCGCGTTTCGGATATCCTCAACAAAAGCATCCGCTGTCATTGCAATGATCGGTACCGTCTTAGCATCTGCCCGATCAAGGGCACGGATTGCGCGGGCAGCCTCATAACCGTTCATCACCGGCATCTGAATATCCATTAATATCATAGAATAGTAACCGGGAGTACTGTTTCTGAAAAGTCTGAGTGCCTCCTCGCCATTCACAGCCGCCTCCAGCCTGGCTCCAAAGCCACTTAGCAGCTCTATTGCAATTTCCCGGTTCAGCTCATTGTCCTCCGCAAGCAGGAATGTTTTACCATGGAAATCATATGCCATCGTTTCATGATTTGATATTTCTTCACCTTCCAGGTACTTAAGCATACACTTCTGGAATGTGGATTGAAAAAATGGCTTTTCTATGTATCCGTCAATCCCTGCCGCCATCCCGGTTCTGATTTCACTCCAATCGTAAGCGGACGCAATCAGAAGCGTCATTTTCCCCTCGGTCTCCATCCGTATCTGTTCTATTACATCCAGATGATCCGGGCAGAGTATTTCCCAGTCAATAATGACCATCTGATAATTTCCGCCGGCCTGATGCCGTTTTCGGATCTGGGATAACGTTTGGCTGGCACTCTCTGCACAGTCCGCCTCAATCCCAAGGTCACCCAGGGCTTTCTGTCCGTCTGTCAGGACTGCCTGATCTGCATCGGCAAGCAGAATCATTCCTTTCTCCTCCATGTTCCCCATCGGAGGTTCCGCAATGTGCCGCATGGGAAGCGCCGCACAAAATGTAGTTCCCTTCCCCGGCTGACTGTCCAGTTTAATATCGCCGCCCATCAATTCTGTGAGACGTTTCACAATGGCCAGGCCAAGGCCGCTGCCTTCAATCCTGTCTGTACGGCTGTCGCGTTCTCTGGCAAATGTCTCAAAAATATGTTCCTGAAACTCTTCGTTTATACCGGGACCGGTATCTGAGACCGTAAAAAAAACTGTTGGAACTCCCGGCTTCTGCTCCACTTCAAAGATAATTTCTCCATACTCCGGCGTGAATTTCGAAGCATTTGACAAGAGATTCAGCAGAATCTGACGCAGACGCAGTTCATCGCTGTAAAAATGTTCCTGCCGGATATTCCGCAGATGAACCTTGAAAACCTGATGTTTTGTACGGACATTCGGCAGCGTAATCATTACAATCTCCCTGATCAAATCAGACAGCGAAAGAGATGCGGCATGAATGGAAACCTTACCGCTTTCAATCTGCGACATATCCAGTACGTCATTAATCAGATCCAGAAGGTGATGGCTGGAAAGCCGGATTTTATGCAGACAATCCTTCACACGTTCCGGCTCCTGAATGTGTGCATCCGCTATCTCCGTCATTCCGGCAATCGCATTCATTGGTGTACGGATATCATGGCTCATCCGGGAGAGGAAATCAGACTTTGCCGCATTCGCAAGTTTCGCAGCCTCCAATGCCGTATTGAGCATCTCCGTGCGCTCTTCCAGCTGATGCTGAAGTTTTCGAAGCTCAGTAATATCTGTAATGTCAATGTATACCACCAGATAAACCGGGTCGTCAGCAATAGAATCGATACATGTTCCGTGAAGCTGCAGCCAGCAGTCTCTGCCATTCTTATCCTTGACCCGGATGGATTCATCCAGCTCGAACGACTCCCTTTTCCGTAATTCCGGAAGCCGCGCCTCAATAACCTCGCGGCTCTCCGGCTGTAAAACCCCCATAAAATCCGCTGCAGCCAGATTGTTCAGATCCACATCAAAAAAATCTTTGATGCGGCTGCTCGCATCAATCATCATGATCCGATCCGGAAAGATCCGGTACTTCACAATAAACCCCGGAACATGTTCATAGGCAACACTTTTATCTCTCTGCGCCTGCAGCAGTTCAGTGACATCGATCATTGTCGTATAAGCCAGCTGCTTTCCGTCCTGGTACTCATTCGTAAAGAAATCCACCAGTTTCACCCACCTCGATGAGCCGCTCGGCATCTTCAGCGGCAGATATGCCTCGAAGCATTCCTCTCCTGCCACACGCATGTGATCTATTTTACTTAAGAGAATATCCCACGCCTCCGGATTATCCATAAAATACTCGTCACAATGATTATGGAATCTGGCCTCATATTCGGATTTTGTGTATCCAATAAGCTGATAATAGAAATCATTGGCCCAGACTACAGAGAAATGCTCATCCACTTTGTGTTTGCTGACACTGACCTTCATCGCCTGCATCATCATTTCCAGTTCATTTTTCGTCTGTACAAGCTCTGTCACATCCGTCATAACAGTGTAGGACGTGCGGTAACCATCTACATATTTGTCTGTAAAAAAGCTGACCAGCTTTACCCAATAGCTGGAACCATCCTCGTATTTCATAGGGACAATCAATTCATATTTATCTTCCCCTTTTTGAAGGACTGATGCCACTTTTTTCGTAAGCAGATCCCAGCCTTCCGGGTTATTACTATAATATTCATCCGCATGGTTGTGAAACAGCGACTCATATCTGGACTTTGGATAACCAATCAGTTTATAATAATATTCATTCGCCCAGATACAGGTAAAGTGCTCGTCTACCAGATGAGAACTGACACTGACATTGAGAGCACTCATAAGCATTTCCTGCTCGCGCGTCATCGTCTCATAGTTTTCCTGTGCACGCATCTGTTCTTTCTGCGCCACCATCATTTCTGTCACATCCACCATAGTCGTGTAGGCAACCCGGTACCCGTCCATATACTCATCCGTAAAGACAGCCTGCAGTCTGATCCAGAATGAAGATCCGTCAGGATAAACCATGGGCAGATACACCGAATACCCCTTTTCTCCATTTTCCAGGCTGGTTTCTATTTTATCTGTGAGTATGCTCCATCCCTCCGGATTATTCTCAAAATATCTGTCGCATTGATTTTGAAAACAGGCTTCATATGCAGCCTTTGTATACCCAATCAGTTCATAATAGTAATCGTTGGCCCAAATGCATGTGAGATGTTTATCTAAAAGATGTTTACTTACACTGGCACCTAAAACTCCCATCAGCATACTGTATTCATTGTTGAGCTGCTCATAGCTTAAATTGATTTCCACCCGGCTCTCCTCCATCATATCGTTTATTTTAATCAGTTCATCTTTCCTGTCTAAAACAGGTACCTTTGTTTTGTCACTTCCACTCTTTATTCAGAAGGTGAGTATTGAGGCCTTTGATATCTCCGGGGCATTCAGCCCTCATGAACCTGAAACCACGTGTCTTTTCAAACTGTTCTCATTATATCTTATTGTGCTCATTTAATATTTTTTATTATAATCTATCTGCAAAAATAATTCAATAAAATAGTATGCATAATGGTGTGAAAATGATAAAATAAAGAAAATACCGTCTTTGAGAGGATGAAAAACTTTGAGTGAATTAAAATTATACAATATGGCATACAAACATCTGTTTAACTGCATTCATTTTGGCTTGTATCCTTCCGGTTCGAGTCTTCCAACCGTACCTGAACTCTGCAAAACTTTTAATGTGTCAAGCGCCACAATCCGCAGTGCTCTGAGGCTTCTTCAGGAGGACAACTATGTATCACTGAGCCAGGGACGCAGTGCAATTGTAACTTACGACGCCAAAGAGGAGGAATGTCAGACAGAATACATCGCTTACAGTTATGCCACAAAGGATGCCCTTCTGGATCTGTGTGACACAATGCTGATGATTTGGCCGGAGGTTATGATGCAGGGGCTGAAATTGTGTGATGCAGATGATTTTGAAACGCTTACCGAAATATTTGAGCGGATGTCCCCTCACAGCGAATACCCCTTCTTTGAATTTTTCTTCCACATCCTGAAGGCTCTTGGAAATCCTCTGTTTCTCAACTTATATCTGAGTACAAGTTTCTTCGGGCATTCCACAATTATGCACCTGAGAGATAAGGCGTATATTTATGGCTATATGACCTATTTAAAAAGGGAAACCGCACAGATACTTTCTCTGTGCAAGTCATCTGCGTATGACCAGCTGAAAGATCTGCTCATCCGCCTTTACCAGAAACACATTGAAACGGTACGCCAGTACCAGGATTCTCTGCTCCCGCCCGAAGATCCTGTGGAGCCCATCGCATACGAATGGAATTACTTCTCAGAACGGCCGCTGGTGAGTTTTAATCTGGCTATGAAACTTCTCCGGCAGATTTACTCTTCTTATGGGATCCAGGAATTCCTTCCCTCCCTCGCTTCCCTGGCAAAACAGTATTCCATGCCATTCATCACCGTCCGCCGGGCCGTGAAAATACTCAGCGACATTGGAGTTGTGGAGACCATCCCCGGGAAAGGGACTCGTGTGCTGGTGGGGCTTGATCACCCGGTACCGATTTCCAAATTCTCTACCCCCAATTTAAAAAAGGCTCTGCTGCAGTACTTACAGAGCGTGCAGATTATCCTGATCATCTGCAAAGATGTAGCCCGGGCTGTTTTTCCTGCCCTTTCGGAGGATTCTATTCAAAACACCATATCCTGGCTGCAGAATATTCAGGTTTCCAAAGATTACTATATGACTTTTGGTGTCTGTTTTGGCCTGCTGAGCGAAAAAGCACAATCACCAGCCTTACAGCAGATATTGGGCGGGCTGATGTATTTTCAGTACCTGGGCTATCCCCTCAATGATATGAAACCTTATGATTACCGGTTTGACGCTCAGTCAACCACGGTTCTGTTAAAAAGCCTGGAAGAAAGAGATGGGGAGATGTTTGCCGCAGAACTGCAGCACCTTGCCTTTGAGATTTTTAAATCAGGAAAAGAAAAACTCATTGCCGGAGGCATCCACGAAGCCGAAGCGATTGCATTGCCGTTTCTCGATTGATGGACAATCTCTGTCATTCATAAGCAGTCTGTATCACAAAACACGGCGGCATTTTTAATGCCGCCGTGTTTTGTGATATAGGCCAGAGCCTTTACACTCCATAATTTGATTTTGCCCAGGCTTCTGCTTCATTTAACAGCAATACCCGGATATACGGATTGTTTTGAGGACATACGAAAAACATGAATGCACTGCTTCTGCATTTCTGATAATGCTCACCCTTCAGCCAAAACTCATATCCCATCGAACATTTTGGATTACATGCATCCGGATCTGCCATACGCTTACATACAGGAGCTTTCTCAATTGCGTGGATCATTTCCTCCGGCAGCGTTTCCAGCGCTTCTTCATAATCATTCACATGAACCCCGTAAATCCGGACAAGCATTCCTTTTTTCCTGAACACATAGTTGGCAACGGTCTTCTTATGAAACGTGTAAGATACCATGTAACCGCTTTTGGCAGTCTTAATTTCTATTTTGCATCCCATTTCCAGCAGTTTATCATGCAGTTCTTTCACAAAATCCCGGCTCTCTGCCGGAACTGTCTCTATAAAATCATGAAACTCTGTCTTCTTATCCATAACACTCCATCCCTTTCTATTTTTCTCTCACGGCGATCCACACTTCAGTCAGCCCGTCTTTTCCATAAAACTCTATATCCGGTGCCCCTGATTTCATCCTGCCGGTAATATAACCTTTATTTAACGGTCTGTAGCCGGATTTCGGAATCCATTTCATAATTGCCTGAGCCTCCGTTTTCCCGATCGTCTCCCGTGTGCATGGAAACACTGCCCAGATTCTGGCAGGCACAGTATATTCTGAAAGTCCGTCATGTACATCACAGCCGCTTGCAACAGCTATCATATATTCAAATTTTCTGGAATCCGCACAGTCCGTATTATAAATATTTATACCGAATAACCCACGCATTTCCTGGTCTGCTGATTTTAATAATTGTTTGTCAAGCCCCTCCTTCTGTATCTCAGACCAATGCAGAGGGATTGCTTTTCTTCCTTCTCCTTTTTGATTCGTTGTCTGTATCGGATAACCGATCACACGAAAGCTGCCTCTTTTTTCTATGCGAAATGGTAACTCCATCTTCTTCTCCTCCTGTTTTATCTATTTCCTCTCCTGCGCCCGCCGGCGACCGGGATCCATATCTGGCTCAGATACTCTTTGTCAAATGAATTTCCAATGCTGTACCACTCCAGTTCCGGACAATCTGCGTGCTCAAACGGATAATGTACCAGCCATTCTTCCTGCAGGTATCTCCATCCATTTTGGATGGCCGCCGGCACTGCTCCCCGGCAGTCAAACACTGCCCATGCAGCCCGGGGAATCCTGACTTCACTGTATCCCTCCGGCAACGCTTTGTCCGCCGACACCATGATGGAATATTCTATTTCATTCAAAAGGTTTTCCCCATTGCCATACAGGCCAAATAACCCTTTCGGCTCCCCTGTATCTATGGAAATCAGCTCAGAAAAAATACCTGTATTTTGACAGGTGCTCCAAAATTCTGGTATTTTCGACGGCTGCTCCCCGTTGGCACACCGAATGCTCTTCCCAACCAGCCTGAATGCCGGCTTTTGTTCCAGCCTCCAGAAGTATTGCTGCTCTGCCAAAATCTGCATCTTCGGCACTACCCGCAGCTTCCCGCTGCCGCTTCTGGCCTCCTTTGGCGTCATCCCATGAAATTGCTGGAATGCCTTTGTAAAGGATGTAGGTGAATCATACCCATATTGATAACTGATATCAACCACCCTCATATCGGTACTTTTTAAATCATATCCTGCTAAAGTAAGTTTTCTGGAACGGACATACTCCGAAAAACTGATGCCATTCATATACGAGTATACTTTCAGAAAAAAGTCATAGGAACACCCGGCAATTTCCGAAATTTCCTGATGATCAATCGGTTCCTGTTTCCGCTGCAGGTGGTTTTCTACGTAATCAATAATCCTCTGCAATTTTTCATTCCACTCCACAATTCTGCCCCTTTCTTCATTATTCCTGTCTCATTATAACTGATGCAGCCGAATGTTTCCTCTCTTTTCACGTACCGTTTGGATAAGCCGCATCTGTTTTGAGATGGAATTCCTCTTTGTAGATTTCTTCATGACTCTATGATACCATGGAGTCATCTAATACTTTCACAGAAAAATTTTCCCAGCCAAATGAAACTCATTTTATAACAGCCGCGAAAGGAGTATCTCAAAATGAAAATGCGCAGTGATTATACGTGTCCCCTGGAATTGACCCATGATATGATCAAAGGTAAATGGAAACCTCTGATCCTGTGGCAGCTCAGCAAAGGAGAATCTTCTCCTTCTGCGTTAAAAAAATCCATCCGGGGGATCAGCCAGAAAATGCTGGTGCAGCATCTGAATGAACTTTTGATGTGCGGAGTCATCGGAAAAACAACCCGTGACGGATATCCTTTAAAATCGGACTATTTTCTTACAGAGCGGGGAAAAAAGATCTTTGAAGCAGTTTCCATTATGCAAAGTGTCGGAATTGAAATGATGATTGAAGACAACAGGGAAGATTTCTTAAAGGAAAAGGGGCTCCTATAGTCACCAAAAAGTAAGTAATTTACCCCGCTCTCCTTTTCAGATATAATAGTGGTTAAGATAAGGAGGGACAGAAATGACAGATGCGGTAAAAACAATAGGAAACTTAATTGACAAACAAAATGTATCATTTATAAGTTCTGTAGATGAGAATGGGTACCCCAATATGAAAGCGATGCTGCCCCCGCGGAAACGAGATGGCATTAAAGTGTTCTATTTTACTACAAACACTTCCTCCATGCGAGTAAAACAGTACCAAAACAATCCGAAAGCCTGTATCTATTTTTGTGACAGAAGATTCTTCCGGGGTGTGATGCTGACCGGCACGATGGAGGTTCTGGAAGATCCTTTTTACAAAGAGATGATCTGGCAGGAAGGAGATACCATGTATTATCCCCAGGGTGTGACCGACCCTGACTACTGCGTGCTGCGGTTTACCGCAGAAAACGGAAGGTACTATCGTAATTTTGGTTCTGAAAATTTTCACATTGAATAACAGGATACATATGCAAAAGGACTGTCTCATTTCTGACAGTCCTTTGTGCTCCTTCACTCTTACGGATTCATGCATCCGCAGTTTCTATTTTTTCCACGCTGACCAGATCCGCTACTTTCGCTGCGCCCTCAACGCCAATCTCCAGAAGATCTCTCTTAGAACTCAGAAACATGTTGCCGGCCAGTCTTCCAAATGCCTCAGCAAACTTCTGCGCATCCCTTTGGGAAAGATTCTCTGACAAATCTTTTTTTATTTCACTCCATCCTGGACATTCTTCATCTCCGGTTTCCGACAGGCGCAGGATACTTCCATTCAAAAGCAGAAGCGTGATTTTGCCAAAAATCTCCCTTAGCGCAGCGAACGGGCATTGAAGCGCAATCACCCGCAGGCATGCACCGACCGTTGAAACCATAGAAGCCTTTGGCTTTTTTACAGCCAGCGCATTCGCAATCGATTCCATCTGTCCTGCAGTGCAGTACGGAAAAGTCACTTTCATGACCTCTTCTCCAATCACAGCCAGCAGCTGCACCGCTTCCAAAAATACCCTCAAATTATTATCGATCTTTAATTCTTTCAGTTTATACGGTATCCTCTCATCTCCGGCACAGACGACATAAGTGCCGATTCCATTTTGCGTGCTGACAACTCCAAGTTGATTCAGAATCCGGATCATCCGACGCACCGTAATTTCTGAGACATGATAAATATCCGCCAGTTCAGAAATTCCAGGGAGCAGCGTCCCCACCGGGTAAATCCCGTGATTAATTTTACATACCATATCAATGGCAACGCTGTCACAGTATTTCGTCCTGCCTTTATACGGTTCCCAGGAAAATTCCTCCTGATCCACAGCTCCCGGGGTTCCGGCAATTCTTTGCAGATACCCATCCAGCTTCTCATAATATAACTTCTCCCCCTGCCTGAGATACGCCCTTCCCTCGCTATATTTCTGATTTTGGCACATCTCCAGGCAGTTCATATAAAATTTTGTCTTGTCTTTCCAAAATGCAGCTGCCTCTTCTTCCCCAAGAGCCTGTAATAAAATATCCCGGAAAGAACTGCCGGAAAAGGCAAAAATATCATAGTATAGATTCATCACCGTGCCGTTCCCAAGCCCTTTCAGAGAAACTTCGAACAGATGATACAGAGTTCTCCCATAGCAAATATCATCCTGTCCGCTCATCTCCGGCAGCATATTTTCTGATCCTTTTAGATTGCTGAGACCCTGTAAACAAAGAGACGATGAAATCAACTCCAATGATCTGCACAAATCTGCCAGCGCACCCAGGCGCCGTTTGAAAACTTCACTCTCCATATAATTCTCATATGGTTTTTTCAACACCACGGTCTTTCTGCCGCGGCTAAGTTCAATAAGCCCATCCCGTTCCAACGCTTTGAGCGCTCTCTGCACCGGGCAGTAGGAAACCTGATGCACCGCCGCAATTTCTTTCGCCGAGGGAAATGTCTCTCCCTCACGGTAAAATCCCAACTGTATCTGATCCGCAAGATAACGGTAGATCAACTGTTCCTGGCTGTTTATCTGAGACACATTACACCCCTTCTTTCTTATCTGTATACTGGATAAAGTTCTCCAGTCTCGGAATTCATGACAAAACCATAGATTTTTACATCTTTTGGAATCAGCGGATGGCAGAGAAGCTGGTTTACCGTATTCTGTACAGACTCCTCCACATTGTCAAAACCACACATCCATTTGTTAAAATCCAGCCCGCTCTCTGACAGCGCTTTCATTGTATCTTCCCCGATTCCCCGGTCTTTCAGCTGTTTCGCCACAGATTTCCCGTCAATATTCTGTACACCGCAGTCTGTGTGTCCGATCACCATAATTTCTTCCACACCCAATTCTAAAATCGCAATCAGGAGGCTGCGCACGACACTTCCATACGGATGTGAGATCACTCCCCCTGCATTTTTTATTATTTTGGCATCTCCATTTTTAATCCCCAGCGCGGCCGGCAATAGTTCTGTGAGCCGTGTATCCATACACGACAGAATTGCAAGTTTTTTATTCGGGTACTTATCCGTGATATAATCTCTGTATTTTCCTTCCGTCACAAACCGGTCATTATAAGCAAGAATTTCTTCAATCATAGGCTGCCTCCTCTTTCGTAGCTTTTTTTATATTACAGCGATTACGGGAATTTGTAAATACTAACCGGGCAGCCTTTCGTTTTTTCGAGAGACTGCCCGGTCATAATATTCCTATGTATTTTTCATTTTTTACGAAAATTTCACTACAGATTTAATCACTTCATCTTTATGTTTCAGGCTGTACTCAATCGCTTCCTCACAGTCTTTAAAATCAAATTCATGGGATACAATATCTTTTACAGGAATCGCACCAGAAGAAACTGCCGCAATTGCTTTCGGCCATAAATTTCTGTAACGGTATACGGAGTAAATGGTTCCCTCCATCGCATTCAATGTTGCAATATCAAGTTCCAGAACCGGTTCCGGCGATACTCCGACCAGAGTGACCTTTCCCGCACGTTTGATCAGCCTGCACGTCTGAAGTGTCGTGACGCGGTTCCCGGCACACTCATACACCTGATCTGCTCCGCCGCCCGGAAGTGTCTTCGCGAATTCCTCAATGCTTTCTCTTCTGCTGTTGAATACTCTTGTAGCTCCGACTTCCAGCGCTTTTTCCAGACGTTTATCCATCACATCTGCCACATAGATTTCACTGACTCCGCGAGCCTTCAGACTCATGATCGTACAAAGTCCGATACACCCGCTTCCAAGCACAATCGCTGTCTCCCCGATTTTTGCATTGGACAGTTCTGTTGCATGCATTCCGACCGCCAGAGGTTCAATCATCGCACCTTCCAGAGTACTCATCTGTTTGGGAAGCTTATAACACATACTTGCATTATGTGTGCAGTACTCTGCATTTACACCGTCTCTCTCTCCCGGAATCGCAAGCATCTTGATATTCTTGCACAGATTGTAATTCCCCTTGCGGCAGTCTTCGCACTCTCCGCAGGGCACTGCCGGCTCAATCGATACCTTATCCCCGATTTCAAATCCTTCCACGCCTTCTCCAACTGCCGTCACAACACCACCCGGCTCATGTCCGAGGGCAAGAGGGCCATCCAATGTCCAGTTTGCCAGCTGTCCTTCCTGATAAAAGTGCAGATCCGATCCGCAGACACCTACATATTCCAGTTTAATCTGCAATTCTCCCTTTCCAGGCTGCGGGATTTCTCTCTCCACCCATTCAAGCTTTTGTTTCCCTGTTAACACGCATACTTTCATTTTACCCTGCATTCTCTTTTACCTCATTTCTTCAAGATTATTTTGTCAGCACCTTCGATACAGCATCTTTCCAGCCGCTGTATTTTCTTTTCACTTCCGCTTCTTCCATCGAAGGTTCATACTTCGTACGTTTTATTTTGCCAAACACTCTGTTATCCCACACCCCTAATGCAAGCCCTGCCGCATATACAGGCCCGATTCCTGACAACTCTTCGGCATCCGGCACCTGCACAGCCGCCTGCATGATATCACTTTGGAACTGCATCAGATATGCATTTCTGGTCGGCCCTCCGTCCACGCGCAGTTCCTCTACTTTTACATCCGCATCCTCGCTCATCGCTTTTACGATATCCGTAATCTGATAAGCAATACACTGAAGTCCTGCCCTTACAATCTCCGCCTTCCCGGTTGTCCGTGTCATCCCGATCATAGCCGCAGATGCCCGGCTGTCCCAGTATGGCGCAGAAAGCCCGGAGAATGCCGGTACCAGATATGTGTGGTCATCTTCTGCCGCCTCTTCTGCAAGTATCTGTGTCTCGCCCGGTGACTCAATGAGCTTCAGGTCATCCTTCAGCCATGTGATCACTGCGCCTGTGTAATTTAAATTTCCTTCCAGCACGTAATTCACTTCTCCGCCCATACTCCAGGCCAGCGACGTCACCACTCCATGGGTACTCAATACCGGGTGTTTCCCGATGTTCATCATAATAGATGAACCGGTGCCATAAGTGGATTTGATCATTCCCGGACTCAGGCACCCCTGCCCGAACAGTGCACCATGGGAATCCCCCAGCACTCCGTGGATCGGGACTGCTTTCGGAAGGATTCCTTCAAAATCCGTCTCCCCGAAATCCGAGTCCGAATCACATACCTCCGCCATGTTCCCCGGATCAATTCCAAAAAGCCTGCAGATTTCTTCATCCCATTTCAATTCAAAAATATTAAACAGCTGTGTCCTTGAAGCATTGGAGTAATCCGTTTTATAATATTTTCCTTTGGTCAGCTTGTAGATCAGCCAGCTGTCAACCGTGCCGTGGCAGATTTCACCTTTTGCCGCCTTCTCCTTCGCACCTTCTTCATTTTCCAGAATCCATGCAATCTTCGAAGCCGGAAAGTACGGTGACAGGTTGATCCCTGTCCTTCTGCGGATATTTTCTTCTTCCCCCATTTTTTCCACGCGGTCACAGATATCTGCCGCCCTTGCGCACTGCCAGACAATTGCCTCTCCAAACGCTTCCCCTGATATTTTATCCCATGCAAGAGAAGTTTCCCTCTGATTGCTGATTCCGACTCCTTCTACGTTCTCTCTGTCAATTCCGGACTCCTCAAGCAGTCTTCTCACCGTCTCTATCGTATTACGGTATATTTCGGAAGGGTCGTGAGAGACCCATCCTTTCTCATTGATAATCTGCCTGTGAGATTTGTCAGTACGTCTGATCAGGCTGCCTTCCTGGTTAAAAAGAAGTGCTTTTGTCCCCTGCGTACTTTGATCGATTCCGATCAGATATCTCTCTTTCATTTACATCAGCTCCAATACTTTCTTTGCGATTCCTTCTGCGTTCAGTCCGTAGTAGTCAAACACTTCTTTTGATGTACCAGAAATGACCGGCTCATCCGGCAGTGACATATTCACAACCTTCCTTGGGCATTCTGCACCTACCACCTGGCTCACCATGGAACCAAGCCCTCCAAAAGGCGCATGTTCTTCTACCGTGACCACTGCTTTCACCTTCGATGCCGCTTTCACAACAGCCTCTTTATCCAGGGGTTTCACGCAATACATATCCACTACCGCCGTGCTGATTCCCTGCGCTTCCAGCAATTTGGCCGCATCCTTTGCCGGTTTCACCATCTCGCCGCACGCGATAATTGCCGCGTCCGTCCCTTCTTTTACAACCGTCGCTTTATCCATCTCAAACGGGACTCTGCCTTCTTCATACACATCGTCCACCGCATTTCTTCCCACCCGGATGTAAGCCGGCTTTTCATCCTGAAGCAGCGCTTTCATCAGAAGTTCTGTCTGCAGACGGTCGCTTGGCAGGTAGACTCTCATATTCGGAACTGCGCTCATCGCCGCAATGTCCTGAGCAGAATGATGGCTCATTCCCAGCGCTCCGTAACTGACGCCTCCGCTGATCCCAATTAATTTTACATTCGTATTTGAATATGCCACATCTACCTTGCACTGTTCGTAGCTTCTTGTAGACAGGAAACATGCCGGTGAAACTGCATATGCCTTCTTCCCGCATCTGGCAAGCCCTGCTGCGATACTGACCAGATTCTGCTCTGCAATTCCTGTCTCCACGAATTGTTCCGGCTTCTCATCTGCAAATTTTGTAAAAGATGCACTTCCCCTGGAATCACTGCACAGTGCAACCACATCTTTATCTGTGTTCGCTTTCTCTAATAACACATCACATATCACCTGTTTATTTGCTGTTTTAGACATGAAGAGCCTCCTCCTTCCGATCTGCCAGATCTTTTCTGATCTGCATCAGTTCTTCTTCCTTTGGCACTTTATGATGCCAGTTTGCCTTGTTTTCCATGACTGGTGAGCCTTTCCCTTTTACCGTGTTGGCAATCAGCACGGTTGGTTTTCCTTTCACTGTTTTCGCAGTATCAAAGGCCTCCTTCAGCTGTCCGATATCATTTCCGTCAGCTACATCAATCACATTCCATCCAAATGCCCCAAATCTCTCATGCAGATCATCATGTCCCATGACTTCTTCTGTTCCGCCTGAGATCTGCAGCCGGTTCCGGTCTACCACCGCACAGAGATTATCCAGGTGATACTGGTTCGCCGCCATGACGCCTTCCCACACAGATCCTTCTGCCAGTTCCCCGTCTCCCATCACGGTGTACACTCTGTAATCCTGCTGATTCATCTTCCCTGCAAGCGCCATCCCGACACTGACCGGAAGGCCGTGTCCAAGCGATCCGGAATTCATCTCAATCCCGGGAAGTTTATTGTTCGGATGCCCGATAAACTTCGAGTCAAATTTACTGAACGTGGCGATCACTTCTTTGATGTCAAAGAACCCCTTCTTTGCCAGAACTGCGTAATAAGCCTCCACTGAATGTCCTTTGCTCATGATAAACTTGTCACGGTCCGGATCATCCATATTCTCCGGGCTGATATTCATCTGGTCAAAATAAAGCTCTGTCAGGATTTCCATGACACTCATGTCTCCTCCGATATGTCCGGCTTTTCCTTCCACGATCATATCTATTACATTTTCTCTCAGCTCATATGCCAATGCTTTTAAGTTCTCCATACCGATACCCCTTCCTTATTTGACGGACTTTCTGAATCTGTCCAAAGCTACCGCAAGAATCAGCACAACGCCCATGCATACCTGCTGCCAATATGTATTTACATTTAAGATTGTCAGACCATTCTGAAGCACTGCGATGAAGATGGCGCCGATCAGTGTTCCTACCATATTACCAATACCGCCTTTGGTCAGGCTTGCGCCTCCGATGACTGCTGCCGCAATCGCATACATCTCGTAAGACTGCCCTGCAATCGGCTGGCCGGAATTGAGCCTTCCCATATATACGATACCGCTGAGTGCCGCACATAAACCAGACAGAATAAATACTGACAAAGTAACTCTTTTCACATTGATCCCTGATAATCTTGCTGACTCTGCGTTGTCACCTACCGCGCACACCTTCCGTCCGGCCGTCGTATTCTGGAGGACAAAATGGCAGATGACATAGACAATAATAATCAGCCACACGATATTCGGAATGAACAATGTCCTTCCAAGTGTGATACCGGTGAGGATATCCGGGAGCCCTACAACCGCCTGCCCGCCTGTAAACAGATACGCCGCACCGCGGAACAGCCACATCGTAGACAACGTCACGATAAATGGAGGAAAGCCAAGATAAGCGATCATAGAGCCATTGAAAAGCCCCAGTACAACTCCGGTGACAAGTGCTGCCAGGACACCGAGCAGTGCATTGTTCGTGCTGACCATAACTTTTGCACCGATACAGGAGGAAAGTGCCAGCGACGCTCCCACTGAAATGTCAATATTTCCCGAGATAATAACATAGGTCATTCCAACCGCAATGACTGCATTCGTTCCGCTTTGAATCAGAATGTTTGTGATATTTGACCTGGTCAGAAATGTACTGCTCAGAACCGAAAATACAATCATCAGGACCAGCAGTCCCAAAACGGTTCCCAATCCCCCAGTGAACAGCTTTTTCATATAGTTTTTATTCATATTTTCCACCACATTTACCTTCCTTTTGTCGTTATATATTTTAATACGTTGTTTTCCTCAAGCTCTTCTGCTTCCAGTTCCCCCGCGATGCGGCCTTTTGACATAATAATAATCCGGTCGCTGACAGTCACAAGCTCATTGACTTCTGAGGAAATGACAATTGCTGCTTTCCCCTCTTCTTTTGCGAAATTCCGGATCAGCTGATGGATTTCCGCCTTTGCAGCCACGTCGATTCCCCTCGTCGGCTCATCAAAGATCAGCAGGTCACAGCCCGCATGAAGCCATTTCGCGATCGCAACCTTCTGCTGGTTGCCCCCACTTAAGTTCACAACCCTCGTTGTGGAAGTTCCTTTTGTCTTCAGCATTTTGATATAGCCATCCGAAATCTGGCGGATCTTCTTCCAGTCCAGAATTCCTTTTTTAGATACCGCCTTCAGATCACAGTGGACGGTATTCTCCTCGATCTTAAGTCCAAGTGACAGCCCATCTTCCTTCCGGTTCTCGCTTAAATACCCAAGCCCTGCATCGATCGCCTGCCGCGAATTCGTGATCTTCTTTACACTTCCTTTTACTTTCACAGTTCCTTTGACAAGAGGATCGGCGCCGCAGACCATCCGCGCAAGTTCTGTTCTCTTCGCTCCTACAAGGCCGCCGATTCCAAGAACTTCTCCTTCATAGACGGTCAGATTCAGATCTTCAATGAATCCCCCGTCACTGATATGCTCCAGTTCAAGCAGCGGTGTACTTTTTTCCTTGTCCCTTCTCGTCTTTCCGTTTCGGAAACTCATATCCAGCGCTTTTCCGTTCATCATTTCAATCACATCATCCGGTGTACTCTCTGCCATCACCGCAGCTCCTACAAGCTTTCCATCCCTCATGACAATCGCCCTGTCACAGATACGGAAGATTTCATCCAGCCTGTGAGAGATATAAATGACCGTGATATTCTGTTCCTTCAATGTCTGGATGATTTCGAACAGCTGCTCTGCTTCCTCATGTGTGAGCGACGTTGTCGGCTCATCCATAATCAGCACTTTACAGTCAACTGCCAGTGCCTTTGCAATCTCCACCATCTGTTTCTCCGGAAGAGACAGATTTTTCACCTTCTCTTTCGGATCAATGTGGGAAGCATTCAGCCTTGCCAGCTGCTTTTTCGTATCTTCATACATTTTCCCAAAATCAATAATGTTCCCCAGTTTCTTCGGCTCGTGGCTGACATACACATTCTCCATCACTGACATCTCAGACAAAAGGCTCAGTTCCTGATAAATGATTGCCACTCCGAAATGACGTGCTTCCAACGTTGAATAATGTTTCGGCAGTGTTTTCCCATCCAGAATAATTTCTCCCGAATCACGGCCATAGGCACCGCTTAAGATTTTCATGAGCGTTGATTTTCCTGCACCATTTGCTCCCATCAGGGCAACGGCCTCCCCTTTATAAAAGTCCATCGACACATCATCCAAAGCCTTTACACCGGGGAATTCTTTCTTAATATTTTTGAATTCTACTACTTTCTCCGTATTTTTCATCTACCCTTTCCAACCTTTCTCATATTCAGGACAGCCCTCTTAATACCCATATTCAGAAATGCCGCGCAGCGGGAATCTCTCAACCGCATATTCATAAATCGTCTGGTCTGTCAGGCCTTCTATGAATTCATCCGTCACAAGGCTGCAGTCGTATAAAATTTCACGGTCAAATGTATAGTCATCATTCAGAACAAGCGCAGACGCAAGTTTTACCCCCATCGCCCCTTCATCCAGGTTCGGAAGAGAGACAAATGCATCCAGATCCCCATCCATTGTCATATTCACCGCATCCAGAATTCCGTCATACCCTACTAAAATCAGATCATCCGGTTTCTTCCCGGAGGCTTTGGCCGCATTTACCATTCCCACTGCCATCTGGTCATTACATGCGAAGATTGCCTGCACATTCGGGTTTGCCGTCAGTATATTCGTTGTGACATCCGCCGCCTTATCACTGGACCACTCTGCACCCTGCTCTGCAACTACTTTGATCTCAGGATATTCCTTACAGGCTTTCATAAATCCTTCATATCTGTCAATTCCTGTCGACTGTGCCATCAGTCCTGTAATAATTGCGACCTCGCCTTTGCCTCCAAGCCGTTCACAGATATATTTTCCTGCCTTATACGCGCCAGCCACATCGTCTCCTCCGACAAATGCATCTACCACACTTTTATCTGAAATTCTTGTATCGAAGTTGACAATTTTGATTCCCGCTTCTCTTGCTTTCTTTACCGCCGGAACAACACCGTCCGAACTTGCCGCCGAAATCACTATGGCATTCGCTTTATGCTCAATCGCCGCCTCAATCATGGACACCTGTTTTTCCAGATCTACCTCTTCCTGCGGAATCGCGATGGTAAGTCCGACTCCCAGATTATCCGCTTCCTGCTGCGCGAAATCTGATACGGAAATCCACCATGGATTATTCAGCGTCTTTCCAATCCAGTAGATATTAATGTCTTCCTTCTTCATGGAGCTTCCTGTCTTTACTGTTCCGCTTGTCTCTGTGTCTTTGTTCTCGACATTCCCAAGTTCCGTTCCCGGAAGTGAGCACCCGGCCATCCCAAGCACCATTGCCCCTGCCAACAATACGCTTAACCACTTCTTCTTCATTCTTGATTCCTCCCATTTTGAATTAGTTTCGTAAATTATACTTAATTTTATTAAGTTCTTTGTTTTGTGTAATTTGATCACTTTTATTGTGTCTAAGCATAATTTTCTGTACTTCTTATCTATAATATAGCAGTGCATCGCCGTTGTGTCAAGCATTTTATAAATTTTATTTATATTTATTTAGTTTTATTTAGTTAATTTTTTATCAATATAACTTAATTTTATTTAGTACAAATAAAAAAAGACGCCTGCAGCATTTGCCACAGGCGTCTTCTCCGATTCTTATGATAATGTTTTACTGGTTTTCAATTTTCTTTACACTGTCTCTTCTGATCAGGTTCGTCCCAATCTCGAGTTTTACAGACTGTTCCCTCCCTGTCCTGATTTTTGACATCAGCAGATCGACCGCCGCAGGCCCGAAAATATCTTTCGGAACATTTACAGTTGTCAGTTTCGGCTGCACCATCTGGGCAATCGGACGGTCATCAAACCCAATCACCGAGATATCATCCGGTACTTTTATCCCAAGTTCCTGCATTGCCTGCATCGCACCGCAGGCAAGAAAATCATTCTCCGCAAAGAACGCGGTCGGAAAATCCGAAGCCTTTTCAAAATACTCTTTTGCCGCTTTCCTTACTTCTGCCTCAGAGTATCCTGCATCAATCATATACTCCTCCCGCACAGGAAGCCCCAGATGCCGCATCCACTTTCTGTACTCACCATAACGCTCTTCAAAGCTGTTAATGCGGACACTGCATCGGATATATCCGATTTTCCGGTGCCCCATATCATAGAGATGCTGGACCGCCTTGCTTGTTCCCTGCGCATTATTAATGACAACGGAATCCACATCACTCTCCTGAAATGAATTATCCAGTACAGAGAACGGGAGTCCCGTATCAATAAACACCTGCAGGTCTTCCCTCTGCATCTCAACTCCAAAGATAATAAATCCTTCACATCCGGCAGACTTCAGCTGCGCTGACTGCATTTCAACTGTCATATCCTGATTCAGATAAATGAAATTCAGATTATATCCATGGCTGGTAATACTGGAATTAATCCCTTCCAGAATGTAAGTAAAAAAAGGAGATTCATCGATAATCTGCCCTGTCTTTTTATATACTACAAACCCAATATATCCTTTATTCACCGGTGCTTCCTTCAGCATATATTCACAGCCGAGTTCCTTGATCTTCTGGATAATTTCCTGCCGTTTCTGCTCTCCCACACCTGGTTTATTATTCAGCACAAGCGAAACTGAAGCCGTAGATACCCCCAGCATTTCCGCAATATCCTTTGCTCTTAAAGCCATACTGTCACCTCCACTACATGAGGTCAGTTTACTAAATTCTAATATAAAACACAAGCAATTCTTTAAATAATTTATTCACAAACTAAAAAAACAGCTTTCAGGCAGAGCAGTCTTTGCCTGAAAGCTGTTTTATAGCTTCATGATCACACAAAATAATTTCATTACTATTTTCTAAACTATTCTCCTGTTTTCGGAGATTTCTTCTCTGATACACTTTTCTTTGTGTCAGATGCTGACCCTGCCGCTGAAAGTTTTTCTGCTTCTTTTGGCTCAGTTTTTTCAAAGATTTTTTTCTCAGTATCAATTTCACCAAGTTTATTGTCTTCTTTGTCAAGTACGATTACACTTCCGTCAGACATCATTTTCACAAATGCCACCGGTGACAGAGAATCAAAGTGAACTGTGACTTCGTTGTTTGCTCCGACAACACCTTCCAGGATTTCCCATGTTCCATCATGTTTCTGGTGCATTACATAGATAGTATCTCCTGCTTTTGCCTCATCCTTGCTGATTGTAAATGGAATATCCACTCCGCCTTCCGGTACTTCTGCACCTTCCAGTGAGAGATCTCCGGCAGCAATATAATAAACAGTAACATCCTGTCCTTCTTTTCCTACATATCCTGCCTCCTGGAAAATTTCATTTACCGCATCAATATCCATCAAAACATCTTCCACTTCTTTCGAAAGCTCTTTAATGTTGATGTCATAATGATTTCCATTTTTGTCTTCAGCCTGGCCTACGAGGATATTTGCCTCTGGTTCCGGCTCAGGGTCTGTCACGCTTGGAGCTGCCAGACAATTGAACCCCATACTCATGCAGAGCACGCCTGCTGCTGCAAGAGCCATTAATTTTTTCATCTTTCCCATGATCTTTCTCCTCCTCACGGTTTTGGTTACTTTGTGTGATTTATACTAAAATACCGCTCCGCCCAGAACAGGGCATCAGTATCTTAATATCTACTGTTGCTTTTCCAGAAGAACGGCGTTTACAAGCCATCTCTGCTCCGGAAATTCATCAATACACGTGGACAGCGTAATGACCTTGCTCTGTGGATTGACCGCTGCCTGCGGATTCACATTCCCGTCCAGGCTGCTGTTTAACTCTTCTATGTATTCTTCAAAATCTTCCGCAATATCAAAATTGTAATTTCCCAAAAGGTATCTGTCGTCAAATGCGACCGCAGAAAAAATCTGATACTTCAACGTCTGTCCCTGCTGATAGATATAAACATATGGGTTCTGGTCAAAGAAAGCCCGGTCTGTATAATTGGCAAGCTGGCTGAACATCGTCCCGGCTTTCAGTGTATGTCCGTAAATGACAGTCACAGGATCTTCAAAGTCTTTTCTGTTATATTTTTCCGTATATACCGATCCCGGCAGTCCTTCCTTTTTATCCATCGTCGTATTCAGATAATATTCATCATCCTCCGTCTCACTTTGAAGGATAGGATAATTAATGTTTGTCCCCGGAATATAAATCCACGCATAAATATCCGGGTTGGACTTTTTAAGTTCCTCAAAATCAACTTGATTTGTCATCGGGTCTTCTGACTCTGAAACTGCGGACTCCTGCAGCTTTTTGTATGTTTCTTCCTGTTTTGCCGGATCTGCTTTCGTCTCTTCTTTTTTCTCTTTCCCGGCATTGCCGCACCCTGCCATCAAAATCACGCATAACACCGCAGTGATCCATACGGTGTTTCTCTTCAAACCAAACATTTTCATCTGCTGCCTCCCTCACTGCCCGTTACTTCCTCATAAAATGTGCTGATAACAAGATTTTTCAGGTTATCCTCCTGCACATGATATTCTTCATACTGCTCTCCCATCACCACATCCCCGGGAACCATCACCATATCATCCCCGGTCAGACTGGTCTTGAGCACCTCGGACGCAAGATATGTAATATCTTCCACCTTGATGTCCGTACACATATCAGGCTGAAGCTGATTGTACAGTGTTACCGGCAGCGTCAAATCTCCGGCAAGAACCGTTCTTGCCCTGTCCATAAATGCAGTAATATATTGTTTCTGTCTTTCGATCCGCAAAAGATTGCTTCCCTCAACATTCTCGTCCCTTTGACGCACATAATCAAGCGCAAGATTTCCTGACAAATGCACGGTATTGCCATAGACAAATACAGGATCATACCATGTCATATCCTCAAGCACGTTCACGTCAACGCCTCCGACCGCATCATTCATCTTCGGAAGCGCCTGAAAATTAATCGAACAATATCTCTGGATCGGTATCTTATATAAAAGTTTCGACACCGCTTCCACCGTCAGGCTGCTGCTCTGGGCGGCAGTTGTGCCATAGGCGTACTGATAAGCCAGCTGCTTCGTATCCGTCCTTACGTATTTTCCTGCAGGATCCATCACCTTGACAGGCACCATGGAATCTCTGGGCACCGCAATAATTTTCATCGTGTTCTGCTTTGTATCCAGACTCACGAGCAAAATGGCATCCGCAAGGCCCAGGCTCCCTGTATCCCGCTTCTCCTCCATCGGAATGTCTTTATCCACCCCAATGCATAGAATATTAATGATATCCTCCCTATAATGATACTTTTTTCCATTATAACGGATGTATTCGGTTTCTTTCGCTTCTTTTGCACTCTTACTGTCCGCAGGTACTGTTTTCAGACTTTTTTCACCCTGCCAGTGCAGGACTAAAAATGCAGTAAAAAGGCTGCCTGCCAGTACAAAAATCAAAACAGTCAGTATCAGAACCACTTTTTTCCATACTTTTATTTTTCTTTTT
The DNA here is from genome assembly GCA_900549995.1 of uncultured Lachnospiraceae bacterium. Classification (GTDB taxonomy): domain Bacteria; phylum Bacillota; class Clostridia; order Lachnospirales; family Lachnospiraceae; genus UMGS1251. The sequence continues at coordinate 76,644 of URQQ01000001.1, read as the reverse complement.
CCTGATCTTTTTCTTCTACGGCGCATTCTTTACTCTCCCATGCACTCATTATAGTCCTTTCATTTCAGGCATGTCAATATTTCCACCTAAACTGCACTTTTTCACCGTTAATGGTATCACCGCTGTTCACGCAGGCTCAAAATGCCATATGCCAACGTCTTAACATCATCCAGAATATAGTCAAATGCACCTGCTTTATACATATTGATCACAATCATTCCAATGGGAACAGCAAAGATCATGCCAAGCAGGCTTCCGAATTTATATCCCACATAAAGAAACACAAGTGTCGCAAGCGGATTGAGTCCCACATCATCTCCGATCAGTTTCGGCTGGATTAACTGCCGGATAACCTGTGTCACTGCGTAGAGCACAAGCAATGCAATTGTCATTCTGTAATTCCCGATTAAGAATTTATACAACGCCCAGGGTATCAGGGCTGTCCCGGTTCCAAAGAACGGCAGGAAATCAAGGAACGCAATCAGAATCCCAAGAAGAACTGCATAATTAATGCTCAAAACCTCAAACCCGACAAGCAGGATCAGAAAAACAACAAGCATAATTTTAAACTGCGCCTTAAAATATCCTCCGACAGCAATTTTCAGATTGTCAATTACCATCGTCATCCTTCTCTGAACCGGCTCTGGAGTAATCCCCTTTGCCCAGTCAATCACCTGCTCCCTCTGCGCAATAAAAAAATACGCCGAAATCACAGCTACAATGACCGCGATCAGAATTCCCGGGAGTGTCTTCACAAAATTACCTGCCGCAGTGACTGCAGGATCCCCCATTCTGGAGATCATTTTCCCCATCGTCTGATCCAGATTCAGAACCATGGCGTTCCATCCGGCCTGTATCCCCTCCGGAAGGATTTTAAATACTCCCTGCAGATTTTTCCCAATCTGTGAAAGTCCATCTTCCAGCTGCGTGTACATATCCGGGAAATCTTTCATCAGCTCCTTGATCTCATACATCAGCCTGCTGCCTCCAAAATAAACCGCAACTATGATCCCTGCCAGAACCACGACTATGATCAGCATAGAACCAAGCTTTTTCACAATTTTCAGCCTTTTTTCCAGCCAGCATACGAGCGGATATGCTATAAACGATATAAACCAGCCAATCACAAAGGGCATAAAATACCAAAGCAGCTTAAAACCGGCAACGATAAAAATGACCGTGCCAGCCAGGCTGAATGCCAGGCTCACTGCCACCTTCCAGTATGGTCTTTGATCCCTTGCAGGTAACTCCATTCTACTCCACCTCTTCCTTTTCGAGGAACTGTGTCTCTATCAGATCCCAGATCTCATCCTTTCCCTGTTTCGTCACTGATGAGAACGGTATCACCGTCGTGCCCGGCAGAAGATTCAGTCCCTGCCTGACCATTTTCACATGTTTTGCCACCTGGCTTCTCTTCAGCTTATCCAGCTTTGTCGCGATAATAATCGGCTGATATCCCTGATGCACAATCCAGTCATACATCATCTTATCATTTGCCGAAGGGTCATGACGGATGTCAATGAGCAGAAATACCGCCTTCAATTTTTCCGAACCGTTGAGATACCGCTCAATCAGATGGCCCCACTGCTCTTTTTCTTTTTCCGACACTTTCGCATATCCATAGCCGGGCAGGTCAACAAGATACAATTCCTCATTTACATTATAAAAATTGATTGTCTGGGTTTTTCCCGGTGTCGCAGACGTTCTTGCAAAGGATTTCCTGTTTACCAGACCATTGATCAGAGAGGACTTGCCGACATTTGATTTGCCCGCAAATGCCACCTCCGGCAGCTGATTCTCAGGAAGTTTGCTTGTGATTCCGCACACGGTCTCCAGACTTAAGTTTCGAATAACCATAGTTTCTCCTTCTGTACTCTTTTACATACAAAGGCTTTACAGTCTCCTCCGGAAAAATCCGGCGATCCTGCTGCCGGTCCCTTCGTTCTGCTGCCCAAGTTTTGCTCTCAGTTCTTCATTTTCCGCCTGTACACTTACATACTGTGCATGTAAAAGTTCAAGCAGATCGTCACATCTGCAGATTCTCTCTGTCATCCCGGCGGTACATGCACCGTATTCTCTGATACAGTGAAACAGTGTCTCCTCCGGAAATTTCAGATCTTTTAAAATTTCTGCGTCTGTTAATTTTTCTTCCAGCTCCCTGCGTGTACCCGGAGCAGATCTTAAGATACGAAATACCTCTTCCCATTTCCCGAATACTTTTTCTTCTGTGAATCTCTCCGCCATCGAAACAGCATTTTGACTCATTTTGCAGAACAGTTCATCGTCTTCAAGCAGAAGTGCCGTCTTCTCTGCCGCACGGCCGGTCTGTTCTTTTTCCACGATAAAACCATTCTGCCCATCGGTGATGATGTCCTCAATTCCAGAGTAGTAGTAAGCCACTGCCGGGATTCCAAATGCCGCTGCTTCATTGAGTACCAGACCAAAGCCTTCACACTCAGAAGCAAAAAGAAGTACACGGGCATCACGGTAGTATTCCTCCACATGGATGGTTTCTCCGGCAAACACAACTGCCTCCGGCGGGAGTTTTAGTTCTTCCAGAAGGCATCCCACACTTTTTCCTCTGGATTCATCACAGCAGACCGAAGGATCATATTTTCCCACAAGTGTCAATTTTGCTTCCGGATCTTTCCGATAAACACCGGCAAAGGTTTCTAAAATCTTATCCACCCGTTTCACCGGATCCTGAAACCGGCCTACCGCCACGATATTCTTTCCCCTGAGAGCCGGCTTTTTCGTATCTGCAGGCACCTCAAATGTATTGGGATTGGGCATCACCCCTGCCCTCCGTCCATTCAGTGTACAAAGAGCCGCAGATATACCGGTCAAAAACAGCACCACATCGGCAGACTGCACCGCATCTTTTCTGATCTTCATCGCCTTTGACAAAAAACATTCCCAGTGATATGGATAAAGATAATGACAGTGATTCATCATCACCGATTTTATATTCAGCAGCTTCAGACATTCGTATACCGGCAGAAACTCTGCCGACTGGTTGGCATTCCCCAGAAAAATATCCGTATTTAACAGCTTTGCCAAAATTGCCGCTCTCAGTGCATCCGGCATTACAAACTGAGGCGTCAGCTTTACAGAAGCCGCCTCCTCACTGACCAGATAGCCCTGCTCTTTCGTTTCAAGCGACAAAAGAACAATCTGATATTCCCTGGAAAAATGTTCAATCAGTTTTACCATCACCCGCTCAATACCGCCGACTACCCACAGGTCACAGCAGATCAAAAGCACAGGTTTTGTACAGGAACCATCAATCAGGCTATAAAGATATTGCTCCTGTTCCATCCGGCATATCCCTGTCCATGCTTTGATCACCCGGAAACTTTCCTTCGGATTCTGCTGTCTTGCCTCTTTTGGCAGTACATCATCAAACTGTCTCCATATCTCACTGACATTCTCCGGCTCCATTCCCTCCCAGGAAGGAAGTTCTTCCAGGCCGATCTCTTTTAACTGTCCATTCTTCATTTTCTATTCATGATCCTCTTCTTTACCTTCCTCAGATACCAACGCCTTTTCCAGTACCTGAGACATGCGTTCTACCGGAAGAATCTCAAGCCCCTTCGTAATCTCAGAAGATAATTCTTCCACATCTCTTTTATTTTCCGCCGGTATAAGAACCGTCTTAATTCCCGCATTCTTGGCAGCAAGCAGTTTCTCCTTCAGTCCTCCGATCGGCAGTACACGTCCGCGGAGTGTAATCTCACCAGTCATCGCAAGATCTGCCCGCACTTTGCGCTGTGTCACAGCCGACAGCATCGCTGTTGCCATTGTAATCCCTGCAGATGGTCCATCTTTCGGCACTGCTCCTTCCGGGATATGGATGTGGATATCATGTTCCTCAAAGAAATCATCCGGAATAGAAAGTTCATGGCTGATGGAGCGGATATAGCTGATTCCCGTACGGGCCGACTCTTTCATCACATCTCCGAGCTGGCCTGTCAGAATGATTTCTCCCTTGCCCGGCATAATGTTTACCTCTATCTGAAGGGTATCACCGCCCACACTGGTCCATGCAAGTCCACGGACAATCCCGACTTCAGGCAGGAGATTCGCCATCTGGTATCTGTATAATTCTTTGCCAAGATACCTGGAAATATTCCGTTCCGTTACCTGTACTTTTGTTTTCTTTGTCTCCAGCATTTCTTTGGCAGTTTTTCTGCAGATTTCACCGATTTTACGCTCCAGCTGGCGCACGCCGGCTTCTTTCGTATAATTACGGGCTATTTTCCAGATTGCTCCTTTGCTGATCGTCAGCTGCTCTGCCGTCAGCCCGTGTTTCTCCAGCTGTTTCGGAATCAGATGCTCTACCGCGATGTGAAGCTTTTCATTCTCCGTATAGCTGCTGACTTCGATGACTTCCATACGGTCAAGAAGCGGCCTTGGAATCGTCTGGAGGGTATTGGCTGTCGTGACAAAAAGCACTTCCGAGAGATCCAGAGGAACCTCCATGTAGTGATCCACAAATTTATTATTCTGCTCACTGTCCAGCACTTCCAGAAGCGCGGAGAATGTATCCCCTTTATAATCATTGCTGACTTTGTCAATCTCATCCAGCAGCATGAGAGGATTCTTTACCCCTGCACTCTTCATCGCCGCAGCAATACGCCCGGGCATCGCTCCAACGTAAGTCTTTCTGTGTCCCCTGATCTCTGCCTCATCCCGGACTCCTCCGAGGGATATTCTGACATAAGGTTTCTTCAGCGCCCTGCCCAGTGATTTCGCAATCGAGGTCTTTCCGGTTCCCGGAGGGCCAACAAGGCAGAGGATTGGACTGTTCCCCTTCTTTGTCAGTGTTCTGACCGCAAGGAATTCAAGCACGCGTTCCTTTACCTGGTCCAGACCATAATGATCCTCATCCAGTACCTTTTTCGCATATGCAAGGTCATGGTTGTCCCGCACCCGTTTGTCCCATGGCATCTCCAGCATTGTCTCTATATAAGTTCTGATCACCCCATTTTCCGCAGGGCTGTTCATAGAACTTTTGAAACGGTTGATCTCTTTTTGGAGCTTCTCTTTCACTTCTTTCGGTGCCTTTAACTGGGCAAGCGCATTTTCGAATTCTTCTGCATCAGAAATCGTCGTATCCTCTCCGAGTTCCTCACGGATCAGTTTCAGCTGCTCCCTCAGTATGTATTCTCTCTGGTGCTGATCGACTCTTTCTTTTACTTTTGTCTGAATCTCTTCTTTGATTCCCATAATCTGAACTTCATTCACCAGCTTAAACGCCAAAAGTTCATATCGTTTCATCATATCCGGCTCACTGAGTAATTCCTGAAGTTCCGTATAGTACAGCGGAAGATGGGCTCCGATCTGATCGACAAGTTTTTTCAGATCTTTGATTTCCGCTATCTGTGCAACCGTCTCTTTTGAGATTTTTCCGCTCCTCATCGCATATTCCAGAAAAATCTCCTGAAGTCCGCGAATCATCGCTTCCTGATTCACTTCCCCCTCAATCTCAGTATTCTCATCTTCAACAATCACCGTCTCTGCCCTGAGATATTGTTCTGCCTCTTCCATTGACGCAAGCTTTGCACGGCTTTTTCCCGTCACAAGAACCCGCAGAATATGTTTCGGCAGCTTAATCACCTGATTGATGACAGCAATTGTCCCCATCTCATAGAGATCTTCTGCCGCCGGGTCTTCTGTATCCATGTCCTTCTGCGTTACCAGAAAGATTTTCTGTTCCTCTATCATGGCCTCCTGAATGGCTTTGATCGATTTTTCACGGCTCACATCAAAGTGAACCACCGTCTCCGGAAGAATTGTCATTCCCCGTAATGCCACCGCTGGAAGGCTTATCCTTTGTTCTTCCATCTATTTTTCTGTCTCCTCGTTTTCATAATGTAAAAACGGGTGCATGGTTTCCCATTCGCACCCGTCCATATTTACGCACTTTCTGATGTCAGGGCTGTTCGTGTATAAGCAGGCTCTCCTGTTCCGTTTACAACCTCTTTTGTGATTCTGCATGTTTTAATGCTATCATCAGACGGTACACGGTACATCGTATCCATCATGATATTTTCCATGATTGCACGCAGTCCTCTGGCTCCTGTATTTCTCTCCAGCGACATATCCGCAACGCCTTCCAGAGCATCTTTATCAAATTCCAGATCTACACCATCCAGTTCTAACAATTTCTGATACTGTTTTACGATTGCACTCTTCGGCTCTGTCAGAATGCGGATCAAATCCTCCCGATCCAGCATTTCCAGTGACACCGTTACCGGTACACGGCCTACAAGCTCAGGTATCAGTCCGAACTTCACAAGATCCTGCGGAAGCACCTGTTTCAGAAGACGATCGACATTGTCCTCATGCTTCTCTGCAATCTGTGCATTGAATCCGATGGATTTCTTATCAAGACGTGTCTCCACAATCTTGTCAATTCCCTCGAATGCTCCGCCGCAGATAAACAGAATGTTCGTCGTATCAATCTGAATCAGCTCCTGATGAGGGTGTTTCCTCCCTCCCTGCGGAGGCACAGAAGCGACGGTTCCTTCCACGATCTTCAACAGTGCCTGCTGGACACCTTCGCCCGAGACATCCCTTGTGATCGACGGGTTCTCTGATTTTCTCGTAATTTTATCAATCTCATCGATGTAGATAATGCCATACTCTGCACGCTCCACATCTCCATCTGCCGCCTGGATCAATTTCAACAGAATATTCTCAACATCTTCGCCGACATATCCTGCCTCGGTAAGTGCTGTAGCATCCGCAATGGCAAACGGCACATTCAGAATTCTTGCAAGTGTCTGTGCAAGCAGTGTCTTGCCGCATCCAGTCGGTCCAAGCATCAGTATGTTGCTCTTTTGTATTTCGGTGTCAAGATCTCTTGCCGCCATAATCCGCTTATAATGATTATAAACCGCAACAGAAAGCACTTTCTTGGCTTCATTTTGCCCAACCACATAATCATCCAGGAATGTTTTGATTTCTTCTGGTTTCAGAAGGTTGATATCATCAATCGCATTCTCATCATCATACTCGAACTCTTCTTCAATAATTTCAGAGCAGACTTCGATACACTCATCGCAGATATACGCCCCATTCGGGCCTGCAATCAGTTTACGCACCTGAGACTGCGGCTTGTTGCAGAATGAACATCTTATTGTATCATCGTTCATTTTCATTGCCATATTATCACCTCATTTTTACACGTAAAGGGGATGTTCCAAAAGAACAGCCCCTCTATCTATAATTCTTACCGGTTTACGATTACTTTATCGACTAAACCATATTCTTTTGCATCCTGTGCTGACATATAGTTATCTCTGTCAGTATCAGCTTCAATCCGCTCCAGGCTCTGGCCTGTATTCTGAGCTAAAATTGTATTTAATTTCTTTTTCACAGCCAGAATGTGTTCCGCGACAATCTCAATTTCAGTTGCCTGACCCTGAGCTCCGCCAGATGGCTGGTGAATCATAATTTCAGCATTCGGAAGAGCAAAACGCTTGCCCTTTGCACCGCCTGCCAGCAGAAAAGACCCCATACTTGCTGCCATACCAATACAAATCGTGGACACATCACATTTGATATACTGCATCGTGTCATAGATTGCCATTCCTGCAGTCACAGATCCGCCCGGGCTGTTGATGTATAAATGAATGTCCTTCTCCGGATCTTCACCTTCCAGAAATAACAGCTGCGCTGTAATCAGGCTCGCCAGATCATCTGTCACCTGCTCTCCCAAAAATATAATTCTGTCTTTTAATAACCTTGAATAAATGTCGTAAGAGCGTTCTCCACGGCTTGTTTGTTCAATAACAACTGGTACTAAACCCATGTATATGCCTCCTCGCTAAATCTACTTCTTATTTATCCACTGAATTGTCAATTAAGAATGTAACAGCTTCCTGAACAGCAATGTCCTCTTTCATCTGTTTCTTCTCATTCTCACCCATGAATTCTTTTAACTTGTCAACTTCCATCTTGTAAGCATCTGCCATCTTCTGAAGTTCCTCATCCAGTCTCTCATCGCTTACTTCGATGTTCTCAGCTGCCGCAATCGCTTCCAGTACGAGTCTTGTCTGGATTCTCTTTACAGCCTGCGGTTTTAATTCTTCGAGCATTTTCTCTGCTGTCATTCCTGTGAACTGGAAGTACTGCTCTAAAGTCAGACCCTGCTGCTGGATTCTCTGAGAGAAATCATTTGCCATCTGTCTTACCTGAGTATCGATCATTGCCTCCGGAATATCCATCTGTGCATTCTCAACTGCCTGGTCTACAGCCTGATCTTCCTGTTTTCTCTTGCCTTCTGAAATCTTCTGCTCTTTGATCTTTTCCTTAATATCTGCTTTGTATTCATCTAAAGTATCAAATTCTGAAACTTCTGATGCAAATTCATCATCTAACTCCGGAAGTTCTTTTGCTTTGATCTCATGTACTGTACATTTAAATACAGCATCTTTGCCTTTTAATTCTTCTGCCTGGTATTCTTCCGGGAATGTCACTTTTACTTCTACTTCTTCTTCCGGATTCACACCGATCAGCTGTTCCTCAAATCCAGGAATAAATGAACCGGAACCGATAGTCAGCGGATAGTTATCACCTTTACCGCCTTCGAATGCCACACCGTCAACAAATCCTTCAAAGTCAAGAATTACTTCGTCTTTATCCTGTACAGGACGTCCTTCTACAGTAATTGTTCTTGCATTCTTTTCCTGCTCTTCTTTTAACTTCTCTTCGATTTCTTTCTGTGTAACTCTGTTGGAAATCTTGTCTACTTTTAATCCTTTATACTCACCCAATGTAACTTCTGGTTTTACTGCTACTTCAGCTGTGAAAATAAAAGGTTTTCCCTTTTCAATCTGTACTACATCCACTTTTGGCTGAGAAACGATATCCAGTCCGCTCTCATCGTAAGCTTTTGAATAAGCATCCGGAATAAGGTCATTTGCTGCATCATCATAGAAGATTTCCGGTCCATACATTTTTTCAATCATCTGGCGCGGAACTTTCCCTTTACGGAATCCTGGCACGCTGATTTTATTTCTTTGTTTCTTATATGCTCCGTTTAATGCTTTTTCCAATTCTTCAGCAGAAACTTCTATGGTAAGTTTCGCCATATTTTTTTCCATCTTTTCTACTTGTAAACTCATTGACTACTTCCTCCTTATATGTGTGAACAGCTCTTTGGCCCTTCCATTTCACAGTCATTATGAAAGTATAGCACATTCATATACAAATTTCCAGTCCTTTCTAACCCTGAATTTCATCTAAACGCAGGATTTTTGTGATAAGATTGGAAATTTCTTCTTCATCCACTGTAAATTCATTGTTTTTGTTGCCAGTCACTTTGATAATCACTGTTTCTTTCTCTCCATACTGCATTTCCGAGCGTGCCTGCTTCAAAAGCCCCAGTGCATCCGCAACGAATTCTTTCTGCATCTGGCTGCTGATTTCACTTTCAGTCCCCTGATACTCTCCCTTGTCCGCCTTCTCCATAAGTCTTCTGCTGTCTTCTTTTACAGCATCCGTAAATTTGATAAATATATCGGAAGGCTGTATCTCCACACTGACATCGTATTCTTTCTTATCTGTCTTTTCCGCGCCCTTCACTTCATACTTCATGGCACGGAAGATCTCTTTGCACACAGACTCATATTCCTTCTGCACCGCATCATCCATCTGAATTCCGCTGACCAGATTCTTTCTGACAAATGTACTGATTTCTTCTTCATACTGTTCTTTCAGCTCTTCTTCTGACGTATCTCCCATGACCTTTGCAGCTTCTTTTACTTCCCCGCCAAATGTCTGGTTTAAAAGCGCACGGACATACCCTTCTGCATCAAAATCTTTGAACAGGCCGCAGCCTGCTGCAAAAAGAGCCATCCATGCTGTAAGAAATAAAAATACTTTTCTTTTCTTACACTTCATGCTCGTCTCCTTTATCTGTCCTCCAGATATACAATTGCTTTGCTGATTTCTTCCGCCTCAGCACTGTCAAATAAAATTTTGACAAGTTCAAGAGAAAACTCAATTGCAGTTCCAACCCCTCTGCTTGTGATGATGTTGCCGGACGTAACGACCGGTTCACGCACAACAAAAGCTCCCGGCAGTTCTTTTTCTTTCGATGGATGGGATGTCGCCTTTCTGCCTTCCAGCATTCCGTATTTGCCCAGAATGCTTGGCGCCGCACAGATCGCCGCAATATACCTGTTCTTCTGGTCAAACTCGGCCAGTAATTCTCCCAGCCCTTCATGCTCCGAAAGAGACAATGTTCCCGGCATGCCTCCCGGCAGTACCAGCATATCTGTATATTCAAAATCAGTATCAGAAAACACCTGATCCGCAATTACATCAATGCCATGTGCACCACGCACCGTATAATCCTCTGTCACAGACACCGTAGTCACCATAGCTCCGGCTCTCCTTAAAATATCTACAACAGTGAGGGCTTCCACCTCTTCAAATCCATCTGCCAGAAATACACATACATTTTTGCCCATATCCATTCCTCCTCTGCACTGGCTTTCTATCGCCGTATACGTATGATTACAGAAAGCTCTCTGCAAGCAAGCTTGCGCCGCACTTTCTGTTTCATTCATCTGCACTGGCTTTCTGACGCCATGCCACCTCAATTCCGCTTCGCTTCATTTCGGTGCGGCTTATCGCCGTATACGTATGATTACAGAAAGCTCTCTGCAAGCAAGCTTGCGCCGCGCTTTCTGTAATCATACATGCATGGCTGGTTAATATATGCATTGTATCAGACGGAAAGAAAAAAATCAATTGGGATTTACATTCACCATTTTCTATACTATTATAGTCCTACACAGGAGGTGATTCAATGGAAATCGAGCGAAAGTATTTAATCAGCCAGGTTCCGGCAGATCTTGACAGTTATCCCTTCCATATAATAGAGCAGGGATATCTTTCGACGGAACCAGTCGTCAGAATCCGACGCCAGGATGATGAATTTATCCTCACCTACAAATCAAAAGGGCATATGGTCAGAGAAGAATATAATCTTCCTTTGACAAGTTCCTCTTACGAACATCTGCGCAGTAAAATCGACGGACGTCTGATTACAAAAAAGAGATATCTTCTTCCTTATAATAAGGAACTCACAATCGAGCTGGATATATTCGAAGGAGATCTTTCCCCCCTTATTATGGCTGAAGTAGAATTCCCTGATGAGGATACTGCCAATGGGTTCGTCCCGCCTGAATGGTTTGGTGAAGATGTTACATTTTTATCCAGATACCACAACAGCAGTCTGAGTCAATTATAGCACATGCCACTTAAAGTGGCAAATTTGAACTTTTCTTCGTTTCGGAGCATATTAACCAATTCATCTGGGAAATTGCTATACTATCCTTATTATTTAAGCGGGGGAGGTATAGCAGTGATCAATATTCAGTTAAGTAAGAATCTTCGCAATTTACGTGCAAGTATTGGCTGGTCGCAGGAAGCACTTGCAAAAGAAATGAACATGTCAAGACAAGCCTATGCCGCTTATGAAACCGGTGAACGGTCTCCTTCCAGTGATACCCTGATCTGGCTGGCAAGGTTTTACCATGTCACGGTAGATCAGCTTCTCACTGAAAACATTGTACCCGGAAGACCCGGCATGGTGCGTGAAAATCCGAACCTGAATTATATGGGACGTACAGAAGAAAACGGTACAACTCCTAAAATACTATATATGTCGGCAGAAGAACAGAATATGGTCTGTCTCGCCCGCGATCTCACTCCCGATGAGTTTCACACTGTTTACACCTTGCTTGAGACACTTGCCGCCAACCATAAGCCAGTGAAGGGATCCCTGAAACTGGAAGAATAAAAAGAGGACGATATGAATGAATCTCATACATACCGCCTTCTTTTTTTATTCTCATCTATTTCATTTTAATCCTCAAGTCCAAATCCGTCATGTACTGAAATCATTGCGCGATCCACTTCATTTTCATCAATCAGTACTGTGATTCTGATTTCGGATGTTGAAATCATATTAATATTCACACCTGCATTGGAAAGTGATTCGAACATCTTAGCCGCAACACCAGGATTACTCATCATTCCGGCACCAACGACTGAGATCTTTGCCACTCTTTCATTATAAGTAACTTCCTGAATGGTCAAAGCTTTTTTGTTATTTTCCAGAAGCTTCAGTGTCGCCTCCAGATCATCCTGTGACACCGTAAAGGAAATATCCTTTGTTCCTTCTCTTCCCACTGACTGGAGAATAATATCTACATTGATCCCATTTTTCGCCAGGGTATTGAACAATCTGAATGCAACGCCCGGTCTGTCCTGGAGCCCAATTGCCGAAACCCTTGCTGTATTTTTATCTGCCGCTACACCGGTAATTAACATTTCTTCCACTTCTACTACCTCCTTGACTACGGTTCCTTCTGTTGTATTAAGACTTGACCGCACTACCAGCGGTACACCATACTTCTTCGCCATCTCCACAGAGCGGTTGTGAAGTACCTTCGCACCAAGCGTTGCCAGTTCAAGCATTTCATCATAAGTAATCTCTTTTAACTTCTTCGCATTCTTCACGACACGTGGATCTGCCGTATATACGCCATCTACGTCCGTATATATCTCACACAGATCCGCATGAAGCACGGATGCCAGTGCTACAGCTGTAGTATCTGAACCGCCTCTTCCAAGCGTTGTATAATCGTCGTATTTGTTCACTCCCTGGAACCCTGTGACTATCACAATCTTTCTTGATTCGAGTTCATGATATATACGTTCTGTATCTACCTTCTTAAATCTTGCGTTTCCATAATGAGAGGTGGAATGCATCATGACCTGAAATGCATTCAGGGATACCGCCGGAACATCCATCGCATGCATCGCCATTGCCATCAGAGACACAGAAACCTGTTCTCCCGTTGTCATAAGCATATCCAGTTCACGTTTCTTTGCATTTGGGTTGATCTCCTTCGCAAGTGCCAGAAGTTCATCTGTCGTATCTCCCATTGCAGACAGCACGACTACCACATCATTTCCTTTTTTATAGTCCTCAATGCACCGCTTTGCCACATTGAAGATTCTCTCTTTATTGGCAACCGATGAGCCGCCGAATTTCTTTACTATTAACATATTATCCTCCCTGTCTCTCCTTATGCCTCAGAAGAAACATTTATTTTTCCTGAAGCAGATGACTGATCAGCTGATAGCCTTCCCGATAAACCAGACCGCTGGATTTAGCTGTATCCTCATCGTAAGACGCACATCCTGTCTTTTCTTCCCGGCTGTCGTACAGCATGTATGGCACAGGCCCACCGGTGTGTGTCCGTACGCTGACCGGCGTCGGATGGTCCGGAAGCACAAGCATCCGGTAATCTTCTTCTGCCTCTGAAAAAGCCTTTCTGACCGTTCCTATCACCTGATCATCAATATATTCGATGGCTTCTATTTTATTCTGAATATTTCCCTGGTGCCCCATCTCATCCGGAGCTTCCACATGGATATATGCAAAATCATCGCCTTCCTTCAGCAATGCATCTGTCGCCGCCTGTGCTTTCCCTTTATAATTCGTATGTAATCCGCCATTAGCGCCTTCCACCGTCAGGTTCTTCATCCCTGCACCTGCTGCAATTCCCTTGAGAAGATCCACCGCGGAGACCATAACTCCTTTCTTTCCTGTCTTTTCAGAAAAAGAGGTGAGTGCCGGCCTTGTTCCCGCACCCCAGAACCACGCAGAGTTGGCTTTATTCTTCCCTTCAGCCGCACGCTTCAGATTCAGCGGATGCTGATTCAGAATTTCATAACTCTTCACCATCATCTCCCGAAGCACCGGATCTTCTGGCAGATAATCACCAATCTGCCTTGTGAGAATATCATGGGGAGGCGTCAGCTCCATTACCTGACCCTTCTTCCATACAAGAAGATGGCGGTAGCTTGTTCCTGCATAGAATTCATAGCCTTCTTTTTGAAGCCCTTCCTTCAATGCATCGACCAGGACTTTTGCATCCTCAGAACTGATTTCCCCGGAACTGTGATCCAGAATACGCCGTTTATCATAGCTGTCTTCCTCTTCCGAAAGCGTTACCAGATTACAGCGGAACGATACATCTGTATCTTCCAGATCAACACCAATGCTCAATGCCTCCAGAGGGGATCTTCCGCTGTAATACTTTACCGGATCATATCCAAGGACAGACAGATTGGCTGTATCACTTCCCGGCGCCATTCCTTCCGGCACCATATATGCAAGCCCAAGCTCTGACACTTTTGCGAGTGCATCCATATTCGGTGTCTGTGCTGCCTGAAGTGCCGTACGTCCTCCGATGCTGTCCACCGGCTCATCTGCCATACCGTCTCCCAGTACTATGATATACTTCATTTTTAATCCTCCACACGAATCATATGTATGATTTCTGAATATCCCTCCGCAGCTTTTTCGTACGCTCCTTCAGTCATTACCTCTGTGATAAATCCAAATTCCTCCATAAACTCCGGAACTTTCACAACTTTCACCTTGCCGAAATCATCGGTAATTCTAGGCAGAAGTTCTGCCTCATCCCCAGACATGCGGACAAAAAATCTTCTGCTGACAGCTTCTTTGTCCTCAAGTTTCAGTTTCTCACCGGTCCACTGCATCATGATACTGCGGTTCAGATGCTTCACTTCGTCCACAACATCAGCTACCACCGCACTTGCCGTCGGCAGCTTTCCTGCGCCGCTTCCATAGAACATCGCATCTCCCAGCATATTTCCATGTACGAAAATAGAGTTAAATACCCCGTTGATACTGTGAAGCGGATGGCTGGACGGCAGCAGACATGGTGCGACAATCGCGCTGATTTTATCCCCATCCCTTTTGCTGGATGCCAGAAGTTTGATCGTCATCCCCATCTGCTTCGCATAATGCATATCACGGGATGTAATTTTTGTGATCCCTTCCGTATAGATATCTTCGAAGTCCACCTGCTTTCCTGAGATCAGGGAAGACAGTATCGCGATTTTCCTGCAGGCATCATATCCCTCTACGTCCGACTCCGGATTCGCTTCTGCATAACCATTGGCCTGCGCTTCTTTGAGCACCGTATCATAGTCCGCATCCTCATAGAACATCTTCGTCAGCATATAATTCGTTGTTCCGTTCAGTATTCCTGTCACTTCTTCGATCTCATCCGCTGTCAGCGATGAATTCAGGACTCTGAGAATCGGAATCCCTCCGCCGACACTGGCCTCGAATAAAAAGTTAATATTTTTTTCTTTTGCAATGCCAAGAAGTTCAGCACCATGTTTCGCCACAAGCGCCTTGTTGGAAGTCGCCACACTTTTTCCTGCCATCAGACTCTTTTTCACAAATGTATATGCAGGCTCCACGCCGCCCATCACTTCTACTACAACTTTTACTTCCTCATCGTTCAGAATTTCTTCAAAATCATGTGTAATCAGTTCCTGAACCGGATCTCCGGGGAAATCCCTTAAATCCAGCACATGCTTTATCACAATTTCTTCACCGGCTCTTTCATTGATCAGCGCTCCGTTTGTACGGATCACCTCCACAACACCTGAACCGACTGTTCCGTATCCTAATACTGCTATTTTTACCATTCGTCCTACTCCCTGCCTACTATTTTTAAATAATGTACACCTTCATATTCTTCGATATCTGCTACCATATCCGAGAGATTGCCCGTAGCCGAAAGGATCTCTACACTCAATGTGATTGTCGCGACCCCGTTCAAAGGAATACTCTGATGAATCGTCAGGATATTCGCCTGATAAGATGACACCCTTCTGAGAATTTCAGCAAGCAGTCCCGGAGTATCATCCATCTGGATCACCAATGTGATTGTCTGCCCTTTTTCATTTTCATGGAACGGGAAAATGTCATCTTTGTACTTATAAAATGAGCTTCTGCTGATTCCGGTCCGCTCTGTCGCCTCCTGAATGGTCATCGCTCTTTCCGATGCCAGGAGATGTTTGGCTTCTACCACTTTCAGCAGGACTTCTGGCACTGCCTTTTTCTTGACTACATAATATTTTGTCTTGTCCATGGCGGTTTCCTCCATTTTCTTCACAGGTTCACCTATTGTTCTTTCTTCGTATTCTTCTCTTTCAGATAAGCATTGATAAAACAGTCAATACCGCCGTCCATTACTGCCTGTACATTACTGTTCTCCACATTGGTCCTGTGATCTTTCACAAGCGTATATGGCTGCATTACATAAGAACGTATCTGGTTGCCGAACCCAATCTCTTTCACCTCGCCCCGGATGTCTGATACTTTGTCCGCCTGCTCCTGTTCTTTCAGCATATATAATTTTGCTTTCAGCATCTGCATTGCCTTTTCCTTGTTATTGTGCTGTGAGCGTTCGTTCTGGCACTGCACGACAATTCCGGTCGGAAGGTGGGTAATACGTATCGCCGAAGACGTCTTGTTGACATGCTGTCCCCCGGCCCCGCTGGCTCTGTAAGTGTCTATCTTCAGTTCGTCCTCACTGATATCAATGTCGATATCCTCTTCGATATCCGGCACTACATCACAGGAAGCAAAGGATGTCTGTCTCTTTCCTGCCGCATTGAACGGGGAAATGCGCACAAGCCTGTGCACTCCCTTCTCTGATTTCAGGTAGCCATATGCGTTCTCTCCATTCACCTGAAATGTGACGTTCTTAATCCCTGCCACATCTCCGTCGAGATAATCCAGAACTTCCATCGTAAAACCTTTTTTTTCTGCCCACCGGACATACATCCGGTACAGCATGCCTGCCCAGTCACAGGATTCCGTGCCTCCTGCGCCGGCATGCAGCGTGACGATCGCCGGATATTTGTCATATTCTCCTGAAAGAAGAGTCTGCACGCGGAGTTCTTCAAACGTCTCCTCGAACTTCTGTAACTCTTCCCCGATTTCACTTACCATCTCTTCGTCATTCTCTTCGTATGCCATATCAATCAGAAGCCCCATATCATCGTAACTCCCGATCAGTCCGTCCGCTGTCTCAATCAGATTCTGAAGGCCCTTTAATTCTCTCATGATATGCTGTGATTTTTCAGCATTGTCCCAGAATCCAGGTTCTTCAATCTTTCTCTGCAGTTCTTCCACCCTCTGACCCTTTGCTGCTAAGTCAAAGTGAATCCCTCAATTCATTCAATGGTGTTTCATAAGAACTGATAATACTTTTAAACTGATCTAACTCTACCACTGTCTCACCTCTTTACTATTTTTTTATTACTATTCAGCCATGCGCAACCGATATAAAACGGGCTGGCACAAGTTTACTTGCAGAAGACTGTTTTATATCGTCTGTATACGGCGTTTAGCCGAAGTGAGGAAATTCGGAGAATTTCCGAGGTCATGGCTGAATAGTTGCTATTACTTATTCCGTCCGCAGCATTGTTTATATTTTTTGCCGCTGCCGCACGGGCATGGATCGTTTGGATATACCTTTTTTTCTTCTCTTTTCTTCGGGGCACGTACAGCACTTTCGTCACCGCGGTTTGTTCCTGTAACTTTTGCCACCTGCTCTCTTTCTACCTTCTGCTCTACCTGGATATGCATCAGAATACGCACTGTATCTTCCGTGATCGCATTTGTCATTGATCCGAACATGTCATAACCTACCATCTTATACTCTACAAGCGGATCTCTCTGTCCATATGCCTGAAGGCCGATTCCCTGGCGGAGTGCATCCATTCCGTCGATATGTTCCATCCATTTTGCATCGATGACTTTCAGAAGTACAACGCGCTCTACCTCTCTTAAATGCTCTGGTTCCGGGAACTCTGCCTCTTTTGCTTCGTACGCTTTCACTCCGCGTTCCTTGAGCATATGCTTCAGTTCTTTCTGCTGCATATCTTTTACATCCTCCGGATGTACCGGCTGCATCGGAATCGTCGCAAGAAGGCTTACGTTTAATTCTTTCAGGTTCCATTCCTCCGGCTCCTGATCTTCCTGAATACATGCATCTACGGTGTTCTCCACATACTCTGTGATCATATGGTATACAGAATCACGCATACTCTCACCATCCAGTACACGTCGTCTTTCCTCGTAGATAATCTCTCTCTGTTCATTCATTACCTGGTCATATTCCAGAAGGTTCTTACGGATTCCAAAGTTATTGCTCTCAATCTTCTTCTGCGCCGTCTCAATCGCATTCGTCAGCATCTTATGCTCGATCTGTTCACCGTCTTCCACACCAAGCGTGTTAAACACTCCCATCAGACGCTCTGATCCGAACAGACGCATCAGGTCGTCTTCGAGGGAAATATAGAATCTGGATTCTCCCGGGTCACCCTGACGTCCGGAACGTCCTCTCAGCTGATTGTCAATACGTCTTGACTCATGGCGCTCTGTACCGATGATTTTAAGTCCGCCCGCTGCTCTTGCGTCCTCATCAAGCTTAATATCCGTACCACGTCCTGCCATATTGGTCGCAATTGTAACAGCACCGTGCATTCCGGCCTGTGCTACAATCTCAGCCTCAAGTTCATGGAACTTCGCATTCAGGACATTATGCTGGATGCCTGTCTTTTTCAGCATTTTACTGAGCAGCTCTGATGTCTCAATAGTAATCGTACCTACAAGTACCGGCTGTCCCTTCTTATGAGCCTCAACGATCTCATCAATCACCGCCTTGAACTTCTCTTCTTTTGTCTTATATACGGCGTCCTCCATATCGATTCTCTGCACCGGTTTATTCGTCGGAATCTCAATAACATCCATTGCGTAGATATCACGGAACTCCTTCTCCTCTGTCAGAGCTGTACCTGTCATACCGCTTTTCTTTTCATATTTATTAAAGAGATTCTGGAATGTAATCGTTGCAAGTGTCTTACTCTCTCTCTTTACTTTCACATGCTCTTTCGCCTCGATTGCCTGATGCAGACCGTCAGAGTAACGGCGTCCCGGCATGATACGCCCGGTAAACTCATCGACAATCATTACTTCCCCATCACCATTCACGACATAATCCTGGTCACGGAACATCAGATTGTGGGCACGCAGAGCCAGTATAATGTTATGCTGGATTTCAAGGTTATCCGGATCAGCAAGGTTCTCCAGATGGAAGAACTTCTCCACCTTTTTCACACCGTCTTCTGTCAGGTTGACAGTCTTTTCCTTTTCATTGACAATAAAGTCTCCGGTTTCCTCGATGTCTTCTCCCATGATAGCGTTCATCTTGGTGAATTCACCGCTGGCCTCACCTTTTTCCAGCTGCCGTGCCAGAATATCACACGCTTCATACAGTTTTGTAGATTTACTGCTCTGGCCCGAGATGATCAGCGGCGTCCTGGCCTCATCAATCAATACAGAGTCGACCTCATCGATGATTGCATAGCAGAGTCCTCTCTGTACAAGCTGCTCTTTGTAGATGACCATGTTATCTCTCAGGTAGTCAAACCCAAGTTCATTGTTAGTCACATATGTGATATCACAGTGATAAGCTTTCCGGCGCTCATCATTGTCCATCTCATTGAGAACAACCCCCACGGTCAGTCCCAGGAATTCATGGACTTTGCCCATCCACTCGGCATCACGTTTTGCCAGGTAGTCATTGACAGTAACGATGTGCACGCCTTTTCCTTCCAGTGCATTCAGATATGCAGGAAGGGTAGATACAAGCGTCTTACCTTCTCCTGTCTTCATCTCAGAGATACGGCCCTGATGCAGGATAATTCCACCGATCAGCTGCACTCTGTAATGCTTCATACCAAGCGCACGGCTTGCTGCCTCCCGGACAACCGCGAACGCTTCCGGAAGAATGTCATCCAATGTCTCGCCCTTTTCCAGACGCTCCTTGAATTCCGGTGTCTTCGCCCTCAATTCTTCATCAGATAATTTCTGCATCACTTCATCCAATGCTTCAATCTGATCTACAATCGGATATATACGTTTCAACTCACGCTCACTGTGAGTCCCAAATAACTTCTGTGCTAAGCCCATTGCTATTACTCCTTATTTCTGCATTTATGCAAATTTACTTTAGACACTATTCTATCACTATATAACGTCCAGTTCAAGCCGTTAATAAACTGTTCACAAACTCTTCCGCAGATGTTTACAACTTACAGACAGCCTCATACGGAATCTTTCCGCCGAACAAATCCAGTGCGCTTCCAATCGTAAAATCAACTTTGCCGCTGCCTGCCCGTCTGAATTTTTCAAGATCATCCATGCTTCCGATCCCCCCGGCATAAGTGACCGGATTGCCTTCATAAGACGCCAGGATTTCCACAAGCGGAAGTTCAACCCCGGAAGCTTTGCCTTCCACATCCACCCCGTGCACAAGGAATTCATCACAGTATCCCGCAAGTTCTTCCATGATCTGTCTTGTCAGTTTTACTTCCGTAAATGTCTGCCAGCGGTCTGTCACAATGTAGTAAGCATCCTCTTTTTTTCTGCAGCTTAAATCCAGCACGATCCGCTCTTTTCCCACCGCTTTTTTTAATTTTTCCAGATTCTCATAAAGAATCTTTCCCTCCTTAAACACGTAAGAAGTCACAATCACATGGCTTGCCCCTTCCGCCAGATATTCTCCTGCATTCTCCGCAGTAATTCCCCCGCCGATCTGCATCCCCTGTGGATAGGCATGAAGCGCAAGAAGCGCCTGCTCTCTCGTCGCCTCATAATATTTAGAGTCCGCCGGATTAAGCAGAATGATATGTCCGCCTATTAATCTGTCACGCCGATAGAGTCTGGCATAAAAATCCGCCTGATATTCAGATGCAAAGTTCGTAACCGCCTGGTCTCCCAGATCTTTTAATGTCCCCCCTACAATCTGTTTCACTTTCCCGTTATGTATATCTATACATGGCCGAAATCTCATAGTCATTAACGTCCTTTCTCTCACTGTCCGCCCTACACACAAATGCCTTTCTCCGGCGTACTTTATTACGTCATTATACCGCAAAACATTCTGCCAGACAAGAAAAAAGAGCCGCATTTTTACGCGCCTCTTCTTTCCATTTTACCGCTGTCCGTTTGTCATACCATCCTGTGTATTTGCATTGTCCGGAATTCCGTCCTGATTTGCATCATTTGTCAGGTCATCTTTCAGATCATCAGCTCCATCTCTGATATCGTCTCCAACATCATCGACTCCGTCTCTGATATCATCTCCGACATCATCAAGCACCCCGTCACCATTACGATCTGTTCCATCGGTTGCATCATTCATATTATTGTCTGTGGACTCAGTCGTTGTATTTTTGTCTGTATTTCCGGTATTTGCATTTTCCTTCTTCGTTCCGCAGGCTGTCATGCCAAGGACTACACAGACGCACAATACCCACACTGCTGTTTTTCTTAACTGTTTCATATTAGATTCTCCCTTTCTGTCATTCTATCTATCTCAAGAATTTCTTCTTGATAGTAATATTTGCAGAAAGATGGAATCTATACATTTACTTTTGACAAATCAGATTTTTTCTTTTAAAATACCAGACCTGTATGCGGAAAGAAGCATTTCCAAATCCTGGATCTGTTCTTTTAATTCTTTTCCGACATCTGTATCGCCGACCATTCTCCGTCCTACAACGCGTTTTACAATGATACTGTCAGAATGGATGTCGCTTTCCTTCTCAATCGCAGACTCCGTTGATTCAAAAGGCTCGTGGGCGACAAGAATCAGACCATAGGAATTATAAATGAGCGTATATCCCGCTATTCCGGTCTCCGGCTGATATGCTCTTGAAAATCCGCCGTCAATGACCAGCACCTTTCCGCCGCACTTGATCGGATTCTCTCCATTTTTGCTCTTTACAGGCACATGTCCGTTGATGATATGCGATCCTTCCGCCGGAAGTCCGAACTCGTTTAAAATTCCATTCATCGCATTTTCATCTTCCAGGAGCTTATAATATGGATTTTTCTTCTCCTCATGTGTCTCTTTCTCTGCCAGAAAATACCGTTCAAATGTCGCCATCTTATCTTTGCCGAATAACGGTGAATTTTCACTCAGCCAGATATACCACATCATATCCTGTCCGCGCCTCTTTTCCCTGGCGTCCATTGCAAAAAATCCTTTTCGTATGTAGCTTTCCAGCATTTCATATAATTCTTTCCCTTTGTATCTGCGGCCTGATATCCGTACTTCTTTCAAAGTCCCGTCTTCATTCAGAGGTACACATCCATGGTACAGAAGATTGGAATTATATACTTTGTAGAGACTGCCCTTGTTCAGGAGAAAACGCATATGCTCCTGCATTTTTTCGCAGTTTAAAAATGCCGTCTGCAGCCGTTCCATGACATCGGCTTCTTCCTGTGAAAGGGCATACGGATTCTTCGGATCAATCGTCGGGAAATTCGCATCCAGAAGCGGATACTCCGTTCCGTCTAACAGAATCGTCCCCTTCTCATAGTCGATCTTGTCGAGCAGATTACGTTTTTCCAGATGAAATCCCGGATTATTCTTGATCACCTGCCCTTCCACCTTGAACTGAATCACAGAAATTGCTTTATGCATCTTCATATTCATTTCCCGCTCAGCCACATTATATCCAAGGTCGCCCTTGATTTTAAAACAGCTGCACGGATCATCCTGATAGACTTTCATCGCAAACGTCGCGAGCGGAAGGAGATTGATCCCATATCCGTCCTCCAGAATATCCAGATTCGCGTAACGCGCGCAGATTCTCACTACATTGGCAATACAGGCCATCTGTCCTGCCGCCGCTCCCATCCACAGCACATCGTGGTTGCCCCACTGAATGTCAATCGAATGGTATTTCATCAGTTTGTCCATGATAATATGCGGTCCCGGCCCTCTGTCATAAATGTCACCGACAATGTGCAGATGGTCGACAACAAGCCGCTGGATCAGTTCACTCAGCGCGATAATGAATGGCTCCGCTCTTCCGACCCGGATGATCGTATTCACAATCTCGTTGTAATAAGATTCTTTGTCCGTAATTTCCGCTTTCTCCGTGATCAGTTCTTCGATTACATAGGCAAAATCTTTCGGCAGTGCCTTTCTTACTTTTGACCGTGTATACTTGCTCGCTGTGCGCTTCGTCACTTCCACCAGGCGGTATAATGTAATTTTATACCAGTCCTCCATATTGCTCTCTGTTTTTTTGACCTGATCCATCTTTTCCCGCGGATAATAAATAAGAGTAGCCAAAGACTGCTTATCTTTACTACTCAAAGTATTGCCAAATACATCGTTAATTTTTCGACGCACGGATCCTGAACCATTTTTCAGCACGTGCGAAAATGCTTCATATTCCCCATGGATATCCGTAAGAAAATGCTCTGTCCCCTTGGGCAGATTCAGGATCGACTGCAGATTGATAATTTCAGTTGATGCGGAAGCTATGGATGGGTATAACTCTGAAAGTCTCTCCAGGTATCTGAACTCCAACTCTTTCATAACTTTTCCTCCTCATTGGCCTGTTATAATTGAATCACATCACTCATATCATACATTCCGGCCGGTTTCCCTGCCAGGAATTTCGCTGCTTCCACTGCACCCTTCGCAAACACTGCTTTCGAATATGCTGTGTGGCGGAACTCAATGACCTCATCTTCTCCTGCGAAGATCACTTCATGGTCGCCCACAATCGTACCGCCTCTGACTGCGGAGATTCCGATCTCTTTTTTCTCACGTTTTTCTCTTGTCTGGCTTCTGTCATATACGTAGCGATATTCATTGTCAAGAGCTTCATTGACAGAATCTACAAGTGCAAGTGCTGTTCCGCTCGGCGCATCCACCTTCTGATTATGGTGGCGTTCTACAAGTTCAATATCATATCCGGCCGGCCCCAGTACCTTCGCGGCATCCTTCAGAAGTTCCAGAAGAAGATTGATCCCCATTGACATATTTGCGGATTTTAAGACTGCCGTCTTCTCTGATGCCGCGTTTACCTTATTCAGCTGTTCCTTAGAAAGTCCGGTTGTACACAGAACTACCGGAACCTGATTCTTAGAACAGTAATCAAGAACTCCCTCAACAGCTGCCGCATTTGAGAAATCAATTACAACATCGGCTTCCACATTGCATTCTCCGATGCTCTCAAAGACCGGATAATCGTTTTTAATCCCAGTAAACCGGTCGACTCCGGCTACGATCATCATCTGTTCTTCCTGTTGAATGATCCCGGTGATTACCTGCCCCATTTTTCCATTGCATCCATGCATCACTACTCTTACCATTTCAAATCCTCCCATTTGTATATTCGTCTGTCTTATCCTGACGGCCTTTCACAGCCGGATGTCACATCATTGCCTGTTGAATTAAAAACCTGTCACTGTTCACAAGGGAAAAGAGGATATCATATACGTATATTTTCATATCCGCCATACGATATCCTCCAATCACTTTCCATATCATCATCCGCCTGCGCAGACTGAGATATGGTGTGGCTTTATACTAATTTTAAACCATACTCTTTCATCGCTTTTACAAGGCCCGGAACACGTTCTTCTGACATTTCTGTCAGCGGCATACGCAATCCTCCGACATCCATTCCCATCAGATTCATTGCTTTTTTCACCGGAATCGGATTCACTTCACAGAACAGCTGGTTAATCAGCGGAAGTGCCCTCAGCTGCTCAGCACAGCTTCCTTTCACGTCACCTGTCAGATATTTTTCACAGATGTCATGTGTCTCCTGCGGCGCAACATTGGATAATACAGAGATTACCCCTTTTCCGCCCAGAGAAAGAAGAGGTACAATCTGATCATCATTGCCTGAATACAGGTCAATGTTGCCGTCTGTACAGCTCATAATCTTCGCTACCTGCGCAATATTGCCTGAAGCTTCCTTCACTCCGACAATGTTATCTACATTCTTCACAAGTCTTGCCATTGTCTCAGGCTCGATATTCACGCCTGTTCTGCTTGCCACATTGTACATGATAACAGGCACTTTCGCCGCCTTTGCCACTTCTGTATAATGAGCAACAAGCCCTTCCTGAGTTGCCTTATTATAGTAAGGTGTCACAATCAGAACTCCGTCAGCACCTGCTTCTCCTGCCTCTTTGGACATCTCACATGCTGTGCGTGTACAGTTGGATCCTGTTCCTGCAATAATCGGAATACGTCCTTTCGCAAATTCAATTGTTGTTCTGATGCATTCCATGTGCTCTTCTTCTGTCATCGTAGAAGATTCTCCGGTTGTTCCGCAGATAATGATACTGTCTGTACCATGCTCACAGTGAAAATCAACCAATTCCTCAAGTTTTTCGTAATTTATACTTCCGTCTGCAGAAAACGGTGTAATGATTGCCACTCCTGCTCCTGTAAAAATAGACATCGTCCATCCTCCTAACATCGGTTTGTCAATTTGCTGCACTTATTGGAATGTTTGTGCTTTCCGGCCACTTTTGTCCCAGAACTTAACCAATAAGATATCATTAAAAAAATTCTAACATTAATTATTCCCGATGTCAATGAAAGACGTGCCAACTATATGAACTATTCAGCCATCGTCTCAAGCTTGCTTACCGATACTTCGTATGCAACTCTTTTCTGTGTCTCGGTTTCAGACAGCTTTTTCACATATTCTCTGCTCTGAATCCGTCCAAGTACCTGGACGTGCTCACCTACTTCAAAGCCGGACGCGTATCTGGCATTCCTGCCCCAGCAGATACACGGTATGTAATCAGATTTGCCGTACGGTCTGTTCACCGCCAGCAAAAGATCTGCGATTTCCCTTCCAAGCGGCGTCTTACGGTAGATCGGCGCCTTACAGATATAACCATCCAGAAGGATTGTATTCGTCTTTGCCCCGTCAATCTCCTCTTCCACAAAAGATACTTCCCTGACAAACACAGATAATACAAGCCTGTTCTTCTGCTCATCATGGCGGTTGTAAGAACGGAACTGTCCGTGTACCATGATGTATTCCCCTGTGTAGTCCTGAGTGACATCGATCAGCCTTTCTGAGACCATCAATGGTATCCGGTCATCTGAGTTGCTCAGACGTTTTACCAAAACGTCTACCATATAAAAGCCCTCTCCGAATACCTCGTGGCTGAATGAAAAGCCGGATGCAATTTCCCCCATTATAGTTACCTGGTTATTTTCAATAATCTTATCTGACATGAATTGTAGTTCTCCCTTCCTCTTTGTCGTATTTTTTAGTCATTACTCAGTCTATGACCTGTTTTAGACATATAGAACGGCATGTACAAAAAAATACCGGGAATCGTTTTCCATTTTTCCCAAGTATTACACATATTTTTATATAAACTTACACACCGCAACACGATCTTACACAAAACGACTTGTAAAATCCCGAAATTGTGGTAAACTGTAAAAGTTGAAGAATTCAGCAGGAAGCTTTAAATAGGTAGAGAAAAGGATCTTAAATATGAAAACAAAACGTGAAGATATTCGTAATATTGCAATTATTGCCCATGTTGACCATGGCAAAACAACACTTGTAGATGAACTTTTAAAACAAAGCGGTGTATTCCGCGCCAATCAGGAAGTAGAAGAACGTGTCATGGATTCCAATGACATCGAGCGTGAAAGAGGGATTACAATTCTTTCCAAAAACACTGCCGTATATTATAAAGATACAAAAATTAATATCATCGACACTCCGGGACATGCCGATTTCGGCGGTGAAGTGGAACGTGTCCTCAAGATGGTAAACGGAGTCGTTCTTGTTGTTGACGCCTATGAAGGCGCGATGCCTCAGACAAAATTCGTTCTGAAAAAGGCGTTGGAACTGGAGCTTCCGGTAATTGTCTGTATCAACAAAATTGACCGTCCTGAGGCACGTGCCGAAGAAGTCATCGATGAAGTCCTTGAATTATTCATGGATCTGGATGCATCTGATGAGCAGCTCGACTGTCCATTCGTCTATGCTTCCGCGAAAGCAGGATATGCTATTCTTGAACTCGATGACGGCCCGGAGAACATGATTCCTCTGTTCGAGACCATTCTTGATTATATTCCTGCACCGGAAGGTGATTCGGAAGCTCCGACACAGATGCTGATCAGCACCATCGATTACAACGAGTATGTCGGACGTATCGGTGTCGGAAAAGTTGACAACGGCACTATCCATGTCAATGATGATATGCTTCTCTTAAACCATCATGAACCGGACAAAAGACAGAAAGTGAAAATCAGCAAGCTCTACGAATTTGACGGACTGAAAAAGGTAGAAGTCAAAGAAGCTACCATCGGCGCCATCGTAGCTGTCTCTGGTATCGCTGACATCTCCATCGGTGACACGCTCTGCTCTCCTGAGAATCCGGAAGCGATCCCATTCCAGAAGATCTCTGAGCCAACCATCGCGATGCAGTTCATCGTAAACGACAGTCCATTTGCCGGACAGGAAGGTAAATACGTGACTTCCCGCCACATCCGGGACCGTCTTCTGCGTGAACTGAATACAGATGTAAGCCTCCGCGTCGAAGAATCTGATTCTACAGACAGCTTCAAAGTATCCGGGCGTGGAGAACTCCATCTTTCCGTACTGATTGAAAATATGCGCCGTGAAGGTTACGAGTTCGCAGTCAGCAAAGCAGAAGTTTTATACCGCGAAGACGAAAACGGCAAAAAATTGGAACCTATGGAAATCGCATATATCGATGTTCCTGAAGAATTCAACGGTGTTGTCATCGAAAAACTGAGCCAGAGAAAAGGAGAACTCCGCAACATGGGTACCGCAAACGGCGGATACACCCGTCTTGAATTCTCCATTCCTTCCAGAGGACTGATCGGATACCGCGGCGATTTCATGACAGATACCAAAGGAAACGGTATCATGAACACCTCTTTTGACGGCTATGCCCCATACAAAGGTGATATCCAATACCGCAAACAGGGCTCCCTGATCTCATTTGAGACAGGTGAATCTGTAACCTACGGTCTGTTCAACGCACAGGACCGCGGAACGCTGTTCATCGGTGCCGGTGAGAAAGTATATGCCGGCATGGTTATCGGACAGAACGGCAAAGCCGAAGATATTGAAATTAATGTCTGCAAGACAAAACATCTGACCAACACCCGCTCCTCCGGTGCAGATGAAGCATTAAAACTGACAACACCACGTATACTAAGTCTGGAGGAAGCTTTGGACTTCATTGATACCGACGAGTTGCTCGAAGTCACTCCGAAATCTCTGCGTATCCGTAAAAAGACGCTGGATTCCAGAATGAGAAGAAGGGAAAATAATAAATAATGAGTTTTCTGCGATTGTTAGAAGGAGTCCGTACTCCTTTTCTGGACCAATTTTTCCAGTTTATAACATACTTCGGACAGGAACTGATCATCCTGGCGGTTATCTGCACACTTTACTGGTGTGTGGATAAGCGCTTTGCTTATCAGCTGGGCTTTACGTATTTCACCGCCGGACTTTTTGTCCAGACATTAAAAATCACATTCCGTATCCCAAGACCGTGGATTCTTGACCCCGGCTTTCACCCCGTGGAAAGTGCCGTCGCCGGCGCAACCGGGTACTCTTTTCCAAGCGGGCACACCCAGGGAGGCACTTCCCTCTTTGCGCCGCTGGCTCTCAACGCCCGGAAGAACTGGCAGAAAATCCTCTGTATCCTCGCGTTTCTCCTGATCGGACTTTCCAGAATGTATCTGGGAGTGCATACCCCAAAGGATGTCCTCGTTTCCATGGGAATTTCACTTCTTTTCTCCTGGCTTGTCTATCATTACAGAAGTTTTCTTGTCGACAGTACTGCACATATCAGATCCATCGCGCTTGTACTGTGTGCTCTTTCCATCTTCGTCTGTATCTATTCGCTGCTTCTTCTTTCGAACGGAACAATAGATACACATTACGCATCCGACTGCTGTAAGGCCGGCGCTGCAGGGCTTGGTTTTGCTGCCGGATATTATCTGGAGCGCACCTATCTGAATTTTGACACGCACACTTCCGGTAAAATCACACAGGCAGCCAAACTCTTCATAGGTCTTGGCATCACTCTGTTTCTGAAATCAGGAATGAAAGCGCTGTTTGGCCCTTCCATTCCATTGAAAATGCTGGAATATTTCATTCTTGTCCTGTGGGTGATTGTCATTTACCCCTATTGTTTCAACAGAATTGTTTCATCTGGCACAGCGCCTCACAAGTAAGCTGTTAAGAAGACGCTGTGCGGGAAAGGCCGCAAATTCATTTCATCTGCCAAAGGAGAACGCTATGAAAAAATACGCAACCTATCTCTTAAAGAAACTGATTATTATTTTGGAATATGCCATCTCGCTCCTCTTGGCAGTTGGCATCATTCTTCTTTTTATCCGGACGTGTATGAGCATTATCCACATTCCGGATCTGAGTACGTATCCGAATTATGAAGATCTTCTGGAGACATGTTTTAACCTGATCATTGGTGTTGAGCTGATCCGCATGGTCTTCCAGCACACCCCCTCGACAGTGTTCGAAGTTCTTTTATTTGCGATTGCCAGACAGGTCATCATCGACCATGCAACTCCGCTGAACAGCCTGATCGGTGTAGCCGCAATTGCGGTACTGTTCGCCACGAGGAAATTTTTATTCTGCGAATTCGATGAATCTGAAAAAGTCATCTTCCGCGCAACCCAGAAAGTACGTCTTGTCAATAAACTGATCCATGTACATATCCCTTACGAAGATGATGAGACTCTGGAAGACGTTATACGGAGGCGCCTGGAAGAGACCCAGGAAGAGATCGGTGTCGGCGCATGTGCATACTACTCTAACTTTGGACTGCGTATTGCGAAAATGCACCACGAAAAAATCTCCAGAATTGAAGTGATCCGTTCCATACGGTAATTGTCAGTCTTTTTATCCTTTTTTTATTTTTTTATCTTTATTTTTATTGCATCGTACAGTACATATGGAGTATAATAAACACATAGTACAAACCATCGTTAAGACTTCTCCAGTAACATCGCGGTTGTACAATACAGTAAAAAGGAGTTGAACATCATGAATTTTATTATTAGTGGTAAGAACGTTGATGTAACACCAGGCTTGAAGGATACTATCGAACTGAAATTAGGCAAACTCGAAAGGTATTTCACTCCTGAAACAGAAATTATTGTTACTCTCAGTGTAGAGAAAGAACGTCAGAAAATCGAGGTGACAATCCCGGTAAAAGGAAATATTATCCGTTCCGAACAGGTCAGCAGCGATATGTATGTATCGATCGATCTTGTAGAAGAGGTTATTGAACGCCAGCTTCGTAAATATAAGAACAAACTTGTTGAGAGACATCAGGGCGGAAACAACTTCCAGCCGCACTTCTTCGAGACAGAAGCTGATCCATCTGTTGAAGATGATGATATTAAAATAATCAGAACGAAAAAATTTGGTATCAAACCGATGTACCCGGAAGATGCATGCATCCAGATGGAACTTCTCGGACATTCTTTCTTCGTATTCTGTAATGCTGAGACAGACGAAGTAAATGTAGTGTACAAGCGTAAAAACAACACCTACGGTTTAATTGAACCAGAATTTCAATAAAAATAAATATGAATTTTAGAAAAGGTGCCGTCCCGGCGAATCATTTACCGGGGGCACCTTTTTTAATGTTCGTTTATTTGACCGTCTTATACTGTGAATAGTATGTATCTATCGTCTCCATAATCGCTTTTTTCGCATCCTCCGAAACCATTCCAAACGGTGCACGGCATGGGCCTACCGGCTGGCCGATCAGATTGGTCGCACACTTTACAATGGAGTTAGGATTCCCATATTTAAAGCAGTCCCTGATTGGCCCGATTGATGCCTGTGCCTTTTTAGCTTTCTCAATATCTCCGCTTAAATAACTTTGATAAATATCCACCATGATTTCAGGCAGTATGTTGGCAATCGCTGTAATTCCACCGGTCCCCCCCGCAAGCAGAGTCCAGAGGATCAATGCATCGTTCCCCGACAGCACTGAGAAATTTTTCCCTTTTGTCATTTCAATATATTGAAGTATATTATTAAAATTACCGCTGGAATCCTTGATGCCTGCAATATTCTCTATCTCTGCCAGCTTTCCGACAGTCGCAGGCGCTAAAGACGCACCAGTCCTTGCCGGAATATTGTAAAGTACAATTGGCAGTTCTACCGCACCAGCCACAGCGTGATAATGTGCATATAGTTCCTCCTGATTCAGCGCTGCAAAATACGGGGTAATCACAGATAACACATCAACACCGATCTCCTGCGCCTTAACTGACAGCTCAACAGTATCTTTTGTTCCTACGCATCCCGTTCCCGCGTACACTGGAACTTTTCCGTTCACTTCATCTACAAAAATTTCCATCACACGGAGTTTCTCTTCCTTGTCCATAATGTAAAACTCACCATTTGTTCCAAGACAGAACACAGCATCTGCTCCGGCAGCAATCTGACGCCTGATCTGCTTCCGGATCTCTCCCTCATTGATACTTCCATCATCGTGCATCGGTGTCTGCATGGCAGCAATAATCCCTTTAATCTCAGTCATTACTCGTCTCCTTTTCTGACTCCTGTCGGTTCTTTTCTTCCCAGTCTGGGTGGTCATATACTTTTGGATCTGCCACATAGGGCCATTTTTCTCCATTTATAACAGCCAGACATCCTTCCACACACATCCGTGCCATACGGCTGACTGCTTCTTTGGTCTGTGCCGCGCTGTGAGGACTGCATACAATATTTTTTGCTGTCAGCAGAGGATTGGTTGGCTTTGGAGGTTCCTCTTCATAGACGTCTGTTCCTGCTCCTGCGATAGTTCCTTTATTCAGAGCTTCCGCCAAAGCTTCTTCATTTACAATGCCGCCTCTGGAACAGTTAATGACTACTGCTGTTTTTTTCATCATTTTCAGCTCTTCCCTGCTGATCATATCTTTTGTTGAAGGCAGCAGGGGCACATGAACCGAGATAATGTCGCACTCTTTCAGCATCGTTTTATAATCTGCATAATATTCACACCCAAGGGCTTCTATCTGCTCTTTTGATAAAAACGGATCATACCCCGCCGTCTTCATACCGATTCCCTGGCAGATACCGGCCGCTTCTCTTCCAATCGCTCCAAGCCCGATAAATCCCGCCTTTTTTCCGTATAATTCAAACGTTTTCCCCGCATCTCTGATTCCCCAGTTGCCTGCTCTCATCTCCTGCTGCGCTTCATGGAGATTCCTGGCCACCGCAAACATCATTGCAACTGCATGTTCCGCGACCGACCGGTTGTTCGCGCCGGGAGTGATGACAACTGGAATGCCTCTTTTTGTAGCCTCTTCCACATCCACACTATCGTACCCCACACCAGTTCTTCCAATTACTTTAAGCCTCGGCGAATTCCTGATTACAGCCCCGCTGCATTTCCCAATCCTGACAATCAATGCATCCGCTTCTTTCATTTCATCGATATAGTCATTGGGATCACCATGATCAGCCACATAAACTTCTGTCTTTCCGCCGAGAAGCTCCATTCCTTCCCCGCACACCGCCTGCGTCATAACAAACTTCATCCTCTGCCTCCTATCCTTTGATCACCTTTTGGGCAATCTCTATCATCATTTCTTTCTTCCCATAACCTCCGGACTTTGAGATAACCTGCAGTTTCCGTCCTTTCCATAACAGCCAGGACAGCACTGCCCCCTGCCCGATCTCACAGACAGGGTGAAGCTGGCTGCATCCGATTTCTTTCATAAATCCCATCAGTGTATCCCCTCCAGTCATCAGAATCGTATAATTCAACCCGTTTTCAGCCAGGTTTTTTACAATTTTTCCATGACACTGACTGATCAGATACCGTATTTCTTCTGTATCAATATTATGTCTTCTGGCATATTCCCGCGTTCCGCAGGTCTCATCTGTATCAAATGTATCCACTATGACCTTCTCGCTCTCTTCACAGATTGTCCGCAGCTCCTCCAGGAACATCTTTCCTCTTGCTGTATCATAAAACCCTGGAATCAACTTCTGCTCTTCTGTCAGATGGATCCTTGCGTATCCTCGGGACACCGCATACTCTACCTGCTTCTTCGTAATCGGGTTCAGGCTCCCGCAGGCAACATAAAGGCCCTTCGTCCGGCTGATCTTTTCAGGCCTCGTCTCACATAGTTCCAGTACATCGGGCAGACAGGCCGCGAGTCCGGCACATCCCGCAAGTAATGTCAGCTTCCCATACGTCTTCATCTCATGGATCCGCTGTTCCATCTGCTGCCTTGTCTCCGCGTCAAACAGACAGATTGTTTTCCCTTGTTTTTCCTCCACCGGAAATGGATCCTCTATTTTGATCTGCCGCACCTCATATTCAGTCTGTTCCCGAATCAGCTGTGGAAGGTACGAACATTTCACCGGCTCAAAAGGATCTTTCCCAAACGCACTGTCCGCAAGCAGCTGGCCGTCAATATAATGCATCCCATTCCTTGTTACCCTGTTCACATCCGGATATGCCGGGATAAAGTACAGCTGGTTTTCCCCGGAAGCATCCAGAACTGCGGACAATTCACCCCCGACATTTCCCCTCAGGGCAGAGTCTGTCTTCTTAAATATCGTAGAAACTCCAAGCGTTATGGCGTCCCTGACAATTTTTTTTACAGTTTTGTAAGCCTTATCTCTGGAAAGGGGCCTGGTCTCAGAATCTACTACCAGAACCTGGGCTGTCTGCGAGACTGTACTTTTTTCAACACTTGTTCCGGTGTAAACCTGAGTGTCAATCCCTCTCTTCGCAAATTGAACTCCGGTGTCCAGCGCTCCGGTAAAATCATCTGCTATAATTAACAGCTTCACCATATTTTTCACCTTATTACTTTTTATTCTTTACAAGTGTAACTGCATATTCTATTGCATTTACAAGACTCAACTCATTCGCATCTCCAAGTCCCGCATGCTCAAATGCAGTTCCATGATCGACTGACGTACGGATGATCGGAAGCCCCAGTGTTACATTTACCCCTTCCACCGCATTCCACTCTTTCTGTACATCATCATAGACAAATCCAACCAGTTTCAAAGGAATATGTCCCTGATCGTGATACATGGCAACAACGATATCGAACATCCCGCCTCTTGCTTTTGAAAATACCGTATCCGGAGGCACAGGGCCTGTGACATCCAGCCCCTCCCGAACCGCCGCATCAACCGCCGGTATAATCTCTTCAATCTCCTCTTTTCCAAATAGCCCGTTTTCACCACTATGCGGATTCAGCCCCGCGACAGCAATTCTCGGGTGTTCAATTCCCAGAGATCTGCAAGCCTCGTCCGCAATATGTATCACGTCCATGACCCTTGCCTTCTTTACCCGGTCGCACGCTTCTCTGAGAGATACATGGGTTGAAACATGAACAACCCGCATATTATGATGCGCCAGCAGCATTGTATATTTATCAGTCTCTGTAAGCTCCGCATAGATTTCTGTATGACCGGAATAATGATGCCCGGCCAGGTTGATTGCTTCCTTATTCAGTGCATTTGTAACTGTCGCATCAACCTTATGATCAAGTGCCAGTTCAATTACTTTCTTCACGTACTGAAAAGAAGCCTCTCCTCCCATCCTGGAAACCTTCCCATAGACCAGCCGTTCCATATTGACAATCTCCATATCATAGACATCGATCGTTCCCGGCAAAAAAACAGCCTCTTCTACTTCCTTCACCGGATGAATCTGAACAGACTCCTCAAGCCCAAGTATCCCAACTGCCTTCTCCATCACTTTCGCATCCCCGATAATCAGTGGTCTGCATTCCCTGTATATCTTCGGATCAGCCAATGCTTTCACCGAAATCTCCGGCCCTATGCTGACTGGGTCTCCCATCGTAATTCCCAAAATTGGTCTCTGTTCCATCCTCTTCTCCTTTCGCCGGAATGTTCTGTAGGCAGTGAACATTTCTCAGTCACACTCCAACACCTTCATATAGATATTCCGGATATCATTAAGACTCAGTTCCTTTTGGTTGTTCACAAGAAGTCTCCTCTGCCTGCCCCCAGCCTCCACAAGGAAATCCAGGTCTTCCTTCGTTACTCCAAACTCCTCAAGCTTCACAGGAATCTCTGTGTCTTTCACAATCCCTGCAATCTCCTCAATGACATACTGTGCCTTTTTGCTCTCACTTCTGACCGACAGCTCAGGCCAGATCCCATCGCATAGCTCCGCCAGTTTCTCTCTGCATGCCTCCTGATTCATCTCCATCACATGTGCAAATAAAATCGCATTAGAGACACCATGCGGGATATGGTACTTCCCGCCAAGCGGATAAGACAGCGCATGTACCGCAGTTGTTCCACTGCCTGTGATTGCAATTCCTGCGTAGAACGCACCAAGCATCAGATTGCTTTTCGCCTGCATATTATCCGGACTTTGATATGCTTTCCGGATATTCTGAAAAATCAGCTTCGCGGCTGCCATCGCATATGTATCTGAAAATGGTGTCGCCTTCCTCGAAGTAAAGCACTCTACTGCATGGGCAAGTGCATCCACTCCGGTTGCCGCGACAATCTGCTTTGGAAGATTCCTGATCATCTGGCTGTCCAATATTACATAGTCCGGAATCATCGAATCATTCACGATTCCCTGTTTACTCTGTTTCTCCGGAACTGCAACGATCGCATTGCACGTAGCCTCTGCCCCCGTCCCGCATGTGGTAGGTATCATGACTGTTTTCACCTTTTTCTCTGCCAGCCCCGGGTTCTCAAGCAGATCCCTGACCGTATAGGAGGCATCTGCAAGTACCGAACAAAGCTTTGCCGCATCCATAACGCTTCCGCCGCCAACCGCAATGATCAGATCACCGCCGAATTCAGCGGTCTTATTCTGAATTTTCTCTATATCCTGGTAAGCCGGTTCCGGAACAAGATCATCAATCACACAATATTCCAGATCCAGCGGATCCATCTCCTTTTGAAGGATGGAAAGCAGACCGGACTTTACAATACCAGGATCTGTAAAAACCACAGCTCTCCTGCTCCTCTCCTTTTCTATAATTTCACTGATTCTATCAACACATCCCTCGCCGCCAAACATGTTTGAGGGTATTTTCATCTGATACTGTTCCATACACTCCTGCTCCTTAATAATAGATCTGTCTATAAGCCGCCCGCCCCTGTTTCATCGTCAGAAGCGGAATAAATATCTCTTTTCCTTCACATTCTCCTCCAAACATATCCTTCAGCACGCTGTGATCCTCTGCGATATCCAGAACCGCAATATCCGCCGTTTTTCCAGGCTCAAGAGTCCCTGCTTTATCCAGAATCCCCGCTGCTTTTGCCGGATGGTAAGTCACTGCCTGCAAGATTGCCTCCCTGTCCATCCCTGCCGCCGAGCAGACTCTCATTGCGTGCAGAAGTGAAAATCCAGGTCTTGTGTACTCACTGGCCCTCACAAGATCCGAGCTGATAATATCCGGATAAAACCCATCTGCAAAACCATTTTTCATATTATCAAATGACCAGTGCACACGTCCATTGCATGAATCTATTACGACGCCTCTTGTCTGTGCCTCTTTTACACAGTTTAATACTTTTCCGTCAGAATCAAAGATGGTCTCTCCATGCGTCTGATATGCATGGGCAAGCACATCTCCTTTCCTGAGACTTGCCGTCAGCTCCTTCACAGTAACATTCTCCGGCAGGTCTCCATAGTGGACAATTACAGGTGCATGAAACCCTGCCGCCTGCAGGCGCTCTGATATTTCAATCGTTTTATAAAGCGGTTTCATTCCATAATTTTCTAACGTGCCACTGCACATTCTCACCTTCAGTCCCCGCAGGATGTCCGGGTATTTCCGAAACAGCTTCAGGATCAAATCCTCCCGGAAATCCGCCGGATCATGGTTCTCCTCATGAAGACACAGGCTTTTGTTGCCGAATGTTGATACATTCAGATATGCGTAAACTGACGTCTCATATCGTATAATATTGGATTTATAAAATAATTCAAATCCCGCTGCCCCAGTTGTACCGCCATCCACTGCGGAAGTGACTCCACCCGGTATACATGTGAGATCCGCATTTGCTCCTATGATTGTGCCATCCAGATTCAGATGTGCATGCTCATCGATCAGTCCCGGTACCACATATTTTCCCCTTGCGTCTATTATTTCAGCGGCTTCCATTCCTGCACCGTCTGCCAAAAGCCCATCTTTTATATACAGGTCTCTGACTGCAAACGTTCTGTTTAAAGAGTCAAAGACATAACCGCCTTTTATGATAAAATCATACATCATGATACCTTCCTCCTACTGCATAAGTGTTGTCAGACCGGTTGCCAGTATCGGACAGAATGAGACGAGGAACACCGTGCCGAACAAAATCAACAGGAACGGCACAACATTTTTGCTCAGCGTCAGAATATCCTGTTTTGTGGCCGATACTGCTGCAAACAGACAATTGCCAAACGGCGGGGTGGCCTGTCCGACCGCAAGGTTGAACACAACAATACATCCAAGATGTACCGGATCGATGCCATACTGCATCGCAATTGGGTAAATCAGCGGAGCTACAATCAGGATAATGGCACCTGAATCCATGAACATCCCCAGGAAAATCAACAGAAGATTAATACAGATCAGGAAGGTCACTTTATTCGTGATCAGAGAAGCCATCGCAGCTGTAAAGAGTGCTGGAATATTATTTACCGTCAGCACATAGCCAAACACGCCTGCTGCCATGATTAAAAGCAGAATTCCTGCAGTTCCCTTCACACTTTCCAGAACAATCTGAATGAATTTCTTCAGCGTCAGCTCTCTATGTATCACTACAGCGACAAACAATCCATACACAACTGCCACTGCAGCCGATTCTGTCGGCGTGAATACCCCTGAGTAGATACCTCCGAGTATAATCACAGGCATCAAAAGCGCCCATATAGAATCCTTCAGCGCCGAGCCAAGCCTTTTCCATGAAAATTCACTGGCTTTCGGAAAATGATTTTTCTTTGCCACGAACCATGCATAGATACACATCAATATCCCCGCCAGAAGCCCGGGAATAATTCCCGATATCAGAAGCTTTGAGACAGAGGTTCCCGTCGTTGTACCATAGACTACGAATACAATACTCGGCGGAATTACAATTCCCAAGGTTCCTCCCACAACCGGGAGCGCTGCCGAATATCCTTCCGGATATTTCTCCTTTACCAACTCTGGATAGAGCATGGCACCGATTGCCGCTGTCGTCGCAATGGAAGACCCGGACAATGCCGCAAACAGCATACATGTCACTATAACTACGATAGACAGTCCTCCGCTGATATGTCCGATCGCCGCCTTAGAGAGATTGATCAGTCTGGAAGAAATTCCTCCGTGCTGCATAATGGCACCAGCCAGCATGTAAAAGAAAATCGCCATCAGCGAATACTTTTCCCCGCCGGAGTACATTTTCTGTGTAATCTGCATCAAAGGCAGTCCGGTTGCGGCAACCAGAGAACAGATACAGGAAACTGCCAGAGACCATGCAATCGGAACCCCAAGAATTAAAGTAATGACAAATACAATCAGTAGAACTAAAAACGGATTCATGGCTGCACCTCCTCATTCCGGCTCCTCAGGAACACAATCTTTTTCACGATATTTGTCAGTTTTTCTATAAACATCAGGCCAAAACCGATCACCATGATGAGATACAGATGATAATATTTCAGAGGAATCGCCGATAATACCTGTGGATGCAGCATCCCCTGATTCATAATTAATACAGCACTGACAAAAAGCACTCCGATTGTGACCAGGGAAATGATATCCGATATCAGACGAAATCCCGTATTTTTGACAGAATTTTTAAACCTGATAATTTCAATCTTTATCTCCCCGTCCTCCTTCATTGCCAGATTGCCTCCAATGAGTACCATAAACATGAACAATACCACACTTGTCTGTTCAGACCACGGAATGCTGTAGTGGAATATATACCTGCACAGAACCTGGGCAAAATTAATGACTACCATGCAGATGACCGCCGCAATCAGAAACCATTTTTCAACGAAAAACGTAACACCATTTATTTTCTCCAGACATTTAAGCAAACCTTTCACGCCCTGTCCTCCTGTCTCTACTTATAACTTTTCACTTTGTCAGACAACTCCTTCAGATCTGGGTACTCATCATAGATGGATTCTGTTGCTTTCTGAAGTTCGGCTTTGTCAAGTTCTACAAGCTTCATTCCATGCTCATTCATCAACGTATCCTTTGCTGTCTCATTGTCACTGGTACATGCTTTTCTTTCTACATCTGTAGCATAATCACTCGCCTCTTCTACCCATCCCTGCTGCTCTTCAGATAATTTATCCCATGTAGCCGGAGAGATCAGAAGCCCTGCCACCTGATACACATGCTCTGTCTCTACAATCGTATCATTCACCTCGTAAATATTGCTCTGAAGAATGTTGACATATGGATTTTCCTGTCCATCGACAGTCTTCTGCTGAAGAGCCGTGAACAACTCGCTGAAATCCATCGGAGTAGGGTCAACTCCCAGTGCCCTGAAAATTGCCATATGGATTTCTGAATTCTGGGTTCTGATTTTCTGCCCTTTCAGATCAGCTGCTGAAGCCACATCTTTGCTTGTTGTCACATTCCGGTATCCCATCGTCCACCAGCCTTTGCATAGCATCTGGTTTTCTTTCAGTTCTTCTTTCAGGACATCTCCCACTTCCCCGTCAAGCGAATCATAAGCCTGTTGTTCCGTCTCAATAATAAACGGAAGATCGTAGACCGCAATCGACGGTGAAAAGTTCGCCAATACTGTCGACGAAATCGGCGCCACATCAATAGTTCCCATCTGGATTCCCTGTGCAGCATCTGCAAGTGTTCCAAGCTGTCCGTTTGGGTAGATCTCTACTTTCACATCACCACCGGAGACTTCTTCCAGTTTTTCTTTGAAAGCTTCTGCTCCCTGATTGAAAATACTTGTCTCATTATCTGCATGCGCAAATTTCAATGTAATCCCCGCTGAAGATTCTTTCTTCTCTGAATCTGTTTTCGTGCTGCTGTCTTTTTCTGCCCCCTGGCATCCCAATACCCCCACACACAATACTCCTGCCAGAACTAAAGCCAATCGTTTTTTCCTCATAATTTTTCTCCTTTCGCATCTGCATTGTAACTGTCATTTTTTCTTCCAAGAACGTGTTATTTTGAAACATTATATTTGTTTCTCTTGCTCTTTAATGACATTTTATACAATTCTATCTGACCTTTCAATTCAATTTACGACATTTTATGTTTATTTTTGAAACATTCTACTTGTATTTTGTCATGCTAAATTGTATAATTATGGTAATTAGAAGTTCAGAGAAAGGAGCGTTTCATTTTGAGAAAAATTAAAATACTCGCTGTCGCCCCGTATGAAGGCATGGCAGAAACAATTTCTTCCCTTTCTTCTTCCAGAGAAGACATCGATCTTACGGTCCGTACCGGAGATTTAAAAGACGGCCTTTCCATAGCCAAAGAATTATGCCACAACAATTACGACGTAATCATATCCCGCGGAGGTACCGCAGACCTGATCAGAAACGAACTGGATATTCCCGTCATTGATGCTCCGCTTTCTGCATATGATATGCTGCGTTCTATTAAAATGGCCGAAAACTACTCCGGCAAATTCGCCGTCGCAGGATTCCAGAGTATTACAAACTGCGCCCGTATGTTATGCGACCTGCTGAAACTTGATGTAGATATCTATACCTTTGAAAGCCCTGAAATGGTACTTCCTGTCCTAAAATCCCTGAAGGCCCGCGATTACAATCTCGTCATCTGCGACATGATCGGTTCAAGCACCGCCCAGGAGATCGGCCTGAATTCCATTCTGATTCCATCCGGAACAGAAAGCATCATTTCCGCTTTGGATGAAGCTGTAAAACTTGTGAACGCCTCACGGTATGCATTAAAGCAGAAAGAGATCTTCCAGAAAGCGCTGTTCAGTGATGAAGATGATTATATAATATTTGATTCCAACAGTAACTTATGGTTCTCCAGTCTTTCGAACTCTCCTTTTCACACCCAGATACTCCATATGGTAAAAACATATCTCCCTGCTTTTACAAAGACAGACGGTCAGTTATTTGAGCGGAAGATTGACAACTATATATTAAGAATAAGAAACCGCCATATCTTCTATGACGGCAGACAATACACCCTGCTTAAGCTGAATAAAAAAGAGAGCCTCTTTCCCGATATGGACAAAAGCATCTCTATCTATAATAAAGCAGAAGAAAAATCAGGAGAGTTCACCCCTTATCATAATGGTGCGAATTTCGTCGGAGATACCCATAAGCTGATCAGCGAATACAGCAGTACTTCCTTCCCTGTTCTGATTACAGGCGAAGTCGGTACCGGGAAGGACCGGGCTGCCGCCCTGATCTACGAGAACGGTCCCTATCAGAATGCCCCCTATTATGTCATCGACTGCGGCATGTTGAATGAAAGAAAATGGAACACCTTGATTGACAGCGAAAATTCTCCTCTCAGTACAGTCCATACTACAATCTACCTGAAAAATATTGGTATGCTCAGTAAGTCGCAGCTCTCGAAACTTTGCACTTATTTTGAACATACCGGCCTTCAAAAAAGAAACCGCCTGATCTTCTCACTGACACTTGGAGAAGGGGAAGACGATACGATCCGCAATTACCTGACCAACCATCTCTCCTGTCTGCTGCTTTTGCTTCCAGCACTCAGAGACAGGCTGGATGATATCTCAAGTATTGCAACATTGTATATCAACCAGCTGAATTCTTCCCTGGGCAGACAAATCGTAGGCTTTGACAACGAGGCAATGGATCTGATCCGCACGTTTCCGTGGCCGCATAATCTGGATCAGTTTCACCGTATCATACGGGAACTTGTAACAATTACCAAGACCTCATATATCACTGCCCAGAGCGTGAAACTTATCCTGAATCAGGAACAGCCGTCCGGCTATATGCCTGCTTCCAGCCAGAAGCTAAATGGGCTGGATATTCACCGTACCCTCGACGAGATCAATTACGATATCATCTGCGCCACACTTGCCCAGAAAAATATGAATAAAGAGATGGCAGCCAGACAGCTTGGAATCAGCCGCAGCACCCTGTGGCGCATCCTAAAGAGCCATACTGAATCTGACGCCGACTAAAAAAGATGTTATCCGGTTCTTCCATCGGATAACATCTTTTTTTACATTCTTATCTGTTTTAAAATACAATGACCTCGCCGTCAACAGCCGCATAATAACATTCCTCTGTAAACGTAAGTCCTGCTTTTCCATTCGTCCCTTCAGTCAGTTCTTTTACGAGTTCCTCCTTCTGATTATGGGGAACCATCACTTCCACCGCCACTTTATCTGTATACTCTGTATTCAAAATCGTAAATCCCCGCTGCATCAGAAGATACTGCACTTTTCCATGATCTGTATAATCAATGGTGATAAACAGTTTAGCGCCGAGAATTCTGGTAATAATTACACTAGAGGCAACTGCTTCCCTGGCCGCCTGTGTATATGCCCTGACAAGTCCGCCCGTTCCAAGCAGCGTTCCCCCGAAATAGCGTGTGACGACAATCACTGTATCATGAAGCTTTTCCCCCTGCAGTACATCAAGAATCGGCTTTCCCGCTGTCCTGGCCGGTTCTCCGTCATCGCTCATCCTCTGGATGCCGCAGTCTTCCCCAATCACATACGCATAGCAGTGATGTCTGGCATCCCAGTACTTTTTCTTCACATTTTCTATGAAAGCGAGTGCTTCCTCCTCGCTTTCAGCCTTCGCCGCCATACCGATAAACCTGGATTTCTTTTCAATGATTTCCCCGGTACCGGCCTTATAAATTGTTTTATAATTTTCCTGCATACTGTCCCTTCTTTTTACATAGTGAATGAAGCAGATATGTCCCATGCAGCTTCACCTTGATATTTTAGTATAGCAAATTACTACAGGTATCTACAATAATTTCTTAATATTTTCCTAGCTAAATATGAACTTTTCAAATTTCGCTTTATTTCAAATAGCTTATTTGATATAATGACTTGGTATGAAGGAGGCAAATAATTCATGAATTATGGAAAAAAGAAAGCTTCTGATCAGCAAAAGAAGATCACCTCTAAATCTACAATGAAGAAAAAGCGTGTTGGGGTACGCCTGTTTAAAGGTTTTCTTCTATGCATTTTACTCGTTGCAGTCCTGTGTGTCGCAGGGGTTGGTATCTTTGCCAAAAAGATCATCGACAATTCACCTGACATCTCACCGGAGGACGTGCAGCCCAGCAAATATACTACTTTTGTATATGCCGCAGACGGAACAACTGAGACTGCAAGATTCGTTTCCGCAGGCGCTAACCGTGTGAACAAATCCATCGAAGACATTCCGAAAGATCTTCAGCATGCATTTGTCGCAATCGAGGACGAGCGTTTCTATAAGCATAACGGTGTGGATCTGCAGGGTGTACTCAGAGCTGGGTTCGTAGGCCTGACAACCGGTAACTTCTCGGAGGGTGCCAGTACACTGACGCAGCAGCTGATCAAGAACAATGTATTCCCGAATTTCACCGAAGAAAAAACATTCTATGACAGGCTGGAACGTAAACTCCAGGAACAGTATCTTGCCATCGAAATTGAAAAGCAGATGAGCAAAGATGAGATCATGGAAAGTTATCTTAATACGATCAACCTTGGGCAGAA
Source organism: uncultured Lachnospiraceae bacterium (assembly GCA_900549995.1). Lineage (GTDB taxonomy): Bacteria > Bacillota > Clostridia > Lachnospirales > Lachnospiraceae > UMGS1251. Next base: position 33,177 of record URQQ01000001.1, on the reverse strand, counting down.
TTCCCTTGGGGTCCAGACAGCTGCGAAGAGATATTTCGGTAAGGACGTATCTGAACTCACATTGTCAGAAGATGCAGTCATCGCCGCAATTACGCAGAGTCCGTCCAAATATAATCCGATTACGAATCCTGATGATAATGCACGGCGCCGTAAAAAAGTTCTCAAAGCCATGCTTGACCAGAAATATATTACACAGGCCCAGTATGACGAAGCGATGGCAGATCCGGTATATGACAGAATCCAGAGTGTAAACAGCTCCATCGACAACGAAAGGCCGAACACTTATTTCGTGGACGAGCTTTCAAAGGAAGTTCTCTCAGATCTTCAGCGTCTGAAAGGATATACCGAGACGCAGGCTTACAATGCGCTCTACAGCGGCGGACTGAAGATTTATTCCACTCAGGATCTCTATATGCAGCAGATCGCTGATGAGGAGGTCAATAACCCGGACAACTATCCGTCCAGAATCAGATACACACTGTCCTATCTTCTCACAATCACGAGATCCGATGGTACAGTTGAAAACTACGATGAGAACAGTATTAAATCCTACATGATCAATGCCTATGGCATTGACAGCCTGACTTTTGACAGCCAGGAAGAGGGACAGGCAATGGTCGATGAGTTCAAGTCAACACTTGCCCGCGAAGGCGACATCTATGACGAAAAAGTGACTCTCGCGCCGCAGCCGCAGGCATCTGTCGTTGTGATGGATCAGTACACCGGACAGATAAAGGCAATCGTCGGAGGACGCGGTCCGAAATCCGAAAGCCAGAGCCTGAACAGGGCAACTTCCTCACCGAGGCAGCCTGGCTCCTGTTTTAAAGTATTGTCAACCTATGCGCCGGCACTTGACAGTGCGGGAAAAACACTTGCAACTGTCATTAAAGACGAACCATTCAGCTACGATGACGGAACTCCGGTCCGCAACTGGTGGGGTGACTCTTACAAAGGCAATGTGACGATGCGCAAGGCCATCGAGCAGTCCATGAACATCTGTGCCGTAAAAATGCTGACAGAGATCACGCCGCAGCTCGGATATGATTATCTGACGAATAACTTTGGTTTCACGACACTTGTAAATGGTGCAGAAATCAACGGACAGATTTTCTATGATGCCCAGCAGCCGCTGGCATTGGGCGGTATCACAAAAGGTGTCTACAATCAGGAAATGACTGCCGCTTACGCCGCACTGGCGAATAACGGTGTCTACAATACACCTGTTTATTACACAAAAATTCTGGATCATGACGGCAACGTATTGATCGAAAATCCTGGTGAAAGCCACGTCGCAGTCAAAGATACAACCGCTGCGCTGCTGACCAATGCCATGATGGATGTTATGACTCAGGGAACCGGTACAAAAGCTCAGCTTTCCAATATGCCGGTATCCGGAAAAACAGGTACGACAAGTGATGACGTAGATATATGGCTGTCTGCTTACACACCATACTATACATGTTCTGTATGGTCTGGATATGATGATAACACCAGACTCAGCAATACATCTTTCCATCTTTACCTGTGGCGTAATATTATGGAACGTATCCATGAAAATCTGGAATATAAAGATTTCACAATGCCGGATACGATCGAGCAGAAATGGATCTGCACCCAGACAGGCAAGCTTGCCATCTCCGGTGTATGCCCAAGTTACCAGGAGTATTTCGCACCTGGCACAGCTCCTACAGAAGTATGTTCCGGCAACCATTGGGGCGGATCTTCCAAGTCCTACTCCGATGATGAAGATGATTCATCTGACAGTGAAAACTCAACCGAAAATACCGGTGAGACAACAACTCCACCGGAAGGCGGTACGGAAACTCCGCCAGAGGAACAGCCGCCGGCAGAAGACGGCGGAGTCTCAGTAGCACCGCCGGAAGAAACACCTCCGGAAGGCGGCGAAGAGGCGCCTGAAGCACCGGCAGAAGGCGGCGAGGAAGCACCTCCTGCGGAATAGAATCACAATGAACAAAAAAAGATCTGTACAGCTTTCAAACAGCTTCGTACAGATCTTTTTTTGTATTTTCTATTTTAGTCAAGGACAAGTTTCGCCGCTCCGCAGATACCGGCATCATTTCCCAGCTCTGCAAGCGCAAATATCACCTTCTTATTGGCAAAAAAAGCACGGTCCATGAACGGTTTCTCAATAAACTTCAAAAGAATTTCTCCTGCTTTTGACACTCCGCCTCCAATGACAATTGCCGAAGGATCTGTCACTACTGCAAGGTTGGCCAACGCATGTCCAAGATACTCGCCAAATTCTTCCGCAACTTCTGACGCTGCCTGATCGCCCTCTTTCACCGCATCAAACACACTCTTCGCACTGACATTCTCAGGTTCAAGCAGTGTCTCTCCTTGCCATGAAGCAAGCTTTTTCTTCGCAAGACGCACGATTCCGGTTGCCGATGCATACTGCTCGAGGCATCCATGATTTCCGCATCCGCAGGAATCTGTCTCCTCATAGTTCACACAGAGATGTCCGATCTCTCCGCCGGCACCATGCGCGCCGCTTAAAATATGTCCCCGGACGATAACGCCGCCGCCGACACCGGTTCCAAGCGTAACCATGATCATATCTTTATGGCCGCGTCCGCCGCCTTTCCACATTTCTCCAAGAGCTGCCACATTGGCATCGTTCTCAACTTTCACCTGGAGTCCTGTCGACTCTTCCAGTTCGCGCTTCACTTCCTTGTAAGTCCAACCAAGGTTCGCTGTTCCATTGACAATTCCGTCTTCTGATACCGGAGCCGGTACACCTACTCCGATTCCGATGACCTGTTCTTTTTCAATCCCTTTTTCTGTCATTTTCGCGTTGACAGCCGCTGCAACATCCGGAAGAATCGCTTCGCCCTCATTCTCTGTATGGGTGACAATCTCCCACTTGTCCACAATCGTTCCATCTACATCGAACAGTCCAAGTTTTACCGTAGTTCCTCCGATATCAATTCCAAAACAATAACTCATAGCCTTTCTTCTCCTGTCCTTTTGATCTGTTATTTCTTGCCCCCTGCAAGGTTCTCCTGTACACGGCGGTACAATTCTTCTGCCGCATTGTACCCCATCTGTTTCTGTCTGTAATTGACAGATGCAGATTCCACGATGATTGCCAGATTACGTCCCGGCCTGATCGGGATCGAATGGCATACCACCTTATTGCCAAGGAATTCTGTGTACTCCTGCTCCATTCCAAGACGGTCATATTCTTTCTCCCGGTTCCATTCTTCCAGTGTAATGACCAGATCTATGTTCTGTGTCTCCTTCACACTCTGTACACCAAACAGCGCTTTCACATCGATAATTCCAATCCCGCGCAGTTCAATAAAGTTCCTTGTAATTCCAGGTGCCGTTCCCACAAGTGTCTCATCGCTGACCTTGTGTATCTCTACAACATCATCTGTTACCAGACGGTGTCCTCTCTTAATCAGTTCCAGAGCCGCCTCACTCTTGCCGATCCCGCTCTCTCCCATAATCAGAACTCCGACACCATATACATCAACCAGAACACCATGGATGGAAATACACGGGGCCAGTTCCACATTCAGCCAGCGGATGATCTCGGCCATAAAGGAAGATGTCTTCATATCCGTCATAAAGATCGGAATCTTCTTCTCTACGGCAATTCTCAGGAACACATCGTCCGGTACGAGATTTCTGCAGAATATAATGCACGGAATATCAAATGACATCAGTTCATAATATAATTTTTCCCGGTCCTCTTCCGGCACGGTCTGTATATATGCGTATTCCACGTATCCGATTACCTGAACTCTGGCAGAGTCAAAATGATCAAAAAAACCTGCCAGCTGAAGTGCCGGACGGTTAATATCCGGTGCTATGATCTCTATTTCGTTCATATCAATTTCAGGTGTAAGATTTTTAAGGTCCATCTTTTCAACTACTGTCTTTAATTTTACACTCGCCATATCATTCTCCTTCTTCTTTTCCTCTTGACAGGGGCCATCTCATTATCGGCGGCTCCTGATCTATAGTTTCTATTTTATCACGAATGAAAAAAGCTGTACACTTCTTTGGCCGATTTTTCATTCATTGAAGGCAGTTCTTTTAACTCTTCCACGCCCGCCGCCTTCAGGGCATCTATATTCTCAAAGTGTCTCATCAGATCCTTCCTGCGGGCCGGGCCGATTCCCGGAATATCGTCCAGAATTGAATGCACCTGCCCCTGGCTTCTGAGCTTTCTGTGGAATTCAATCGCAAACCGGTGCGCCTCGTCCTGGATTCTTGTAATCAGCTTAAACCCTTCAGAAGATCTCTCAATCGGGATCTCTTCATTCTGGTAATAAAGTCCTCTCGTTCTGTGATGGTCATCCTTTACCATCCCACAGACCGGTATATGAAGGTTCAGACGGTCCATCACCTGAAGCGCGATATTTACCTGTCCTTTTCCGCCGTCCATCATAATCAGATCCGGAAATACATTAAAGCTTCCGGCTTCTTTCCCTTCCTGAATTTCTCCAAGCCCATGCCTGAATCTTCTGGTCAGCACTTCATTCATACTTGCATAGTCATCTGCCCCCTGGACCCCTTTGATTTTAAACTTGCGGTAGTCGTTACGCTTCGGCTTCCCATTCTCATAGACAATCATTGACCCAACAGACGCAAATCCGTTCGTATTCGATATATCGAACGCCTCAATTCTCCGGATTCCCTGAAGTCCAAGCAGTTTCTCGATCTCTTTGACCGCGCCGATCGTCCTTCCCTCTTCCCGCTTCAGCCGTTCCTTATCTGTACTGAGGACAAGTTCCGCATTTTTTCGGGCTAATTCGACAAGTTTTTCCTTTTCACCCTTCTTTGGAACACGGATGTGCACCCTGTGTTCTCTTTTCTTCGTCAGCCACTCTTCCAGAAGTTCCTGGTCCTCCACTTCTTCCTGAAGCATCAGTACCCCCGGGATATAAGGTGTCCCCGCATAAAACTGTTTGATGAAGCTGTCCAGTATCTCGCTCATTGTCTCCTCGCCTGAGATCCGAAGATAAAAGTGGTCTCTCCCGATGAGCCGTCCTCCGCGGATAAAGAATACCTGAACCACGGCATCCGTGCCCTCTTTTGCAACCGCCAGAATATCCCGGTCCTCACCGCTTGCGTTCGTAATCTTCTGCTTCTGTGCAATTTTTCTCACACTGGTCAATAACTCCCGGTACTCGATCGCCTTCTCAAACTGAAGCTCTTCCGACGCTTTCTCCATCTTCTCCTGAAGCTCACGGATCAGCCCGTCATAGCTCCCTCCAAGGAAACGGATCACGGCATTGATCTTCTCTCTGTACTCCTCTTTCGATATATACCCCTGGCAAGGCGCGTCACACTGCTTGATATGATAGTTCAGGCAGGGTCTCTCTTTGCCGATATCTCTTGGAAGATTCCGGTTACAGCTCCTGATCTGGTACAGTTTCCTCAACAGTTCAATCGTATCCTTCACTGCCCCCGCACTTGTATATGGACCGAAATATTTTGACTTATCCTTCACCATTTTCCGCGCCAGCATAATCCGCGGAAATGGTTCATTCACGGTAACTTTAATAAATGGGTATGTCTTATCGTCCATCAGCATCGTGTTGTATTTCGGCCGGTGCTCTTTGATCAGATTACACTCAAGCACCAGCGCCTCAAGTTCAGAATCCGTCACTATATATTCGAATCTCGCAATATGAGTGACCATCTGCTCGATTTTAACACCCTTATTCCGGCTCGTCTGAAAATACTGCCTCACACGGTTTTTGAGGCTGATCGCTTTGCCGACATAGATGATTTCATCCGTATCATCATGCATGAGATAAACCCCCGGCTTAGCCGGGAGTTTCTTCAATTCTTCCTGTATATCAAACATCTCTGCTGTTCTCCACTGCATTTGAAATTGCTTCGTTAAACGTCGGATGTGCTCTCATCGCATACATCAGCTGGCTGGATGTCAGTCCATTTGCAATGGCAGTCGCAAGTTCACCAATCATGTCTGTCGCCCTCGGACACATAATCTGTGCACCTAAAAGGACATCACTGTCTGCCGCAAATATCACTTTGATAAACCCTTCTTCTTCCTTGGAAATGATGGACTGCCCGTTCGCGCTCATCGTATATCTTCCGCAGCGGATCGGCACACCCCGTTTTACAGCTTCCTCTTCTGTCAGTCCGACAGAGGCAATCTCAGGATCTGTATACAGACAGTTCGGTACGATTGACATGGATACAAACAGACAGCTTGGAACCATCGATAAGATGACGGAAGGCATAAGCCCGTTCATCCTCTCTACCACGTATGTCGCCTCAGCCGACGCCACATGAGCCAGCTGAATACCGCCGATCACATCCCCGATCGCATAGATTCCCGGAATACTTGTCATAAAAAACTCATCGACGATGATCTTACCCTTTTCCATCTTGATGTGGACATCCGGATCAAAAAGTCCTTCTGTATTCGGGCTTCGTCCGACGGAGACAAGTACCCCGTCCACATGCACCGCCTCATTCACTCCCCGGTAGACGAACTGACAGCACAATCCGTCCGGCTCCTCGGACACCCTCTCCAGAAGGCTTTCTTTACAGATCCGGATTCCCCTGTGATTCAGGATATTCTCAAGTGCATTCGAGAATTCGATATCCATCGCAGGCAGAAGCCGGTCTGCTGCCTCCACCACTGTCACTTCCGTTCCAAGTGCGTTGAACACCGTGGCAAGTTCCAGCCCGATCACTCCTCCGCCAAGAATCAGAAGCTTCTTGTACTGGCTTTCGTTGGATGTAAGAAGTTCCTCGCTCGTCATCACCCCCGGAAGCTCCATTCCAGGAATGTCGATCATATCTGCCTTTGCACCTGCCGCAAGAAGCACGTTTTTCCCTGTCAGAATGTCCCTGCTTCCATCCGGCCTTATGATCCTCACTCTTCTGTCCGCCTGAAGCACAGCCTGTGCCTGTATAAAATCAATTCCAAGCTCCCGGAATTCTTTCTCCAGATCCTCACGCATCGCTCTGGCAGATGCATCCTTATACTCATATATTTTCTGAAGGTCAAAGCCCACCTTCTCCGCCGAGAGGCCGAATTTCTCACAATCCTGCATATCCCTGTAAAGTGTGGATGCATGGATCAGTGCCTTTGTGGGAATACACCCACGGTTAATGCACGTTCCTCCCAGTTCCCTCTTGTCAATCACTGCCACCGACATCCCAAGCTTCGCCGCTTTCCTCGCGGCCACATAACCGCCCGGTCCTGCCCCTACAATCAATAAATCATACATTTTCCCCATCTGCATGTCCTCCAAGCTCCTCAATCTGCCAGTCTACCGGCTCTATCCCATGCTCCTCCAGAAAACGATTCGTCTGGCTGAACGGCCTGCTTCCAAAGAACCCTCTGTATGCTGACAGCGGACTTGGATGCGGCGCTTCCAAAATCAAATGTTTCGGATTGTCAAGCATTGCCTTCTTCATCTGTGCCGGTCTTCCCCAAAGTATAAACACGATCGGACGATCCTGTGCGTTCAGTACTGTAATCGCCGCGTCTGTGAACTCCTCCCATCCAAGTCCCCTGTGGGAGTTGGCCTGATGCGCCCTCACAGTCAGTACCGTATTCAGAAGCAGAACCCCCTGCTTCGCCCATTTCACAAGGCTTCCGTGGTGCGGAATTGTACAGCCCAGATCATCGTGAAGCTCCTGATAGATATTCACCAGCGACGGCGGAATTTCTACCCCCGGCTTGACAGAAAAGCATAACCCTTCCGCTTGATGATCCCCGTGATACGGATCCTGTCCAAGAATGACCACTTTCACATCCGCAAGCGGTGTCAGATGAAACGCATTAAAAATATCATCTGCCGGCGGAAATATTTTTCTTGTCCTGTATTCCTGGTTTATCGTCTGATATAATTTTTTATAATAGGGCTTGTGAAACTCCTCTTTCAGAGCATCCAGCCAGTCATTATTAATAGCTCCCATTCTACCACTCCTTACAGGCGCACCGAGACACCCTTTTCTCTCAGATATTCTTTCACTTCGCGGATTTCAAGTTCTTTGTAATGGAACAGCGATGCCGCAAGCGCCGCATCCGCCTTCCCCTCAGTCAATGCTTCGTGGAAATGTTCAAGCGTCCCCGCTCCTCCGGATGCAATCACCGGAATCCCCACGTTCTCTGCAATTGTTCTGGTAAGTTCCAGGTCATATCCTGCTTTGGTCCCGTCACAGTCCATGCTTGTCAGAAGGATTTCCCCGGCACCCATTTTTTCCATCTTCACTGCCCATTCTACAGCATCGATTCCGACGTCCACTCTGCCGCCGTTTTTATAGATATTCCATCCGCTTCCATCTGCTCTTCTCTTCGCGTCAACCGCCACAACGACACACTGGCTTCCGAATTTCTCCGCCGCTTCACTCACAAGCTCCGGGCGGTTGATGGCTGAGGAATTTACCGATATCTTATCCGCCCCTTCTCTTAGAAGCGCCTTAAAATCCTCCACTGTCCGGATTCCTCCGCCCACTGTGAACGGAATAAATACGGTCTCTGCCACTTTCCGAACCATGTCCACAACGGTGGCCCGGTCATCCGAAGACGCCGTAATATCAAGAAACACCAGCTCATCTGCTCCTGCTTTGTCATATGCTTTCGCAATCTCCACCGGATCACCGGCATCCTTTAAATCCACAAAATTCACACCTTTTACAACTCTGCCGTCGTTTACATCCAGGCATGGGATAATTCTTTTCGTAAACATTCTTTTTTGTCCTCCTAGCTGTTCCTTCCCCTGTTTGGGCACAGTCCGAATCTATCTGCCGGCCGAAAGGAAATTCTTCAGTATCCTAAGTCCCGTATCACTGCTCTTTTCCGGATGGAACTGACACGCAAATACATTCTCCTGCTCTACAGACGCATGAATGCAGGTACTGTAATCCGTAACCGCCGTTACAATCTTCTCATCCTCTGCCTCAAGATAGTAGGAATGTACAAAATACACATAAGCCCCTTCCTCAATTCCACGAAACAGCTTCCCGTCATTCTGAAGGTGCAGGGAATTCCAGCCCATATGCGGAATCTTTAATCCCTCCTGATCCGGGATTCTCCGAATTCTGCCCTTTAAGATTCCAAGGCCTTTCACATTAGGGCTTTCATCACTTTCCTCAAACAGAAGCTGAAGCCCAAGACAGATTCCAAGAAATGGGATTCTGCGTTTTACAACCTCACCGATGACCTCGTCCAGATGATATTTTCTCAGATTCGCCATGGCATCTCCGAATGATCCGACTCCCGGAAGAATCACATGGTCTGCCTGAAGTATTGTGTCACGGTCTCTTGTAATCACCGCTTCTTCAGAAAGAAGCATCAGTGCTTTTTCCACACTTTTTATGTTGCCTGCATCATAATCAATTATCGCTGTCATCTTCTCAATTCCTTTCGTTCATTGTTATAAGTGTATCATAATTTCTTAAAAAAAGAAACGGTGAGCGTTCGAAATGACACTCATCGTTCCTTCTCTTATTTCAGGCCTAACTCAAACCAGAATTCAACCCCGTTATCATAATTATTGACTCCAAATTTCTGCTGAAAAGAATCCATAATTGCCTTTACAATCGACAGGCCAATTCCGTTGCCTCCATACTCCCTCGTCCGTGCCTTGTCTACTTTATAGAACTTATCCCAGATCTGGCCGATATCTTCTTCCGGAATCGGTTTCCCTGTGTTAAAGACCGTAATTCTCGCTTTCTCGCCATCCTGTCTGATCTTGATCTCAATTACCCGGTCTCCCTCCACGTGATTCAGCGCATTACTGATATAATTTCTCACCACCTGTTCTGCCTTGAACTCATCTGCCCATACATACACCGGCTCCTCCTGCAGGAAGTAAAGCTTCACTTCCTTCTGCTGGATCATGATCTCCAGGCTCTGTAAAACACCACGGATCAGGTCCGCGATATCAAACCGCTCAAATTCCACAGTCTCATTGCCATACTCAAGCTGGTTCAATGTCAGAAGATTTCTGACCATCTTGTTCATTTTATCCGCCTCATCCATGATCACGTCACAGTAGAATTCCCTGCTCTCAGGATCGTCGCTGATCCCTTCCTTAAGGCCTTCCGCATACCCCTGAATCAGCGCAATCGGTGTCTTTAGTTCATGAGAAACATTTGCAAGAAACTCCGTCCTCATTGAATCAATCTTTTCTTTCTTTTCAATATCCTTCTGCAGTTCATAATTGGCATTCTTCAGCTCAGAGACCGCCCTCTCCAGGCGTTCTGACATGGTATTAAAATTCATTCCAAGGACGCCGATCTCATTATCTCCGCCGCTTGTATACTTTGCTTCAAAATCAAGATCCGCCATCCGCTGAGACAGGCTCGCAAGCTCCAGAATCGGATCTGTAATTCTTTTCGAGAAATACCAGACCAGTATTCCGCTTAGAAGAATCATCACAATCCCCATATATACAAGGAATTTGTTCGCAATATCCACACTTTCCCGGATACTTTCCAGAGGGCTTCTCATGCTGATCAGATAGTCATCCGACAACGTCCCGCACATTTCTATATACTCGGATTTGTTATACGGATCCGTGATCCTCTGTATCTGATAATTCCCGGTTTCCACCAGAGTTTTCCCGCCATCCTGATTCTTGCCGCTGATATACCCAAGCAGCTGCCTAAGCAGCATCCCTTCTTCATGCTCTGCCTGCCAGATCGGCGCTCCCGACCCCTGCGCGCTGATCACAATGTAGGAAATATTTCCTTTCTCCGCAAGATAAGATAATTCGCTTTCCACAGAGTCCCTCTGAATCGTTCCGTCCTTAGCCGCTTTCTCAAGAACATTGTATACTTTTATAAAATAATCCTTTTTATTTTCCACATAATACCGCTCCAGAAAACATCCATTGATCACCATCAATGCAATCAGCGTAAAAGCAACAAGTCCGATGCAGACAACAGCCATCTGTCTTTTGATTGAGTGTTTCATATTATTCTACCTCGAATTTATACCCCATCCCCCAGATGGTCTTGATATAATCCCCTTTATCTGAAAGCTTGCTTCTGAGTTTCTTCACATGAGTATCAATTGTCCTTGCATCACCGAAATAATCATAATTCCATACATTATTCAGTATTTTCTCCCTGGACAGCGCAATTCCCTGGTTTTCCACAAAGTATGTAAGAAGCTCAAACTCCTTAAAACTTAAATCCACCGGCTGTCCATCGATCGTCACAAGATGTGCCGCCTTATCAATCAGAATACCTCCGGCATTTACCGTCTCCTCCGAAGCCAGTGCGTTGGCACGCCTCAGAAGGGCCTCCACTCTTGCCACAAGAATCTTTGGGCTGAATGGTTTGGAGATATATTCATCCACTCCAAGATCGAAGCCCTGAAGTTCATCCCGCTCCTCTGAACGGGCCGTCAGCATAATCACCGGCACTTTCGACGCCTGCCGGATCTCTTTTAAGACCTGCCATCCATCCATTTTCGGCATCATCACATCGAGAATGATGAGCGAAATATCCTTATCGGCATAAAACCGGTCCATTGCCTCTTCCCCGTCTCCGGCTTCAATGACCTGATACCCTTCTCTCTCCAGGAAATCCCGGACAAGCTTTCTCATCCTGCTCTCATCATCCACTACAAGTATTTTTATTTTATCCATCTTATCATCACCTCTGCTACTTTTTTCTTTCCTGTCTTGTTTTATTTTAACAGATTTTTATGTCTCTTTTGTGAAAAACTTTTATTTTTACAGGTACTAATTCTCCATCCATTCTTCCTCTGCCAAAGTATTGCATGTCAGATGTCCCTGGCTGCTTGTAAACACAATGGTACCCAGTTTGTCTGTACGGAAAACCTGTATTCCCAGCTTCTTTAATTTCTTCAGCGTCGCTTTATGCGGATGCCCGAAATCATTCTTTTCCCCGCAGGAAATCACCGCATATCCCGGATCCACTTTTTTCAGAAATTCCATAGACGAAGTATCGCTGCTTCCATGATGATTGATTTTCAGTACATCCGCATGAAGATAAATACGTGATTCAATCAGTTCATGTTCCATCGCCGCGCTGATATCACCGCACAGCAGAAAACTGTGCCTGCCGTCCGAAATTCTGATTCCAATGGAGGAATCATTCAGATCCTCATATTCCTTTTCAGCATCGGGAGTGATAAAAATAAATTCTGCAGAACCAAGTTTTTCTTTCTCTTTGAACTTCGGTTTCTCTATGTCCAGCCCTTTTTCCCTCGCCGCCTTAATCACGTCATCATAACTTTTCGTCTCATAAGTCTGGGCAGGAAGATAAAATTTTCCGATCTCAAACTGCTCAATCACAGTATCCATACTTCCTATATGATCCTCATGTCCATGGGTGCCGATGACATAATCAAGCTCTGTGATCCCCTGCTTGTGAAGATAACTCACAATGGTCTGTTCATCATCGTTATTTCCTGCATCAATCAGCATATTCTGGTCTTGTGACTGGATCAGTATACAGTCCGCCTGCCCAACATCGATAAAATGTACTTTCAGTTCCCCTTCTTCCGGCTTTAAAATTTCACTGCTGAAGACTCCGGATACCGGTATATTTAAAAGTGCTGCCGCACATAAAATGACAAGTCCCAGAAGCAACGCTCCGGTTCGTTTTCCTCTTTTTTTCATCTTCTCTCTGCTTCCTGACAACGGTCTCACCCCACCTGCGGTTTCTTATTCATTTTATTAATTTTTCTCCTGAATATTATTATTTCTTCATTTCTCCGGTTCATTCCAAAGCGGACTCTGTTTTTTCCGCCCCTGATGTGCTAAAATAGTAATATATGGTCTTTGGATAATTTTTATGCAGAAGTTATACGCCATTCGGCCATGCACTGTACATCAGCGTACAAATGTACGATTATGAAGGAGTTCAAACAATGATCGAAAAAGAACAGAATGAGATTATCTCTTTGTCTGACCAGATTTTAAGGCGCTATTTCTGTGACAATAATATGGATTTGCTGTTCGATGCAATGGCAGAGGACATTATCTGGCTCGGAGCCGGTGAAAATCAGAAGGCAGAAGGAAAAGAAGCCGTGATGAATGCCTTCCTGGCAGGAAAAGACGATATGATCCCTTTTACTATGAGCGAGGAAGACTACCAGTTTTTACAGCTTGGAAATGATCACTATCTCTGTGAAGCCAGCAGTTTTCTCTCTGCCCCTGCCGAAGAAGAGATGTTTCTTAAGACACGCCAGCGCTGCACCTTCGTATACCGGCGCACAAAAGAGAATCCTCTTGGCTATGAAGCAGTACATATCCATAATTCAACTCCGATGTCTCAGCTTGGGGATGACGAACTCTTTCCCGTCCATGCAGCAAAAGAAACCTACGCCCAGATGCAGGCCACAGTTGCAGAACAGAACCGCCAGATTTCGCTGATGCTTCCACAGCTCCCGGGAGGAATGGCCATCTGTTATAACAATGATCTATTTTCTGTCAAATGGATCAGTGAAGGTTTATGCCAGACTTTGGGTTATAACTCCCAGACCGATTTTGCACGTTCTACCGGCAATACATGCCACGGATTTATACTGGAAGAAGATTATTCTCAGATGCTTCGGAAAGTAACAAAGGATCTGTCTCACAGTACTTCCTACGACTGCGAGTACCGTGTCCGCTGTAAAGATGGAACGATCCTCTGGGTGTCTGATGTCGGTATTTCCAACATTGATGACGACGGCGACTCTGTAGTCTCCTGCTTTATCACAGATATCACACACAAGAAAATGCAGGAACTTCAAATCGAAAAAGCCAACACAGAGATCCGGCAGCAGGCAGACTTCCTGTCACAGCTCTACGACACGGTTCCATGCGGTATCATTCAGTTTACAACGGATCCCTCTCACCTGATCACCTATTCCAACCGCAAGGCCTGGGAGATCTATGGGTATTCCAAGGAAGATTACCTGACACACTTTAAGAATCCGTTCATCTCAGTCGTCGATGATGATCTTGATTACTATCACCGAAAGGTAGATGAACTGTCAAAATATGGCGGCAGAATCTCCTATGAAAGAAAGGGCATTCGGAAAGACGGCTCCTACTGCTACATCTCTGTGAACATGGAACGCCTGATCAACGCCAACGGACTCGAAGTCATACAGTCTGTCTTTAACGACATTACTGAAACCCGTCTTCTTCAGCTGGAACGTGAGCAGGAGCAGGTTCTGGAAAACCAGATATTAAAGGCGGCAATCTTTACTGCCTATCCCCTCATCCTGAGTCTGAATCTGACACAGAATACATTCCGCTGCATCACCTCCGGCAATTTCATCACAGAGCACCCTCCGGAGGGGAATTATGATGAGTTGATCCATCAATCACACCCAAAAATCTACCCGGCCTTTCAGGATGATTTTCTAAAACTTTTCAGCAGAGACAGCCTGCTTCACGCATTTGACCAGGATTCCTCTGAAGTATATCTGGAACTCCGCCAATTGGGAGATGATGGACAATACCACTGGATTTCTGCACATGTTGTTCATGTGGAGAACCCTTATGAAACAGATTCTCTTGCGATCATCATGTTCGGACTTCTGGATGAACAGCGCGCAGAGCGGGCCAGACAGGAGCAGCTCCTCAGAGATGCCCTTACAGCGGCAGAGGCGGCAAACCGTGCCAAATCGGATTTTCTGTCACGTATGAGCCACGACATCCGTACCCCGATGAATGCCATCATCGGAATGAGTACCATCGGGCAGTTCAAATCCAACGATCCGCTTCAGGTACAGAATTGTTTCCAGAAAATCGATGATTCTTCCAGATACCTTCTGTCACTGATCAATGACATCCTTGATATGTCGAAGATTGAACAGGGCAAGATGAAGCTTCTGCGAGATAAATTCAGCCTGGAAGGATTTCTCAAAGACCTGCTGGCTGTGATTTACCCACAGGCAGAAGAGCAAAAACTTGAATTTGAACTTTACCATGAAGAACCTCTTGCTGACAATTACATCGGTGACGTTCTCCGGCTCAACCAGATCCTTTTAAATCTTCTGTCAAACTCGTTAAAATTCACCTCACCGGGCGGGAAAATCACGGTAAATATCCGGGAGTCCAAACGTTCAAACGGCTATTCTTTTCTGGAATTCACCGTCACTGACACGGGGATTGGCATGTCAGAAGATTTTCTGCAAAAACTGTATCAGCCTTTTGAGCAGGAAGCATCGGATTCCGCACGCAACCTTGTGGGAAGCGGCCTCGGTCTCTCCATCGTCTACAATCTGGTTCAGTTGATGGGCGGAACCATTGTTGTCTCAAGCGAACTTGGCAAGGGAACTACATTTGCAATTACGCTTCCTCTTGAATTGTGTGAAACGAACCACGAGGAGGAATCTTACCGGAAGACAAAAGAGCTGATGAAAAATATCAACGTATTGATCGTCGATGACGACCCTCTCGTAGGCGAACAGACTTCCTCCATTCTTGGCAGTATCGGTGCTTCCCCCACTTATGTGGACTCCGGAAGGAAAGCTGTAGAGGAAGTACGTACCTCCATGGAACATGGAGCCCTCTTTGACCTTGCGATGATCGACTGGAAGATGCCCGACATGGACGGCATCGAGACAACCCGGCAGATACGAAATCTTACCGGGCCTGATACCATGATTATTATCATATCTGCCTATGACTGGAGCAGTATAGAGACGGAGGCAAAAGAAGCGGGAGCAAATTATTTTATCTCAAAGCCCCTGTTCAAGTCTACGATTTACGATACACTGATCAAAGTACAGCATCTGGAATCTGCCATGCAGGACACCATTTCTTATGATCTGAACAACCAGCGTGTCCTTCTTGTGGAAGACAATATGCTGAACCTGGAAATTGCCAAATCCATTCTTGAAATGGAAGGAATGATTGTTGACACAGCATGTAACGGAAAAGAAGCAGTAGAAATATTCGACCTGTCACCAGAGCATTATTATCTCGCAGTTCTGATGGATATCAGAATGCCTGTGATGGATGGACTGGACGCAACAAGAACCATCCGTACCCTGGATCACCCGGATGCCTCCCGCGTGCCGATCATTGCGATGTCTGCAAATGCCTTCAACGAAGACCGCGTACTCGCACATGAGGCAGGAATGAATGACTATCTCATAAAACCAATTGAGATTGACAAGCTTTTCCATACACTGCAGATGCTCGTCCATGAATAAACGATGAATGTATGAAACAAAGAACGCATGAAAAACAGAAAAATCCTGTTTTTCATGCGTTCTTTTATCATCAGGCAGTGCCGTCTGCGGCCGCCTGCAAAAAATGGACCTGGCGGGAATCGAACCCGCGTCCAAAAGCCTATCCCATGTACTTCTACTATCATAGTCAGTTCTTTTTGATTCCCCCGACTGCACGAAAACGGACATCCTTACAGCTTCGGTAGCTTCATGATACGCCTGACAGCTCAAAGCTTTGCTGCCATCGTTTCTCACAAAAGTCGATGCCAGATTCTCAAGGTGTGAGTGCCCTGAGGCTGACAAGCAGCAACTAGGCTGCTAACGCGTAATTTTCGTCTGCGTTTAATTTTAAGTTTGCGATTTGACGCATCTGCCTGCGGATAGCTTCTCCATCTTCAAGACCCCTGTCGAAACCAGTACAAGCCCTGAATCAGACGGTTTATCACCGTTCTACTTATAATATAGGAGAATCTGATAAAAAGTCAAGGGGAAACTTGTAACAGATTTGGATTTTTCGTTTATTTTCTGGAAAATTGTGATAAGATATAAAATAGGTTTTGAAAAAACAAAAGTAGCGGGAGTTTTGATTGAAGAAAGGGGAGACCATATGCCGACAACGTATACACATTATCGATTTGGAAAAGATGTTCTGGATGCACTTCCGAGAAGAATCCGGACGGCAATGGAGACAAACAGAGAATTATTTGATATCGGTCTGCACGGACCGGATATTTTGTTTTATTATAGAGCGCTGATTCCCAATTCTGTGAGCGGACAGGGATATGGAATGCATAAGCAGATGGCGGATTTGTTTTTTGAGAAGGCGAAAAAGGTAATTGCCGATGCAGATGACAAAACCATGAGCAGGGCTTATATCTATGGTTTTATCTGTCATTTTGCGCTGGACAGTGAATGTCATCCTTACGTAGAGAAGATGATCCAGAAAAGTGGAATCGGTCATTCAGAGATTGAGATGGAGTTTGATCGTTATCTGCTGACAGAGGACAAATTTGATCCTTTGACTTACAGGCAGACGGAGCATATCCATGCTACTGAGAAAAATGCAAAGGTAGTCGCGCCGTTTTTTGATCATGTGACTGCCCAGCAGGTGAGAAAAGCACTGAAAGGGATGCAGTTGTGCCATAAAGCGTTGTATGCACCGGGAAAAACAAAGAGAAACCTGTTGTTCGGAGCAATGAAGACAGCAGGACAGTATGACAAGTTCCATGGGCTGGTGATGAGTGAAGAACCGAATCCAAAATGCAGGGAATACTGTCTGTTATTGAATAAATTGTATGAGGGTGCAATCCCTGTGGCAGTAGATTTGATCATGAAGTATCAGAATTATCTGCTTGGAACCGGTGATCTTCCGAAACGGTTTCACTGCACGTTCGGGGCAGGGGACAAGTGGGAGGAACTGGTGCTGTGAGAAAGAAGGCATGGACGTTTGGCATTCTGACAGGACTGCTGTTGTCTGTGCTCTGCCCGTTTACAGTACAAGCTCAGATTGCATCGCCGCAGGCGTTTCAAAATCTGTCCTGGAAGATGGTGAAGGAAGAGCCGATCGAAACAGAACATGGAGTCGTACAGTCCATATGTGCGACAGACGATTACATCGTTTGTCTGGAAAACGTGCTGGATGGAAGTGGACAGCCGGATATTGTAAAGGCATACTACCGCAATGACAAGGACAAAAACGGCAATCCGGTAGAGCAGTATTCCCTTGCAATGCAGGTACAGGAGACAGATTATGAACATGCCAATGGAATGGCATATAATCCGAATACCAATGAGATCGCGGTCAGTCTTTATACCAGTTATCAGAAGGAAAACAGAGGATGTCTTTTTATCATGGATGCAGATACACTGAAATTCAAGCGCAAGGTGAAAGTGACCGATTCCTATAATATCCTGGGAATCGGTTATGATTCGGCAAATGACAGGTATGTGATCCAGACAAATGCAGATGGAGGATATCAGTTTAAGATTTTAAATAATGAGTTCCAGGTCACAGAAGATCTGGGAGATCTGGGCGGTTATGCAGGGGATGGAAATTATCAGGACCTGTGTGTGACAGAAGATTATGTTTTGAATTTTCCTCTGACACTGTTTTCAGGAAATGGTGATTTTCTGAATGTATACTCTCTTTCTGAAAAGAAACTGCTGTATTATGAAAAGCTGGATTTTCAGTTTGAGGATCATGTCACCAGTGATGAGCCGGAATCGATCTGTGAGTTGGATCCGGGAGTCTTTCTGGCAGTTGTGAATGTCACATTATCTGACGGGACAAAGAAGGTCAGATTGTACAGGATGGAAGTGCCTTACCAGTATGAGGTTGAAGTAAAGGTTCAGGTTGGGGAGGACAAGCCGTCAGTTTCCAGGAAAACAGTGCTGCGCGGAGAAGCATTTGATGCAGAGTATCCGGAGAAAGAAGGATGCAGGATCGCTTCCGTCAAGATTGATAAAAAAGAGATTGATCTGGAAAAGTATCAAAGCAAATATACTTTGAAATCCGTACAGGGGGCACATACGATTTCTATCGTTTATAAAAAGAAACTGGCAATGTGGAAGATCATACTGCCTGTTTGTGTCGGAGTGGTACTTTTGTCAGCGGGCTTTGTTTTTTACTTAAGAGTCCTGCAGATACGGCGGATCCGAAAGCGCAAACTGGAAGCGGAAAAACGCCGCAGAGCGCGGATCAAATGGCACAACGACGAGTGGAATATAGACGAAATTTATTGAATTTTCAGAAACAGTTCATAAAAAAAGAACTGTTTCTTTTTTTGCCTCATGCTATAATAAAGCGGAAAGGATGGGTAATGTATGGATACATTTGTAAAGTTGGAAAATATTACAAAAATTTATCATATGGGAGAAGTAGAAATCCGGGCAGTAGACGGAATCGATTTCTCGATACAAAAAGGTGAATTTGTAGTGATCGTAGGCCCAAGTGGGGCAGGAAAGACGACGGTTTTGAATATACTTGGCGGGATGGACACCGCCAGTGGCGGTCGGATCACAGTGGACGGTCAGGATATTACAAAGTACAGTGAGAGGCAGCTGACGGGATACCGGCGGGATGATATCGGGTTTGTGTTCCAGTTTTATAATCTGATCCCGAATCTGACTGCTCTGGAGAATGTAGAGATGGCGCTTCAGATCTGCCGAAATCCGCTGGATGCAAGAGCAGTATTAAAAGAAGTCGGACTGGAGGAGCGAATGGACAATTTCCCGGCACAGCTTTCCGGGGGAGAGCAGCAGAGAGTTTCTATCGCAAGAGCTCTGGCTAAAAATCCAAAGCTTCTTCTGTGTGATGAGCCGACCGGAGCGCTGGATTATAATACCGGAAAGGCGATCCTGAAGCTTTTGCAGGAGATGTGCAGGGAAAAGGGAATGACCGTGATCGTGATCACACATAACTCGGCACTGGCACCGATGGCCGATCGTCTGATCAAGATCAAAAACGGAAAAGTATCCAGTATGAAAGTAAACGAGAATCCGATATCCATAGATGAGATTGAGTGGTAGGGGGATGAGATGAGAAAAAAAGCACTGCGAAAAGATTTTTATATGGAAATACGAAAGAGCTTCGGAAGATTTCTCTCCATTTTTTTCATTGTTGCCATAGGAACTGCGTTTTTTTCGGGAATCCGGGCAGCGGAACCGGATATGCGCTTATCGGGAGACGTGTATTTTGACCAAAGTAAGCTGATGGATCTGCAGGTAATCAGTACGATGGGGCTGACAGCGGATGACTTGCAGGCGATACGGGAGATCAAGGGAGTGGAACAGGCACAGCCTGTCTATTCCATGGATGCCTTGTGTGATGTGGACGGCAGTCAGAAGGTCGTACATATTTTTTCCTTTCAGGATGGGATAAATGAGCTGAAGGCAGAAAAGGGGCGTATGCCCGAGAAAGCGGACGAGTGCGTGGCAGATGCAGATTTTCTGGCATCCAGCGGATATCAGATCGGAGATAAAATCACATTTCTGAAGGATGAGGATACAGAAGTGACAGAAGAACTGACACAGAGCACCTTTCAGATCGTGGGAAGTGTGAGCAGTCCGGAGTACATTTCCTTTTCCAGAGGAAGCAGTATGATCGGAAACGGAAGTGTCAGCGGGTTTGTATCGGTACTTCCGGAAAGCTTTCAGATGGATGCGTATACAGAAATTTCGATTCAGGTGAAAGGCGCAAAAGAAGAGACTGCTTTTACAAAAGAGTATGATAATCTGGTGGATGAGACGAAAAAGAAAGTGGAAGCGATCCAGTCGGAGCGTGAGGATATCCGTCGGGAAGAGCTGATGCAGCAGATGGATCAGAAGCAGGCAGAATTACTGGCAGAAGTTCCGCCGGAGGCGATGGAAATTGCAGCACCTCAGATCCAACAGCAGATCGAGCAGCAAAAGACAAGCCTGGAACAGGGAAAGTGGTATGTAAATGACAGGGAAGATCTGACAGAGTACAGTGGCTACGGAGAGAATGCCGACCGAATGCGGGCCATCGGGAGAGTATTTCCTGTTTTATTCTTTTTAGTTGCGGCGTTGATCAGTCTGACTTCTATGACGCGTATGGTGGAAGAGCAGAGGACTCAGATCGGAACACTCAAAGCGCTGGGATATTCCAGGCGCTCCATTGCCGGAAAATATTTGGGATATGCATTCTGGGCGACAGTGGGAGGCTGTGTGTTCGGTGTGCTGGTTGGAGAAAAAATCCTTCCTTATATCATTGTGACAGCTTATGGAATTATGTATCCTCATATGAATACGGTTGTGATCCCATATAACCTTTATTATGGAGTTTCTGCGTCACTGACGGCTCTGTTATGTACGATGGGAGCGACATGGTTCTCTTGCAATAAAGAATTGAGAGAACAGGCTGCGGAATTGATGCGCCCTCCTGCCCCGAAAAAGGGAAAACGAGTATTTTTGGAGAAGATTCCATCTTTGTGGAGTCAGTTCAATTTTATCTGGAAGGCGACGATTCGGAATCTGCTGCGTTATAAGAAGCGGTTTTTTATGACAGTGTTTGGAATTGGCGGATGTATGGCTCTGCTTTTAGTGGGATTTGGCCTGCGGGATTCGAGTGTTGATATTGCGAAGCTTCAGTATCATGAACTTCAGCTCTATGATGCCAATACTATTTTAAATACCAGCGCCAGTAAGCAGGAGCAGAATAATGTGGAACAGGAGCTGTACTGGAATGATCAGGTAGATAAGACGGCGGTGGGATATCTTGGTCAGATGAAGGTAAAACATGGGAACGAAGAACAGGAAGTATATCTGAATGTTCCGGAAGATCTGCAGGATTTTGAAGAAATGGCAGTATTTCGTGATCGCAGATCTCATACGCAGTATGATCTGGAGACGGAGGGGGTAATCCTTACAGAGAAGACAGCGAAACTTCTGGAAGTAAAGGAAGGGGATACGATCACGCTCTGCCAGACAGGAAAAGAAGATGTCAAAGTAAAGGTCGGAAAGATCTGCGAAAATTATATCGGGCACTATCTGTATATGGGTCCTGAAATGTACCGGTCTCTGTATGGGGAAGAACCGCAGTATAACAGTGTGTATTTCCAGATGAAAGAAGGATATGAAGATCAGCTGGAGGTTTTGGGTGAGGATATCTTGAAAGGAGAAGGAGCGCTGAATATCAGCTATACAGATTCCATCGAAGATCAGCTGGATGACATGCTTGGAAGTCTGGATATTGTAATGGCAGTGCTGGTTATTTCGGCAGGGCTTCTGGCATTTGTCGTATTGTATAACCTTAACAGTATCAACATTACAGAGAGAAGAAGAGAACTGGCAACATTGAAGGTACTTGGATTCTATGATAATGAAGTATCGGCATATGTATACAGGGAAAATATGATACTGACTGTGATTGGCGGCGTTGCCGGTATGATTCTCGGAAGTATCCTTCACCGGTTTGTGATCGTGACAGTAGAAGTAGATTCCGCGATGTTCGGACGTAGTATTGAAATGTCCAGTTATGGATACAGTTTTCTGATTACACTTGCATTTTCTGTATTTGTAAATCTTGTCATGTATTTTAAACTCAAAAAGATCGATATGGTGGAGTCATTAAAGAGTGTAGAATAAATTCAGAAATTTCACAGTACGGACATAAATCTTTGCTATGATGAAGCTAAAGAGTGGCAAGATGAGGAGTGAGGAAAAGATGGACAAGACGAAAATTTTAGTAGTAGATGATGAGAGCAGGATGAGAAAGCTGGTAAAGGACTTTCTTGCGCGGCAGGGATATACTGTGTTAGAGGCCGCAGACGGCATGGAGGCGATGGACTATTTTTATGCGGATAAAGATATCGCGCTGATCATTTTAGATGTAATGATGCCGAAGATGGATGGCTGGCAGGTTTGCCGGGAGATCCGTATGCATTCAAAGGTGCCGATCATTATGCTGACGGCAAGATCGGAAGAGCGGGATGAGCTGCAGGGATTTGATCTGGGCGTGGATGAATATATTTCCAAGCCGTTCAGTCCGAAGATCCTGGTAGCCAGAGTAGAAGCAATCCTTCGAAGAACCCAGGGAAGCGGAAACGCAGATGAGATTTCAGCAGGCGGAATCGTGGTGGACAAAGCGGCACATACAGTGATGAGTGATGGATCACCGGTAGATCTGAGTTTTAAAGAGTTTGAGCTCTTGACATATTTTATGGAGAATCAGGGAATTGCGCTTTCCAGAGAAAAGATTCTGAATAATGTGTGGAATTATGACTATTTCGGGGATGCCAGAACGATCGATACCCATGTTAAAAAACTCAGGAGCAAGCTGGGGGACAAGGGCGAATATATCAAGACCATCTGGGGGATGGGGTATAAGTTTGAGGTAGAGTAATGAAACATTCGATCAAAAGGCAGATGACCGTAGTATTCAGCGGACTGATCATTTTTATTCTGGTCATGATGTTTCTTGTATATTCCAAGTGTCTGGAGACATACTACATCATGCATAAGGAGAGTGACCTTCTGGAAGTGCATAAGACAGTGGGGACGGCACTGGCACAGGGAAATAAGGAAGATGAGCGCGCGTGGAAAGTGATGGAGCGCACGAATATCTCCATGCTTGTGTTACAGGATAATCAGGTGATCTTCTCGCCGAGAGGAGATCAGGAACAGCTTGTCAGCCAGCTGCGCGGATATGTATTCAATCAGAATCAGGATGAAGGCGAGCTTCTGAAAAGTACGGACAACTATGAAATACGAAAGATCAGAGATCCGGTAGCAGGAATTGACTATCTGGAAATGTGGGGGACCTATTCTAATGGAGCAATCTTTATTCTGAGGAGCCCGTTGGACAGTATCTGGGAGAGCACGGCGCTTGCAAACAAGCTGCTGGTTTATGTCGGAATTGCGGCACTGGTGTTGGGAGGAATTCTGGTATCTTTGTTTGCGAGAAAGATCACAGAGCCGATCACAGAGCTTGCTTCCCTTTCCAGACGGATGTCAGAGCTGGATTTTGACGCAAGGTACAACGGAGGCGGAGAAGATGAGATCGGAACGCTCGGGAATAATTTCAATATTATGTCCGAGCGTCTGGAGAAGACAGTTTCGGAACTGAAGCGCGCTAATAATGAGCTGATGAAGGATATTGAGAAGAAAGAAAAAATGGAAGATATGCGGAATGAATTTCTGGGCAATGTTTCTCATGAGTTAAAAACACCGATTGCTTTAATCCAGGGATATGCAGAAGGATTGAAAGAAGGCGTCAGTGATGATCCGGAAAGCAGGGAGTTTTATTGTGATGTGATCATGGATGAAGCTTCCAAGATGAATCTCATGGTCAAGAATCTTCTGACGCTGAATCAGCTTGAGTTTGGAAATGATGAAGTTACATTTGAACGTTTTGATGTGTCCAAACTGATCCAGGGTGTGATCCAGAGCTGCGAGATCCTGATCCAGCAGGCGGATGCGAAGATTGATTTTATCGGTGAGAGTCCGGTCTATGTGTGGGCAGATGAGTTCAAAACAGAGCAGGTGATCCGCAATTATCTCACCAATGCGATCCACCATGTGGACAATGAGCGCAGAATCGAAGTCCGTGTCCTGTCAAAAGATGACATTGTTCGGGTGACGGTGTTCAACAGTGGCCATCCGATCCCTCAGGAAGACCTTGCAAAGTTGTGGGACAAGTTCTACAAAGTAGACAAAGCACATACCAGAGAGTATGGCGGTAACGGAATCGGACTGTCGATCGTCAAAGCGATCATGGAGTCCTTCCATCAGAAATACGGAGTCAGAAACTTTGACAATGGTGTGGAATTCTGGTTTGAGCTGGACGGGAAATCAGCTTTACATGAAGAACAAAATGCGGTAAAATAATCTGCAAATGCAGGCATACAACGTGCCAACTGGAAACAGGAGGTATTTTGTATGCCTTTTTCATAGGAAAAAACGTTCAGATGAAAGGAGCACATACATGACAGTAATTATCGATTATGGCGCAGGAAATATCAAAAGTGTAGAAAAAGCACTGCTCGCTCTCGGACAGGAGGTCGTGATCACAGATGATGCAGATACGATTTTAAATGCCGAAAGGATCATACTTCCCGGCGTCGGCGCGTTTGGCAACGCAATGGCACAGCTTGAAAAAACCGGACTGGATGAAGTGATCCGCGAAGCTGTAAGAAGAAAAATCCCGTTTCTTGGAATCTGTCTTGGTCTTCAGCTCTTGTTTGAAAAGAGTGATGAAGCTTTGGGAGTGAAAGGCCTTGGGATTTTAAAAGGGGAAGTGAAGAAGATTCCGGCACAAAAGGGATTGAAGATTCCTCATATGGGATGGAATTCTCTGCATTTTGCGCATAATGGAAGGCTGTTTCAGGGAATCGAAGAGGGCGCATATGTTTATTTTGTACACTCTTATTACCTGGAAGCAGAAGAAGAGTCGATCGTGAAAGCTTCTGCCGAATATGGGGTACATATCCATGCTTCCGTGGAAAAAGAAAATGTATTTGCCTGTCAGTTTCATCCGGAAAAAAGCGGTGAGACAGGTCTGAAGATCCTGAAAAATTTTACAGAACTGTAAGGGGGAAGAGGCGATGTTTACGAAGAGAATTATCCCATGTCTGGATGTAAACAACGGACGAGTTGTAAAAGGCGTGAATTTTGTGGATTTAAAAGATGCCGGGGATCCGGTAGAGATTGCGAAAGCGTATGACGCGGCAGGTGCAGATGAACTTGTGTTTCTGGATATTACTGCATCTTCTGACGGGCGCGGGACAGTGATCGATATGGTACGAGAAGTGGCAAAGTGTGTGTTTATTCCGTTTACAGTTGGCGGGGGAATCCGCACAGTGGAAGATTTTAAAGCACTGCTTCGCGAGGGGGCAGACAAGATTTCCATTAATTCTTCTGCGATCGCCAATCCGCAGCTGATCCGGGATGCAGCGGATAAATTTGGCAGCCAGTGTGTAGTGGTGGCGATCGATGCCAGAAAGAGAGAGGATGGAAGCGGCTGGAATATTTATAAGAACGGCGGACGCGTGGATGTCGGGATCGATGCCATTGAATGGGCGAAAAAGGTGGAAAGTCTGGGCGCAGGAGAGATTCTTCTTACAAGTATGGACTGTGACGGGACAAAGGCAGGATACGATCTGGAGCTGACCAAAGCGGTGGCAGAGAGCGTGTCCATTCCGGTGATTGCATCCGGCGGTGCGGGGATCGTGGAGCATTTCAAAGAGGCGCTGACAGACGGCGGCGCAGACGCAGCACTGGCGGCATCCTTGTTCCACTATAAGGAACTGGAGATCCGGCAGGTCAAAGAATATTTGAGGGAGCAGGGGATTTCCGTCAGACTAATATAAAACAAAAGAGAGGAAGTGAACATCATGTCTGGAATCAATGGAGACTGGTATGAAGCATTAAAGGGGGAATTTAAGAAACCTTATTATAAAACATTATTTAATACGGTCAATGAGGAGTATCGGACCAGACAGATTTTTCCGCCGGCGAATGATATTTTCAATGCGTTTCATCTGACACCTTTAAAAGATGTGAAGGTAGTGATTCTCGGGCAGGACCCGTATCACAATTTTAATCAGGCGCATGGGTTGTGCTTCTCGGTGAAAAAGGGAGTGCAGGTTCCTCCGTCTCTGGTTAATATTTATAAAGAGCTGCAGGATGATTTGGGCTGTACCATTCCGAACCACGGGTGTCTGACAAAATGGGCCGAGCAGGGAGTACTGATGCTCAATACGGTGCTGACGGTGCGGGCGCATGAGGCAAATTCCCACAGAGGAATCGGCTGGGAGGAATTTACAGATGCAGCGATCATGGCAGTCAACGCACAGGATCGGCCGATCGTGTTTATTCTGTGGGGAGCGCCGGCACAGCGCAAAAAACGGATGCTGAACAATCCGAAGCATTTGATCCTTGAGGCGCCGCATCCGAGTCCCCTGTCTGCATACAGAGGATTTTTCGGAAGCAGGCCGTTTAGCCAGACCAATCAGTTTCTGGAAGAACATGGGGTGACACCGATCGACTGGCAGATTGAGTAAGGCCATCAGGAATCCAGATACTGAAAAAGCTGGTTTACCGTATGTTCTACCATATCTGACTGATAGAAATAGTACAGCTTGTTATTGCGGACTTCATGGCATACAAAACCATTCAGATACAGCTGATTCATATGATGCGAAATGGTCGCAGTTGTCAAAGAGAGCCTTTTTGCCAGATCACTCTGGTAAGTGGGTTCTTTTTTTAAAATGGAAAGGATTGCCAGTTTGGTTGGATCCGAGAACATTTTTAGGTGTTCACTGAGCTGCTCTGTGGAGAATACTTCCCGGGAAAAAGTGTCAATAGCGCAGAACAGAATGCCCAGACGGACAATATTGGAACGTTGTGTTTTGTCAGCAAAAAAAGTATAAAAATCGGCCATATTACAGAGAGAAAGACAAGGGAGGATGCAGGTGTCCTGTGGGAGCGTCATTCCCATTCTGCGAAGCAGGATTTTCTGGCAGTCTTTGGAGGAAACCAGAGTATCACAGTATGTGTAAAGAGAATGATATTTGTTCAAAATCGGCTCAATTGCGGCGGCGATTTGTTTTAACAGGAGAAGACATTCTTCTACCCAGCTTTTTCCATCTAATAAAATTTGCAGCATGGCAAGTTTTTCAGGAGCATCCAGAGAACTTTTCAGGACACAGGATACCGGATCGGAAGGCGTTTCTTCAAGATGAAGGATGGAAGCGGTCCATTTTGCGCCGTGATCATCTTCAAAATGCCTGCAGATATCATCAAAAGAGACGCCGTGCTCCATGATATCATAGTAGATGTAAAAGAAATCACGAATGAAAAAAGTAGGAACATTCCCCTCATCTGGCGGTGTAAGCTGTGTATAAAGTGGATTTGAGAGATTCGGTGTGAGCGATTCGGAAGCTTCCATCATTTCCAGCAAAGGTTGGAAAAGCTCTGTGATCAGTTCTTTTTCCGGCCGCTTTGCGAGAATGCTGTTACGCATCGCGAGACAGTCATCCTTTAAAAGTTTTCGTGTTAAAATTCCAAATGCTTCTGCGTATAAATCAGGTGTCAGTTTGTTCATGGTTAAAAGTATTCCTTTCTAATCTAAATATTCTTATTTGAGTTTTGATATTTCCCGGTCAAAAAAGTCTCCGCATCTGCTGATCTTGAAAAGGAAAAGGAGCAGAAGAGAAAAGATCCCTGTTCCAAGAAAGATCATGGGGATTTTTATATAATGTACAATTCCCGCAAGCAGAAAAGAGAGAACCGGCATGATGGCACTTCCGGCAGAATTAAAAAATCCGGCGGCGCGGGCAAGGTATTCGGGTTCTACGATTTTGACAAACGTAGTATTGAGAAATGCCTGAAAAATTCCCATACCGCATCCCTGTATACAAAACAGTCCAATCCATACTGGCAGAGTCATGCCTCCATTCAGGGAAGGAAGGACTGCCAGAATCAGATAAAAGAGTCCCCATATCCCAAGAGAACACCAGGTATAGACAAAAGACGGCCGGATCAGTTTCTGGATTCTCGGATAGAAAAACAGAAGCAGCAGGCTCGATAAAGTCGTCAGAATATCAGCGTAGGCAAGGTATTCTGAGGATTTGTGCAAGGTTCCGCTGATGTAGGCCGCCGAAAGGGAGGAAAGGATCGTGGCAAGTGCATTGCATAACAAAGCTCCGCTGACAAACAGAAGAAACAACTTGTTTTTGCAAAAATAAAGAACGCCTCCTTTTAGATTCTCCCAGTAATTAGTTTGCGTAATAGCCATATCCAGATGTTCTTCTACTTTCATCGCACCAATCAGGCATGCAGAAAGGAAAAAACTCAGCAGATCCAGACCGATGGCAAGGCCGGGGGCTATGGCCACAAGAACTCCTCCTGCAGCAGTTCCTGCAATCATACAGACCTGAGAACTGATCTGATTGAAGTTGATGCCCTCGTCAAGCTCTTCGTTGGCAAGCACTTTTGGCAGATAAGAAACTCCGGCGGGAATGCGAAATGCCTCGATACTATTAAAGAGAAAGGTAAATGCAACAAACATCCATGGCTGTAGAAAATCTGTCAGAAACAGCAGCAAAAATCCTGAAAGAGAGAGTCCGCGAAGGAGATCAGACCACACCATAACCTTTTGTTTTTGCATCCTGTCCACGAATGGAGCGGCCAGAGGCTGGAATAAAACAGTAGGAAGGACATTGGCTGCAAACACAATGGCAGAAAGACTGGCATTTTTCGTCAGAGCATAGGTCAGCCATGTGAATGCAATCGAATCAATCCCGTCACCAAGACGATTGATCATATTGGCAGACAAAAGTTTTACATAGTTTCGATTTTGAAAGAGGGTACGGTACATACAGATCACAACCTTTCTTAAAATAATAGATAAATATCTAATAAAATTATAGAATATTATTAGATATATGTCAATAAATAAAAGCGGAGAGGTATTGTAAAGGCTGATTGAAACAGTCAACAGACAAGCTGTTTTATTACAATCTTAAGAAAATTTTAATGAATTACCAAGCAGAAATTTTTAAATTCTTTTATATAATGTAGTGCATTGGGAGGAGGTATGGTGTGAAAAAGATCATTGAAGTAAAGAATTTATACAAATTGTATAAGCTTGGAGATTCTGCGGTGCGGGCACTCAACGGAGTCAGTCTGGAGATTTATGAGGGCGAATTCTGTGCCATCGTAGGTACTTCCGGCTCCGGAAAATCGACGATGCTGAATATGCTGGCAGGTCTGGAAAAACCCACAAAAGGAGAAGTTATTATAGACGGACAGCATATTGAGAATTTAAAAGAGGATCAGCTTGTCAGATTCAGGAGAGAAAAAGTCGGATTTATTTTTCAGTCATTTCAGCTTTTAGGCAGTATGAATGCGTTGGAAAATGTGGCACTTCCTTTGAGTTTCCGTGGTGTGCCGAAAGCCGAACGCCTGAAAAAAGCGGATAAGATGCTGGATCTGGTCAAGCTGAAAAAGCATAAGAAGCATCTGCCAAATCAGATGTCCGGAGGACAGCAGCAGAGAGTTGGTGTGGCGAGAGCGCTGGTGGTAGATCCGAAGATCATTTTTGCAGATGAGCCGACAGGAAATCTGGATTCCCGTACATCAAGGAAAGTCATGGCGCTGATGCAGCAGGTGGTCAGAGAGCAGAAGAAAACACTGGTCATGGTAACCCATGATGATCATCTTGCGGGATATGCAGACCGCATCTTCCATATTATAGACGGGAAAATCGTCAAAGTAGAAGACAATAGAAAAAAAGCAAGGGAACATGCAGAGCAGGGAGGAAATGAGCAATGAGACGATGGAAACAGGCAATGGGAGTGATCGTAAGTTTTGCACTGGTGGCGGCAATGCTGCTTCCGATGAGTGCACTGGCGGGAGAGCAGGCGATCCCCACGATACGGCTGACACTCGGAAACGGACAGACAACACCACAGTATGCAGCAGGAGAGACAAGTGAACTGTTGATTCGGGTGTGGAACAAGGGAACACAGGATGCGGGGAATGTAAAGATTTCTCCGATACTTGATGATGCGGCGAGCTGGCCGTTTGAAATCGCCGATATGAACAACGAACTGGAGCTGGGAACAATCCCGGCGGGACAGTACGCAGAAGCAGTCTGGAAAGATTTAAAGGTACGCGATGATGTAGAGACAAAATCATACAAACTGGCGTTTACAGTGACTTATGATGATGGTGAGAACCAGTTCCAGAGTACACCTTACATCTTTGCGAAGACAACGGCAAAGCCGGAGGAAAAACCAGATGACAATAACAACAATAACAATGCACAGCCGGAAACACCGCAGGAGCCACAGGGCGGCGGAGAAATTTTAGCTGGTGGAGTGACAAACACGGATCCGATCATCTCCGGAGGAAGTGGCGGCGGAACTTCTACTGCTTCAGTACCGCGAGTGATCGTGACAGGGTTTAATACAGATCCGGGCGATGTCAATGCGGGAAGCAACTTTAAACTGATCATTCATTTGAAGAATACATCTTCCACAACAGCGGTTTCCAATATGCTGTTTGATCTTCAGGCACCGGCTTCCGGAACAGACGCAGCAGCAGAGGCGCCGGCATTTTTGCCTGCATCCGGTTCCAGCTCGATTTATCTGGATGGAATCCCGGCAGGAGGGACAAAAGATATTTCCATTGATCTGAATGCAAGAGCAGATCTGGTTCAGAAACCATATAGTATTGCGATGTCCATGAAATATGAGGACGGCAATGCCACACAGTTTGAAAGTGCTTCCAGTCTGGCAATCCCGGTAAAGCAGGCAGCCAGATTTGAATTGAGTGACATTGAAGTGGCGCCGGAATCCGTTGCTGTTGGAGAAGAGGCAAATATTACCTGCAGTCTTTACAATACCGGACGAATCAAGCTTTACAATGTAAAAGCCAAATTTGAAGGGGAAGGTCTGACAGGAAAAGAAATATTTGTAGGAAATATAGAGCCGGGGGCAACAGGTTCTATTGACGGAATCGTAACAGCAAATCAGGAGATGGATGAGACGAAAAAGTGTAAAGTTGTGATTTCTTATGAAGATGAAGCCGGAAAAAGTGCGAGCATGGAGAAAGAATTTTCTCTGACAGTAACACCTGCACAGAATCCTGCAGATATGATGCCGGTGGAGGCAGAAGCACCGGAAAAAGGACTCCCGGTTGTTCCGATCGTGATCGCGGTTGTAGTGGTGGCAGGAATTGTTACAGTTGTATTGCTGCGCAGACATAAGAAGAAAAAAATGGCGGCTTTGGAAGAGGAGGACTTGCTGAATGAGGTGGATCGATTTACTGAGGATGAGTAGCAACAGTCTGAAACGAAGAAAGCTTCGGACGTTTTTGACAGTGCTGGGTGTTGTCATTGGTACTGCATCTATCGTAGTCATGATCTCGCTGGGTCTTGGACTTCAGGAATCGATGTATCAGGAAATTGAGCAATCCGGAGGTGTTACAAGTCTGACAGTGACAGGAAAAGGTTCTTCCCAGATGGGCGGTTTCTATATGGGGGATACCAGCAACGAAGAGGAAGCGACCAAATATACAACAGATGATGTGATCGAACAGATTAAAAAGCTGGATCATGTGGCAGATGTGCAGCCGGTTTTGTCAATTGATGCACTTTTAAAGAAAAACGGATATATCGGATATTGTCCTCTGACAGGTATGACAGAGGAAGGGCTGAAAGATCTGAACATCAAACTGGCACCGGGCGGAAGCCTTCCGAAAGCAGGCGGTGCGGAACTGGATCTGGTTATCGGAAATAATGTTATTACAAACTTTTCAGAAGAATCAACAGGAAAGATGTATTGGGAGACAGGAGTGCTTCCGGATATAGATCTGGCTCATGATTCATTGTTTTTGATCCTGGATCAGGAGGCATATTATTCGAGTCAGTCGCCATCTACGGGAGCAGCACCGGAGAGCGGTGGAGACGGCAATACACAGAAGAGTACAAAGCCGCCGAAAAAGTATGTCGTACGGGCAAGCGGCATGGTGGAAGGAGATGTGGATACATACAATGCAAATTCCTACTCTGTGTATTGTAACCTCGAGACATTGAAAAGTATGCTGAAAAAGGAGTTCAGCGGCAGAGCGATTCCGGGACAGCCGACTACAAAATCCGGAAAACCATATAAGGATTTTGTATATTCCTCACTGAAAGTCAAGGCAGATGATATTGACAATGTAGATGCACTGTCCACAGAAATCCGAAATATGGGATTTCAGGTAACTACAAATGTAGAGTATATGGACAGTATGAAAAAACAGTTTGCCATGGTGCAGGCGGTTCTTGGTGGAATCGGCGCCGTGTCACTGTTTGTAGCGGCGATCGGAATTGCCAATACAATGATGATGTCCATTTATGAGAGGACAAAAGAAATCGGTGTGATCAAGGTATTGGGATGCAGCCTGCGTAATATCAAGCAGATGTTTCTTTTAGAAGCAGCGTTTATTGGATTTATCGGCGGACTGGTCGGAAATATCTTAAGTTTTTTGATCTCTTTTGCGATCAATGCCATCGTGGCCAGCAGCGGGGCAATGGGAGTGGAGGAAAATATTTCCTATATTCCGTTCTGGCTGGCAGCGGCATCCATGATTTTTGCAGTATTTGTGGGGATGGCGGCAGGTTATTTCCCGGCACTTCGGGCAATGCGGCTGAGTCCAT
The DNA here is from genome assembly GCA_900549995.1 of uncultured Lachnospiraceae bacterium. GTDB lineage: Bacteria > Bacillota > Clostridia > Lachnospirales > Lachnospiraceae > UMGS1251. The sequence goes on along the minus strand of URQQ01000001.1, from coordinate 337 downwards.
TGGCAGCAATCCATAATGAATAAAGGCAAATTATTAATTCAAATATTTCACTATTGCAGAGGATGCATTTTTATGTGTGAAGTTTGAGTATAAAAAAGCAGGAATCAGTGCAGTTCCTGCTTTTTGAAATCATAAGTTTCGGGATATTTCTCTGATATGCGGAAGGTAATCGGAATCAAGGCGGCTAAATACTCTGCCAGAATTTCCCGACAGCCCCTTTTACGTAATAAGAAACGATGGAGTTTTCAAGGGGAAAATGAATTTCAACTTTCTCTTTTTAAATAATCGTGCTATAATGCAGAAAAGCATAAAAATTCTGGTTTTCTAAGCGGAACCA